>CAXTUR010000139.1:0-8148 GCA_964247455.1 uncultured Acidobacteriaceae bacterium | reverse complement strand
CGGCGGCCCTCTTTGCCTCGCCGCAGCAGCACGAGATGACCCCGGCAGAAAGCCCTATCTTCGCTTTCCTCGGGGGTGGTGGCGGCCCGGCCGAACCTGCATTGCCGTCCCCGGCGTCGCTCGTGACGGGGCCTGGTGGGCCGTTGGGCGCTGCTGCCGACAACGCGCTAAGTAGCCGCCTCAAACCCACGCTGCTGACCGGCAGCAAGGCCCGTTTGCTGCCCCATCCCGACATGATGGTGACGCAAGGCACGATCATCCCCTGCACCTTGCAGACGGCGATCGACACGCAGCTTGCCGGCTTTGTGAAGTGCGTTCTCCCGCAGGCGATCCGCAGCACGACGGGCAACGTCACCTTGCTTGACCGCGGCACGATCGTCGTCGGGGAGATACAAAGCGGCTTGCTGCGCGGTCAGAACCGCGTCTTCGTGCTGTGGGACCGCGCCGAGACCCCGGACCATGCCGTGATCGAGCTGGCGTCGCCCGGCACCGATGAACTCGGGCGCTCGGGCCTGCCGGGACAGGTCAACAACCACTTTTGGGAGCGGTTCGGCGGCGCAATCCTCTTGTCCGTGGTGCAAGGCGGCCTGCAAGCCGGCACCGCCCTCGCGGCCAATTCTGGCGGCGGCAGCGGCACGTTCTTCAACTCTTTCCAAAGCAACGGGTCCAACGTTGCCGACACGGCCTTGCAGGCCAGCATCAACATCCCTCCGACCCTGGAAAAGAACCAAGGCGACAACATCGCTATCTTCGTTGCGAAGGACCTGGACTTTTCCGACGTGTACAACCTCCGCGTAACGGGAGCCGCCTATGCCCAGTGAAGCCGCACCCCAACTCCGGCACCTTCTCAAGCCGATCATGCATTGGCTTGACGATCCCACCACGGAAGAAATCGCGATCAACAAGCCTGGTGAGGTTTTCGTGCGTCAGAAAGGTATCTTCGCCCGCCACGATCTGCCACTCGACTATGACGACCTGGAAGACATCGCTATCCTGGCCGGCGCCCTGCGCAAGCAGGACGTAGGGCCTCGAAGCCCTTTGTGCGCCACGGAGTTGCCTGGCGGCGAACGCCTGCAAATCTGCTTGCCGCCGTCCGTGCCGAACGGCACCGCCAGCCTCACGATCCGCCGGCCGGGAACGTCGGTTTCGCCACTCTCAAGCATCGCCAGCCGCTACAAAACGACACGCTGGAACAAGTGGGAGCACCGCAAGGAGACTGAGCAAAACCAGAATGCGGAAGTGCTGGCACTGTATGATGAAGGTGACATCGAAGGCTTTTTGAAGGCGTGCGTCCGCAATCGGCTGACGATGCTGCTCTGCGGCGCAACCGGCTCGGGCAAGACGACGATGGGCAAGACGCTCATGTCGGCCATTCCGCCGGGCGAACGCCTCATCACGATCGAAGACACCCTCGAACTCGTCATCTCCCACGAAAACCACGTCCGCCTGCTGTACTCGAAGAGCGGCATCGGCCTGGGCGGCGTCACGGCCGAAGGGCTGCTGCAAGCCAGCCTACGGATGCGCCCCGATCGTATTCTGCTGGGTGAAATGCGCGACGACGCCGCTTGGACCTACCTCAATGAAGTTGTCTCCGGTCATCCCGGTTCGATTTCCACGATTCACGGCGGCAATCCGGTTCAAGGCTTCAAGAAGCTGTTCTCGCTCGTGAAAGGTTCCGAACAGGGCGCTGCACTCGAAGACAGGACGTTGATCGACATGCTTTCGGCCGCAATCGACGTCATCGTGCCGTTCCATACGACGGGCGAGGTTTACGAGATTGGCGAGGTCTGGCTTGCGGCCGATGCGCGCCGCCGCGGCGAGACGGTCGCCAATCTGCTGACTGAGAACTAATCCACGAAGGAAACGCCCGATGGCTGGAAACTCACGGGGGCCGCTGGTCGCAAAGGTCATCGTCGGCCTGGTCTTCCTCGGCGCAGCTTGGACCCTGATCGCCTCGCTCGTGTTCCTCGCGGGAACGCATCTCTTTGGGTCGTTTGCTCATCCGTTTTACCAGTGGTGGACCTATTTCCTCAGTGCGCCGCCTAACCCCATGGTGTCTCGCTGGCTCAAGATCGGCGCGGGCGTCGCATCCGCCGTCCTGGTGGTCTTCGCGGCCGCCCTGGTGTTTCGCCGCCGCACCCTTGGCCCGTCGCTCCGGCCGCCGGTGTTCGGCGGCGCTCAAGAGCCGATCCGGGGGGCAACGGACAACCACGGTCATGCCGACTGGCTCTCGATCGCCAAGGCGCAAGAAATCTTCGCCGGGCCGTCAACGGAGTTTGGCGGCATCGTCGTTGGCGAGGCGTACCGGGTGGATCAGGACAAGGTTGCCGCTGTCACCTTCGATCCTCGCAACAAGAGCACTTGGGGCCGGGGTGGCAAGGCCCCCATGCTTGTCGATGCGTGCCAGTCCGGACCGACGCATAGCCTCGTGTTTGCCGGTGCTGGCTCATTCAAAAGCACGTCCGCGGCCTCAACCCTGCTTACGTGGACAGGCTCGGTCGTCGTGCTTGACCCTTCAGGCGAGCTCGGGCCGATGCTCGCCGCAGCTCGCGAAGCGATGGGCCACAAGGTCCACCAGCTCGACCTTCGGACCGGGAACGGCTTCAACGTGCTCGACTGGATCGACATTGAGACTCCCCTGGCGGTCACGAATGTGCTGTCCGTCGTCGGGTGGGTGTGTGGCGACGGGCCGATCGGCGGCAAGGACAAGGCCAACGAATTCTTCGAGGCAAGGGGACGCGCGCTGGTTGCGTGCGTCCTGTCGCATATGCTGTGGGACCCGGAGATGCCCGCGGAGCTGAAGACCCTCCGCACGCTGCGGATTGGCCTGGCGACCCCGGAAAAGGAGATGCGCACGCTGCTGGAAAGCATTCACCAGAACAGTCATAGCCCGCTTGCTCGTGACTACGCCGGCACCCTCAAGGGCCTGGTCGAAGAGACGTTCTCGGGCGTCTATGCCAACGCGGATGAAAGCACGTCGTGGCTGGCGAACCCGGCTTTCGCGTCGATCGTCTCGGGCAACAGTTTCCGGTCACTCGACCTGCTAGGCGGCAAGACATCGGTGTTTCTGCAAATCCCACTGGGCGCGCTGCAATCCACTCCGGCGGTTGGACGGGTGGTGACTGGCGCCCTGCTCAATGCGGCCTATGAAGCCGATGGCCGGGTCAAGGGGCGCATTCTCTACCTGCTGGACGAAGCAGCCCGGCTCGGCCCGATGAAGATTCTTGAGACTGCCCGTGACGCCGGCCGCAAGTATGGCATCACGCTTCAACTACTCTATCAGTCGGTTGGCCAGCTTGAGCGCCAGTGGGGGCGTGAGGGGAAGCGGGAATGGTATGATGGTGTCTCGCACCGTTCCTATGCCGCGGTGCAAGACCTCGAAACAGCAAAAGAACTAGAAGAGACCTTCGGAAACTATGCTGTCATGGCAACATCGGAAGGCTCTAACACCGGCTCGTCGGGGAAGTCTTTTGAGACCGGCTCGCGATCCAGAGGGTCCAATACCAGTTATCATGAAATCAGCCGCCCGTTGATCCGGCGGGAAGAGCTGATGAACGATTGTCGCACGGATGAGGCGTTTATCATCATTCGTGGGGCTAAGCCGCTCCGGTGCGGGCGCGCGATCTACTTCCGCCGGCCGGAACTAGAGGCGAAGATCGGTGCCAATCGGTTCAACTCGGCTGCCGAGTGACAACGGCATAGGTGAGCACGGACCCATGACCAACGATGAGATCACTGGTGGCCTGACAGCAACCACCTATTGGGCCAAAACTGCGAAGGGCAGCGGCACGGACAAGCCGCCTATTCGCCGCGGCATCCGCCCGGACCTAATTCCAATGTCAAGTTGGGGGTCTAGCCTTGCGAACCTTCTGACAAAAGCATCGTGGGACAGTGTTCGCCTGCCCGTTCTCAGGACCGCGGGTGCCTGCCAGGTATGCACTGAGGCAACTGCCCCGCTGGAATGTCACGAAATATGGTCATACGCGCTCCCCCCAGAGGACGCTGTACCTGGCACGGTCGGCGTACAGCGATTGTTAGGGCTTGCGGCACTTTGCGAAGACTGCCACGCCATGTTTCACATGGGCCGTGCTCGGGTCATAGGGACGTTCACGTTCGTCAAACAGCGCCTGATGCGGGTCAATGAGTGGAGCCAGGCGGAGTTTATGGCCTATGAAATCGAACAGGAAGAACTCGCCGCAAAACGCTCCGCGGTAAGTTGGGCTCTTGACGTTTCGCGTTTAGCTGGTGGTCCGCCGCTGGTAGTCAAAAGTAGTTGGTCTCTTCACGCAGAAGGCTATCTGGTGGGGCCTGTCATGTATAACGAGGAACCCGGATTTAGCGTGATACTCGGCGCAGCATATTGCGTTGGTGGTAAAACCATCTCTGCGATATCCACGAACGAAGCAATGGACGGCCTTTGTCCTGAACAAGGAGACTTCGCCTTCGCCATGAGAATGACCCGTCCTTGACTGCCTCGCGTCAAACCTGACCAACCTGAATGTCAATTGGAGAATCCATATGTCAAGAGAAGCCGCATCTGCCGATCTTCAAGCCGCTGCTTATTGGAAAAACGTGGCCCGGTCCGATCGCTCCGAAATTAATGTAGCCGTGACGAAGGTTGGCGAGCTGACGACGGCCGCACGTCGTGAGGAAAAGGAGCCGAGCGAAACCCAAGGTCGCCGTAGCGGCCTACGCCCTGGCTAATTCAGCGAACAATAAGAAGGTCGATCATGCGAACGATGATCTTTTTCATCTTGGTTCTTGTGGCTACTGGCGCAAACACCGCCCTTGCCCAGCCCGCGCCTGACTTCACAGGCACGGTCAAGAGCGGCACAGAGTTTCCGAAGCCTGCGTGCCCTGCGGGTACCGAACCTCTCGTGCAGCCCGTCATGCCCGACCTAGTGGCGCAGTCGGCCGGCAACCAGCGTGCGACCGTCTTCTATCGGGAGACGCAGGGCGGCGGCGTGGTCCACCTCCAAACCAAGGAGGGGAAAGGGAGCTGGCAGGAGGTCGCCGGCATTCCGGTTCGCTACCATGGGGACTGCCATCCGTGAGGCTCCGCACGATGCTACTGGTGAGCTGCTTGCTGCCGGCGAACTAACGGAGCCTTTCGTTCGACCTGCCGGAGGCGGGTTCGATACTGCGCGGGACGCCTTTCGTCCCGACGCCCTCGGCGTGGCTAGGGCGCGCAGCGAAGGTCAAACCCCCGGCCCCCGGGGCCGGCCCGGAAGGGGCGCGGAGCCACGCTCGGCCGCTCTCGCGCGGCCAGGCATGGCGAGCGGGGTTGACCGTAGCGAGCACCCTGGCACGCGACGAAGCCGCCGATCGGCGGCTCGGTCACAAGCGCCGGCCGCGTCGCCGGACGTTGGTCGCCTTCTCGGCCTCACGTTCCCGATGCGCTCGCACCCGTTCCACGGCCGCCCGGACGGCCTCGCGGACTTGGGGACCGATATCGCGTAAGCGCTGCAATAGATCGCGCTGCTGGGCGGCGGCGGTCTCCTGAACCCGCTGCTGCCCGCTCGCCTTCCCGGAGTCGCGTTTGCCCTGAAACGTCGCTGCGAGCGTGCTTTTCGGCTTCCCTTCGACCTGGCGCTGTTCGAGCGGCTGTTTGCCGGCCTGCATCCGTTGGATGGTGCCTGTCCGCAAATTGTTGGCTCTCTCGATCATGGCGAGCGAGCCTTCCTTCACCGGCTGTCGGGCGAAGTTGCGCGCGACGTTCTCGATCACGTCGCTGCCTCGAACCTCGCGCTTGTCGCCAAGCGGCCTGCGGCCGGCAACCTCCTGCCGTTCGGCCCCGTCCGAGGTCACGATGAAGGATTGTTCGCGGTGCCTGCTGCCGGACGTGTAGGCGCCGAAGGCGTTGACCTGGCGGGAGCCGCCGGGCACGGCGAAGATATGTTCCGTCACAGTCGCGCCCTGGCTGGTGTTGGTCGTCAGCACGTCGCCGTAGGCCAGCTTGACCCGCCCGGTCGCTGCGTCAGTCAGGCTATCCCACTTCACCAGGCCCTCGCGCCCCCCTTTCGTGCGAAGGACCAGGCCCTCTTTCTCGATCTTGGCGACTTCGAGCACGGTGCCGTTCCGCCCGATGTTGCCGCCCTTGTTCGTGTCCAGGAAGCGCGCGTTCGCGCGCTCGAAGAGGCGCACCCGATCGCCTTCCGCGAGTGGGAGGTCGTAGGTCCGGGCGTTCGCGCCGCCTTGGCTGATGGCCGGGACGTTGACGCGGTCTGCGCCCAGCTCGCCCAGCTCGCGCCGCTTGGCGCGGATAGAAATGCTGATCTGGTGTGCATCGTGGTTCGTCGGCGCGCTGATGGAGATGGAGTACCGTTCCCGATCGGCGTTCGCCTGGCGACGCTGTTGCCATAGGGTCACGACGCCCTGCACCGCGTCGTCATAGCCGCCTGGCGTCACCCGCAGCGTGCCGTTGTCGGCTTTCCGCTGGATCGCTTCGGCGGTCTCGCCGTTGCGGAACATAAGCGTGGTTTCCCGCTCTTCCTTCTCCACCTGGCGCACCGACGTTTCCAGCACGGGCATCGCCTTTTCGCCAAGGCCTTTGCGCAACAAGTCCACTACGGGGCCGGCCTCGACGCTCTGCATCTGCTTGGGGTCGCCTATGGCGACGATCTGGAACCCGTGTTCCTTCTGCGAGCGAAGTAGCTCATTGAGTTGGCGCGTGCCGAGCAAGCTCAATTCGTCCACGACGACGACGGACTTTGGGCCGAGCTGGATGCGGCCTTTTTCGACCGATTTCAGGAAGCTCTCCACGGCGCGCGCGTTCTTGGCCGTGATGCCAGCGTCGGTCAGATCGTCGGACTGCCGCCACGCCAGGGCGATGCCGTGAACCTGGCGGCCGTCCTGCTGCCAGGCGTCCACCAGGGGCTTTAGGAGGGTGGATTTGCCAGACCCGGCAACGCCGATCGCGACTGACAACCGGCCGCCCGCGCCGAGCTGTTCCATCACGGCGCGCTGCGCCTTTCCATGCTCGGATTTGAAGTCCAGCTCCGGGAAGCGTTTGACGGCCGCCGCGATCTGCTCTGGCGTGAGGGCTGCCGTCAGGTCTCGGCCTGCGGCCCTGGCGTTCATGACAAGCCTCCGCTCTTCGTCACGGTGCAGCATGGTTGTGACGCCCACCTTGTCGCGCCCGTTCTCGCCCTTCACGTCGCCCCACACCAGAGACGTTTGCTCGCCATGCTGGGTCACGCCGCGCTCGCGCATCGCCTTCGTGATCGCGTTGACATCCGCCGGGCTTGCAACGCCGGAGGCGATCAATCCCTTCGCTGCGGCGACGCGCGCGTCGGCACCGTCCACGGCCGCGCGTCGCTGAAGCTCCTTGTCAAACACCGGCAAGGCCGCCTGGTAGGCCGCCTCAAGCCGGTCCTCGCGTGATTGCTCCCTTGGCCGTGCATCCGGCCGGAGAATGCTGCGATGCGTATAACCGATGCCCGCTGCTGCTTGCCGCCACGCTGCGGCGTCGCTCATGTCGTCCGACTTGGCCCCTCTCGGATCCTGCACGCCCTGCTTGAGCAACCCCACCTTTCGGTCAGGGTCCAACGTGTCCCAATCAAGCCCCTGTTCCGCGGCATAGGCGCGCGCGGCGGCCGTGCCGCCCGTTGTGCGTTTCGAGAAGTGCTCGGCTACGCGCTCGGGAACGGCCGTCAGGCGGGACAGCTCCGTCTTCTGATCGAGCACAACCTCGACCCCGTGCTTGCGGAGGTTCGTGGCGAGGTAGGCGTGATACAGCGCGCCCCACTCTTTTACCCGCCCGTCCAGTTGTGCCAGGTCCAGGCCGCCCATGCGCCCCGTGTCGGTGAGGACGGCGTTGAACACGGCCGTATGGGTGTGGAGCTGCATGTCGCCGGCGGTTCGCCCGCCCGGCGACTTGAAGCCGTGCAGCTCGGTATAGCTCTCGCCGGCCTTGTCGGTCTTGACGACTTCCACAGTTGGCCGGGCGGTGTAGTGATCGAATGATACCCAACCGATCGAACCCTGGTCTGCGCCGTCTTGCCCGGCCTTTCCCTTCCTCGCGCGCCCGATCTGGGCCTCAACGTCTTGCATCACGCTGCCGATCGCGTCGCGGTGCGCCTGGTGGATCATGCCGCGCTCTGCTTCGGTCGGGGCGAATGCCCATGCGACGGAGACGGACTTCGGCGC
>CAXTUR010000138.1:0-8154 GCA_964247455.1 uncultured Acidobacteriaceae bacterium | reverse complement strand
CCTCACGGCCGGCATGATCTCAAGGGCTGCGGACGGTCATGAAAGCCACCCTTTCGCCCCGCTGAGCAGCATCCCGCTTCGCCGGTTGGCCGAACCCGAGGAAATAGCGGAAATTGCTCTTTTCCTGCTCTCAGACCGCGCATCCTGCGTCAACGGTCAATCAGTGGTCGTGGACGGCGGGCAAAGCGCCGGCTGACGAGCCCGGTTCCATTCGGATCGGCTCGTCCAGCCAACCTGTCGATGCGTCACACGAGCGCTGCGAGTGCAGACACATCGAAACCCTTCAGTTCCAGTCCATTCCCAGAACGGATTTTGGCGACCCATTGCGGATCACTGATGAGTGCGCGGCCCACGGCGATCAGGTCGAACTCGTCGCGCTCCATGCGATCGATCAGTTGCCCAAGGCCGACGCTCGTCGATGCCTCGCCACCGAACGCCGCCATGAAGTCTCCGGAAAGACCTACCGAACCGACGCTGATCGTCGCGGCGCCGGTGAGCTTCTTCGCCCATCCAGCAAAGTTCAGCCCGTTCTCGCCATCAATCTCGGGAAACTCCGGTTCCCAGAAGCGGCGCTGCGAGCAGTGCAGGATGTCCACGCCGGCCTCGACCAGGGGCCGAAGCCAGTCCTCCATCTCGTGAGGCGTTGCTGCGAGGCGAACGGCGTAGTCTTGCTGCTTCCACTGGCTGACACGCAGGATAATCGGGAAGCCCGGACCCACCGCGCTGCGGATGGCCGCAACGACCTCGCCAGCGAGGCGGGAACGTTCGCGTAAAGTGGCCCCGCCGTAGCGGTCGGTCCGGTGGTTGGTGCCGGACCAGAAGAACTGGTCGATCAGGTAGCCGTGCGCACCATGGATTTCGACCGTGTCGAAGCCGAGTCGCTTTGCATCGGCAGCGGCGCGTGCGAACGCAGCAACCGTGTCGGCGATCGCTTCCTCGCTCATCGTCTCGCCGCGCGGCTTGCCTGGCGCTATAAGTCCGGATGGGCTTTCAACCGGTGTCTCCGGCTCCCATCCGCTCATTCCCACCACCGAGCCAGTGTGCCAGATCTGCGGCCCCATCTTTCCATCGGCGGCATGAACGGCATCGATGACGCCGCTCCAGCCAGCGAGAGGGCTGCTGCTGTGGAAAAAGGGGATGGCGGGTTCGTTGCGCGACGCCGGGCGGTCGATCACCGTCCCCTCGGAAATGATCAATCCCACGCCGCCTTCGGCGCGTCGCCGGTAATAAGCGGCATTGGCTTCTCCCGGAATGCCATCGGGAGCGAAGGTCCGCGTCATCGGCGCCATGACGATGCGGTTTTTCAACTCCAGGGCCCCCAGGCGGAATGGGCGAAAAAGCACGTCAACAGGAGTATCGGTCATGTCCCGAGGCCATCCGCAGTGATTGAAACCTTATGGTATCCCCGGTAAACCTAGCGTCAATACGCACTTTAAGTCGCTTAGGTATACTCAAGGAAACCACGTCATGACGGATTGCCAGGACCAGCGCTTCTCAGTCGACTGCCCCAGCCGGCTCTTGTTCGATCAGATCGCCGACAAATGGTCGATGATGGTGCTGACGGTGCTGAACGATGGTCCGCTGCGCTTCAACACTGTGAAGCGCCAGCTGGAGGGCGTGACGCAAAAGGCGCTTACTCAATGCTTGCGGCGGCTGGAGCGCAACGGCTTGGTCGCCCGCCATGTTCGCCCCGTTTCACCAGTGGCCGTCGAGTACGAACTCACACCGCTGGGCCGTACGGTGCTGCCGCCGTTCCGGGCGCTCTACAGATGGACGATGGAACATCTCGATGATGTCAATGCGGCGCGGCAAGCATTCGACAATCGAGCCGCGGCATCATCAGACGTTCCGCCTTTCGCCAATTCAGCGGCGGTGCCCGGTTCGGCTCTTCACTAGCTTTTCCCTTCCGTCGCCCTTCGGACCGATCTTATGGCAGGCTTCACCCTTGGGCGGCAGCAAAACGTTAGACCAGCCGTGCTCCACAATCGACATGGATCGTCTCACCCGTGATCGCCTCATTCTGCATAAGAAGCAGCACAGCCTGGGCAACCTCGTCCGCGGTCGCCAGGCGGGGAATCAGGTGTTTCTTTATGACGTCGCCGAGCGCTTGCTTTCCGTTCTCCGGAAAGACGCTGTCCCACATCGGGGTATCTGTGTAACCGGGTGCTATGGCGTTGAAGCGAATGGGTGCAAGCTCAAGGGCAAGAACACGCGCCAATTGTTCCGCCGCCATTGTTGCGATGCCGTTCACCCAGGCGCCACTCACGGGGCGGTCGGAAGCAAGACCACCAGTGAAGGTAAATGAACCACCAGGGCGCATGAGGCGATGCGCGGCGCGAACCACGTCGATCGAACCCCAAAGACGTTCGTCGAACTTGTGGCGAAATTCGCTGAGCGGGTGGTCAAGCGGACTTCCTGTCTTGAAGCTGCCAGCCGCGACATAGACATGATCGACGGTCGATAGCTCAGAAAAAATCTCCTCGATCAATGCGGTGTTGTTGATGTCAGCGACGCGGATTTCCAAGCCGCTCACCGCATCTCGTGCGGCCTCGAGTTTTTCTCTTGTCCTTGAGACGGCGAGAACTCGAGCACCGAGGGCGCGTGCCGCTTTCGCAACTGCGAGCCCGATCCCTTCGGAGCCGCCGATTATTACAACCTGCTGTTTAGTCATCATGAGATGGAAGCCTTGCGTTGATGATGCGGCGGGGGGTCAGGCGCGACATGCCTGCGCGCGTCGGAGCGAAGGCAGCAGCGGCGGCCAAGACGCGGCGGCGGGCATTGTCCATGGATAGGCCATTCTGTTTAGCGATCGCTACTCAACATCCTTGACTTGCCGTGTCAAGCTATAGTTTAGTGTCCGCTATGCAACAACCCAGCAAGTCGCGTGGCGGACGGCCGTGGAGCTTTGATCGGGATGCGGCGGTCGAAACCGCCATGCTGCTGTTCTGGCGGCATGGCTATGAAGGCGTGTCGATCGGGAACCTGACGAAGGCGATCGGGGTCGCGCCACCCAGCCTGTATGCCGCCTTTGGCAGCAAGGCCGGGCTCTACCAGCAAGCGATGGCCCGCTACACGGAAACGCTGGGACGCCTGGACGTGGCGGCAATCGGATCGGCCGAGTCGCTGCCGGACGCGGTGCGGTCGCTGCTCGATGATGCTGTCAGGAATGTCACGCATCGCGAGCACGAACGGGGCTGCATGATATCGAGCGGCCTCGTCGCCTGCCATCCTGACCATGCCGCCATCGCGCGCGATGCTGCCGCGCGGCGAGAGGGGCTGCGCACGGAGATCGCGCAGGCACTTTCCTCCTTTGCAGGGGACGACCAGGTGCAGCGACTGGCCCGGCATCTGGCTGCCGTCATGCAAGGGATCTCGATCCAGGCTCGCGACGGCATCGCGCCGCAAGAACTGCAGGAGATCGTTGAGGATGTCGTAGCGGGCGTGGCGGCGCGCTTTCCTCCAAAGAGGACATGACGATGAGCGGGAGCATCGAAGGGTTTCACGGCCAGATGGTGCGGGCGGGGGAGATCAGGATACACGCGGTGGTTGGCGGGCAAGGACCGCCGCCCGTCCTGATCCACGGCTTTCCGCGGATCTGGCGGGAGTGGCGCGGGATGATGCCCCGGCTGGCCAAGGCGCACGCCGTTGTCGCGGCGGAGCTTCGGAGGGCAGGCCATTCGGATTGCCCGCAAGGGGCTATGACAAGGCGAAGCCGCCGGCTGAGGTCCATGCCGCGATGAGCGCCTTGGGCTTTGATCGCCATGCCGTGCGCGGGCATGGCATCGGGGCGTTGGCTTGCACGCATCGCAGCGCCGTCGCCCTGCTGGCGATGCTTGACGCAGCCATGCCGGGCTGGAGCGAGGGGGAGGCGAATGCCGCAACCTCCGCACCACGGCACCTCGCCTTCCATCAGAGGCGTGCCCTGCCGAAGCGCCTGCTCTTCGGGCGTGAGCACGATCACGTCTCGACCTTCATCTCCGATCGCGCCTTTCCGGTCGATCACCGGAATGCTCTCACGTGGAAGCTGGCGATCCGCGTCCCGGCCCTGGGCGGCGAGCACGATTACGGCTCAAGGATGGTCGCCATGCTGGAGGAGTTCGCATCCGACGTCTCCGGCGGCAGCATCGCGGGCCGCGCGCATTGGCTGCCGGAAGAACGCCCGGCGGAGACGACGGACGCGCTCATCCGGTTCCTGACGGGAGCGGGGCGACAATGACGGACACTCCCAGCGACGCCGGCAAGGATGCCTGCGACATGGGTCAGCTCCCGATCCGTGGCCTGTTCGCCGGGTTCGCCGCCTTGAACGTCGCAACGCGGCGGGTGCGGTTCGCCGGGGTGATGAGTGGGAAGGGACCGCCGGTTCTGCTGCTCCATGGCTACCCGGAAACACACGCGGCTTGGCACAAGGTGGCTCCGGCCCTTGCCGAGCGTCATACGGTCGTTGTGCCGGACCTGCCCGGCTATGGCAGGAGCTTGGTGACCGAGACCGGGGCGTGGGACAAGCGGGAGGTTGCCGCCGAACTCGTCGCCATGATGCGCGAGCTGGGCCACGAGCGTTTCCACGTGGTCGGGCACGATCGCGGCGCTCGGGTAGGATACAGGCTGGCCCTCGACCATGCCTCGCGCGTCAACTCGTTCTGCTCGATGGCGGTGGTGCCGATCCTGGACGTCTGGCCGGTGGTTAATCGCGAGTTCGCCAAATGGGCATTCCACTGGTTCTTCTTCCTGCAACCCGGCGCTCTCGTGGAGACGCTGCTGGCCGCCGATCCCGACGCCTTCCTGAATGCCACGCTGGCCCACATGGCCGGTTCGCTGGACAAGCTGCATACGGCGGCACTGGCGGACTACCGCGCGGCGTTCCGCCGTCCGTCCGTCCGGGCTGCGATCATCAAGGACTACCAGGCGGCGGACGAGCCAGACGCGGCCCACGATGCGGCCGACCGAGCGGCCGGGCGGACCTTCTCATGTCCCGTCCTGGTGTTCTGGCCGGGGGAACGCCTTGTCGCCGAGGGGGCCGGAGATGGCGCGATCACCGCGGTCGATGTGTGGCGCCGATGGGCCGCCGACGTGTCGGGCGTCAGGGTATCCTGCGGTCACCTTATTCCGGAGCACGCCGCCCCCGAGGTCGTCCAGGCCATCCTGCCGTTCTTCGAGGCCGTGACAGCGCGGGATCAGGAAGCCGTCGAGCACCCGCCTTCGGCTGGACCTAACGAGCAGACCGCTTTGCAGGACCGTGAAGAATGTCGTGCAGTGATCGCCAAGTAGCGGCCAGGAGAGGTTGCCATGCGTCCAGCCACCTGTCTCACGCGCTCGCCCGACCGATTCGCGCCGCTGCCGCGTCACACCGAGAGAGCGCAAGCGAACATGTCAGCCGCCGGGGGCCTCCAATGATCTGCACGCCGACGTTCGTCCTGCTGCACGGCGCGTGGCACGGCGGCTGGTGCTATTCCAGGGTCGCCCGGCTCTTGAGGAACAAGGGCTATGACGTCTTCACCCCGACATTGACAGGCTTGGGCGAGCGTTCCCATCTCGCAACGCCCGCGATCAATGCCTCGACGCATGTCCAGGACGTGCTCAACGTCATCGCCTTTGAAGGCCTCGACGACTTCGTGCTCGCGGGCCATTCCTACGGCGGCCAGATCATCACCGCTGTGGCCGATGCTGTTCCTGACAAGATCAGGTCGCTGGTCTATCTCGATGCCTTCGTTGGCGAGGACGGGAAGTCCATTTTCGACATGGACGCTCCCTTGGCCACGGCCGCCTACATCGACCTGGCGCAATCCAATAGCGGGAGCACCGTGCCGCCGCTGCCGGCGACGGTGTTCGGCGTCAACGATGCCGACCAGGCATGGGTCGATCAGCGTTGCACGCCCGGATCCCTTGCGACCTGGTCCGAGCGCCTGTCGCTGACGGGGCGCCATAAGCTCATCAGGAACCGCTCGTATGTCCTGGCGACCGGCTGGAACGGCCCCTTCAGGCCGATCTACGACAAGGTCCGCGCGGATGGAGGCTGGCATACGTACGAGTTCGATTGCGGGCACGATGTCATGATCGACATGCCGCAACAGACCGCGGACATACTGGAACTATCCGCCAACGGCGAGGCCCGGGCAGAGCCGGCTGCGCCGATGCCCGACGGGGTCGGGCTGGCCATGGCGTAGGCGGATGTCGCCCGTCGAAGCCATTGCCGCGCTTCTCGTTCCCTTGCTCTGGGGCGTGCAGCTCGTCACGGCCAGGGTTGGCGTGGCTGCCATCATCTTCGTATCACGGTGGCCTTCGGTGGCGTGGCCTTGGCCCTCGCAGACCCGGGCCAAGCAGCGTCTGCGGCTCTTCTGGTTGCCGGCGGTGCCGCGGCACAAGGCTTGGGCACCGTGCTGGTCAAGCGCCTGAGGCCACTCAAGCCCGTGCGGCTGCTGTCCTAGCTGGCCGTCCGCTGCTCGCTTGCCCGCGTCGCACCTTATTGCACTGCCTCAGACCGTGGTCGCCATCGCGGCAAGCGTTGTCTATCTCGGCGAGCAAGCGACAGTGCCGCTCGTCGGCGGCGCGTTGGTTGGCAGGGCCGGCGTGACGCTGGCGCAGAGTGGGCTTGCTGCCCGCATCACCGCGCCAGCCGTCATGGCCTTGCCCGTGCGAAAGGCTGTCTGATGCACGAGGTCTCCGCAACGACGCCTCCGCCGTTCTTCCCGGCCTTTCGGCAACTTACTACAGCCAGGCGGCTTCATCGGTGCGGCAGTCGAAGTCCCTCCACAAGGAGAGCCACCATCTGACCCGGGTGATCGGGCTTTCCGGGGTAAGTCGACATGCACAAGGTCGAGACCGCACATAGTATCTCGGCGACATCCATGTCTGGCCGCACCTCTCCGGCTGCTGCCGCGGCTTCAAAGAGCTTCTGAGCGGCCGGCCGCAGGCGTTGGTCGAAGCGTGCGAACACACCGACAAAGACCGGATCGCCGGAACTGAGCGCCTTGGCCAGCCCCCGCTTCGTGCCGACCAACCTGGCATAGGCCTGCATCCATTCGGCGAGCGCTTCGAACGGCGGATGTGCCGCTGCAAGGGTTGCTGCAGCTTCCGCGCAAGCGTCCATTTCACCATGGAACACGGCAGCAATCAGGTCAGCCCGCTGGGGGAACCGACGGAAGAGCGTGCCCATGCCGACGCCTGCCCGATCGGCAATCTCCCGGGTCGTGGCATCCACCCCCGTCGTGGCGAACAGTTCTCTCGCCGCCGCAACGAGAGCGTTGATGCTTCGCTGAGCGTCAGATCGTAGACGACGCTTGCCACTCGCTTCCGGCGACGTGTCGGCCCGCTGATCATCTGATTGGGCGCTCGACATGTATCCCACTTGTAAGGAGGAGCAATGCTCCGTATGTAGTGGGAGCGCCGCTCCGTGTCTACTCATATAACAAGATGCTGCGGCGCTGACAACGTTCGATCAGGAGATCACCATGCAAAATAAGCCCGTTGCCCTGGTCACAGGCGCCAATCAAGGAATTGGCCTCCAGATCGCCAAGGATTTGACCGCCAAGGGCTTCACCGTCCTCTTGGGGGCACGCAACATCGAGCGCGGCGAAGCTGCTGCCAAGGAGGCGGGACCGAACGCCGTGGCACTCCAGCTGGACGTGACGGATCAGGCATCGATCACGGCGGCTGCGGAACGGGTTCGCAAGGAGTTTGGCCGCCTCGACGTGCTGATTCAAAACGCGGCCATTTCGACGACCAGCGATCACGCGCAAACTCCCGAGGAACATAGGAAGGCGAACCGCCCGAGTGTCGTCTCCCTCGATGAGATGCGCGCCGTCTGGGACACCAACGTGTTCGGTGTACTCTCCGTCTATCAGGCAATGGTGCCGATCTTGCGCGACACGCCGCACTCCCGCATCGTCAACGTCTCCAGCGGCGCCGGGTCGCTGACGCTGGCTTCTGACCCGAACTCTCCGCTGCATTCAGGTTTTGACACCACCTATGCGGCCTCAAAGACAGCTCTCAACGCTCTGACGCTCGCGATGGCGATCGAGTTGGAAGCCGATGGCATCAAGGTCAATGCAGTATCTCCCGGGTACACCAAGACGAAGATGACCAGCTTCGCTGGCACGGACACCTTGGAGGAGGGTGCTGCTGAGGCCGTGCGCGTAGCGTTAATGGGTTCTGACGGGC
>CAXTUR010000137.1:1630-8200 GCA_964247455.1 uncultured Acidobacteriaceae bacterium | reverse complement strand
AAGCAGCAATCGACCATCCCGAAGAACGGCAAGCCGATGCGCCGGGTGCATCAGCAGAGCGGCTTCCGCAGTCGCAGGACGACGCCGCCGACGGCACAGGGAAGATGGTCGTTGCAGGGCGCGGCGTTCGATACGGAGCGGTCGGCTACGGCGTGGTCCCATGCCATCGCGCACCAGCTGCTGACCCGGTACGGTGTGGTCTTCCGCGAGACGGCGCACGCGGAGAACCTGCCCGGCGGCTTTTCTGCGATCTACGACGTGATGAAGGCGCTGGAGGAGGCTGGCAAGGTGCGGCGGGGGTACTTCGCCGCGGACCTCGGCGCGACGCAGTTTGCCATGCCCGCGGCGGTCGATCTGCTCCGGAGTCTGCGCGTGACGCCCCAGGATGAGCGCGCCGAGATGGTGCAGCTCGCCGCGACCGACCCGGCAAACCCCTACGGTGCGCTTCTGCGCTGGCCGGCGGCTCCGGATGCGGGGTCGTCGCTCACCCGCAGCGTGGGGGCGAGGGTCATCCTGTGTGACGGTGCGTTGGTGGCCTATCTGCGGCGTGGCAATCCGAATCTCCAGGTGTTTTTGCCGGAGGAGGAGCCGGCGCGCGGGCAGGTGGCGCGGTCGCTCGCGCAGTTTCTGGTGGCCCGCGTGCAAGCTGAAGGCGGCGATCCGGCATCGCGCGTGGGAATGCTGATTACGGGCGTGAACGGAGTGGCGGTGGCGGAGCATCCGTTCGCCCGGGCGTTGATCGACGCGGGATTTTCGGCGGCTCCGCTGGGATTCAATGTGAGGAGGAATCTGCCGGTGTTGCCGGGGCGGGTGGCAGCTTCTTAGTGTCTGCCCCTTGCGCTATGCCTAATGCAGGAGATTTCATCCATGCCGACGCGCAGTGTGGAGCTTACGGAGCATTTCGAGGAGTTCATTACCGCCAGTGTTTCGTCCGGACGATTTGGCGATGCGAACCAAATCGTTGGCGAAGGATTGCGCTTGTTGGAAGAGCGTGAGCGGGAGGACGACGCGAAGCTGGAGTGGCTCCCTGCGGCGGCTAAAGAGGGCTTCGATGCGATTGATCGAGGGGACTACCTCACGGTAAACTCTGCTGAAGAACTTACTGCGTTGATCGACCGTATCTACGACGAGGCGTTAACTGAGTTGGCGGCTGAACGCAAGAGTACCTAGTCGCTAGTTATGGAATGCCGTAAAAGTCTTCATGTTGCACCAATAAGCTGATGATTTTCACGTCGTCCTTAGCCTCACGGTCCAAGATCTGAAGAGAAGGGAACGTCGCGGAACTGAAATCGATGCCCTCCCAAAGATACTGGGTAACATGTAGAGTCGTGACCGCTATAGAGGAGAGGGTGTACGTTCCAGGTCGTAGGATCGGCTCCGAACCCGAACTGTTTGTGACGTCAGTGTAGATTTGAGTCAGTTTTAGCTCATATACTCCATCTCCCTGATCTGAAAACGAATTGGGGTGTTCTGTACTGTCATGATGCCCTACTGTAACGTCATCCTTTGAACGGAAGGCTTCTGCCACGAACTCGAACGGGATTGCAGAACAATCCTTTGTTCCCCGACCTTGCGTGTTTACGTAATGGAGACTGAAGCCGTCAATTCGGTTGTTGACTAAGGTCGCTGGGTCGATGCTTATCTTGACCGTAAACTGTACAGTTCTCGCTGACATGCTAAATCTCCTGCCCAGAATCAGAACACAGTCTAAAGAAGCATCTGATAATCATGCCTGAAGGGGACACAATCTACCGGGCGGCGCGGGCGATGCAGCGGGTGCTCGGCGGCGCGGCGGTGACGGGGTTTGAGACGGGTCTGGCGAAGCTGGCTTCGGTGAACGACCAGTCGCCGGTGGCGGGACGGGTGGTGGAGAAAGTGGAGTCGCGGGGGAAGTGGCTGCTGGTCTGGTTCTCGAGCGATCTCATCCTGGTGACCCATATGTTGATGTCGGGGAGCTGGCATCTGTATCGGGCCGGGGAGCGGTGGCGGAACCGGCGGGACCGGATGCGGGTCGTCCTCCGAACAGCCGAGTGGGAGGCGGTGGCGTTCAATGTGCCGATCGCCGAATTCCATACTGCGCGGACGCTTGAGCGGTACAGCCAGATTCCGAAGCTGGGGCCGGACCTGCTCTCGGACGAGTACACAGTCGAGGGCGGCGTGGCCCGGCTGCGTAGCTATGGCGAGGCGCATCCCGAAGCGGAGGTGGCGGTGGTGCTGCTGAACCAGCGGGTGCTCGCCGGACTCGGCAATGTGTACAAGAGCGAGGTGGCGTTCACCGCCGGAGTGAACCCGTTTCGGGCGATGAGCACGCTGACCGACAAGGAGCTGGAGACGATGGCCGACATCTCGCAGCGGTACATGAAGGCCAATGTGCTGGACGGGTCGGGGGACGGCATCGTGACCTACTCAGGCAACCGGCGGACGACCCATGCGGCCAACCGCGAAGAGCGGCTATGGGTGTATGGGCGGCAGGGGCAGGAGTGTCGACGGTGCGGCGCGCTGGTGATGATGCGAAAGCAGGGAGAGCAAGCCCGGTCGACCTACTGGTGTCCGGAGTGCCAGCCCTGGAACGGACCAGGGAACGCGCCGGTAGGTGCGATGGTGAAGCTGCTGGGTGGACGCCGACGGACAGGCTGCTGAGCGGAACTGCCATAACAGATCGTCGCTATCGTCGCTATAGTTAAAGTCCGCACATGACGTATGTTCCCTCGGAGCCACTTCGAAACGCCCGGTCGGCTTTTTTAAGGCGAGACGTTGCATTTACAAAAATCTGCGATAAAGTGAGTTCATCGCTACTTCATATTAAGGCCGAATCGATTCGGTCGCTGCTTCAGCTTTCGAGTTTTCGCCGAAGCTTAGGCTTCTATCCAATTCGCTTTCGAGGTGAATGAGTTCCATGGGGATTTCGCGGCGCGATTTTCTAACGAGGGTAGGGCAGGCGGGCGGATATGCTGCAGCGTTTGCGACCATGCAGTCGCTGGGGCTGATGCCGATGAAGGGGCAGCAGACGCTGCCGATCACGGCGGCTCCGGGCGTAGGCAAGGGCACCAAAGTGGTGGTGCTGGGCGCGGGGATTGGCGGCCTGGTTTCAGCGTATGAGCTGCGGAAGCTGGGCTACGACGTGAACCTGCTCGAGGCGCGGGAGCGTCCGGGTGGGCGCAACTGGACGGGGCGCAAAGGGACGAAAGTCAAGTTCGTCGACGGCACCGTGCAGGAGATCCCGTGGGAAGAGGGGAACTACCAGAACCTCGGCCCGGCGCGGCTACCAAGTACGCACTGGACGATGCTGGGGTATGCGCGCGAGCTGAAGGTGCCGCTCGAGGTGGAGATCAACACGACGCGGTCGGCACTGTTGCAGAACGATAAGGCGAACGGCGGCGCGGCGGTGGTGCAGCGGAAGGCGATTAATGACACGCGTGGCCATGTCAGCGAGCTGCTGTCGAAATGTATCGCCCAGGGCGCGCTCGACGCGGAGATCACGGCCGAAGACCGCGACCGCATGAAGACGTTCCTGACCTACTATGGGCCGCTGGACAGGACGGGGAAGTACATTGGCTCGGACCGGGCGGGACTCAAGACGGCTCCGGGTGCGGGGGCGCAGCTTCCGGTAGTCGAGGTGCCGCTGGATATGCACATGCTGCTCGACGGCAACTTCTGGAACGGGATGCTGTACGAGGAGACGTGGGACTGGCAGGCAACGATGATGCAACCGGTCGGCGGCATGGACCAGATTCCGTACGCGTTCGCAAAAGCGCTGGGGCCGGTGGTCGAGTACAGCTCGCCCGTGACAGGCATCAAGAAGACGGCGTGCGGCGTGCAGGTTTCGTATCTGCAGAATGGGGCCGCGAAGCAGATGGAGGCGGCATACTGTGTGTGCGCAATGCCGTTTTCGATGCTGAAGAAGATTCCGCACGACTTGTCGCCGGCGTTTGCGAAGGTGGTGGACGAGGCGGTGATGGCGGGGAGCTACAAAGTCGCATGGGAGAGCCGCCGCTTCTGGGAGCAGGACTACAACATCTATGGCGGCCTGTCGTTTCTGGCGCAGGGGCCCAGCCCGGTGTGGTATCCCAGTTCGCGGCTGATGCACGACACGGGGGTGGTCGTGGCGGGGTATACGGATGAGTCTTCCGACCCAGCCTTCCTCAAAGCGGATGTGCAAGGAAAATTTGCGATGAGCCGGGCCTCGATCGAGAAGATTCATCCGGGACATGGCAAAGAGCTGACGAACCCGGTCTTCTGCGGCTGGAAGCATGTGGAGTGGAACGAAGGCTCGTGGATACGGAGTTACGGTGGGGGCCTGCCTGGATACGATGTGGTCATCCAGCCGGATGGGCCAATCTACTTCGCCGGGGACACGATCAGCCATATCGTCGGCTGGCAAGAGGGGGCGGCGTTGAGCGCGCGGCGGGCCGTGGGGATGATCTCGGACAAGGTGAAAGCGGCGAAGGCATAGAGCAGGGAAGAGGGAAGAGAAAGCATGGAGACTCGGATGAAGCGGATTTTGGTTATGGCTACGGTGGTTTTGGGTCTAGGGGTGGGGCAGGCCCAGGTGGTAGTAAAGCACATCCAGACCGAGAAGTCGCCGATCGCCACGGGTGTGTGGGCGGGGGACACATACTATTTGAGCGGGCAGCTGGCTTCGCCGATCACCCCGGCCGATGCGGCCAAAGGCACAGCCGCGGACTACGGCGACACTAAAGCACAGTCGGCCAGCGTATTTGCTAAGATCCAGACGCTGCTGAAGGAGCAGGGTTTGGACATGAAAGATATTGTAAAGATGACGGTGTTCCTTGGTCCAGACCCAAAGACGGGAAGGCTCGACTTCGCCGGAATGCAGTCGGAGTACATGAAGTACTTTGGCACCGAGGCTCAGCCAAACAAGGTAGCCCGGAGTGCGTTTCAAGTGGCGGCGCTGGCGGCCCCATGGGCATTGGTGGAGATTGAGGTAATCGCGGTGCGCGGCAAATAGCCCGCTCCGCTGGTCTCAATGCGCCTGCGTGACGAACCACTTCAGGTAACCGGCCATTGTCGACGGGTCGCTCTCGGGCAGGTCGCGTTCCGGTTGCGCGCTCCACGACTGGATCACGTTCTCGGATGGCGGAGCCGCGATCAGCTGGTGAAACGCCGCCACGTTGGCCTTCGCTTCGTCGATCCACTCTCTGCCGTCGCGGGCCTGCGGGTTGCTCCCGTCCCAGATCACACCGTAGGGGATGCCGTGCGCGGCCAGCATGCGCACGAAGCCCGGCGTGTCGCGCCGCCAGTCCTGCCGCCACTGCATGTCGAAGCGCACCACGGAGGGAGATGCGCCCAGTTCCTTGCGCCAATCGTTCAGGAACTCGAGCAGCTCCGCCGGTCCGCCCTTCAACGCCTGCGGCGCTTCCACCAGCACCACCTTCGCGTCGGGATAGTACTTCTTCGCCATGCGGATGCTCTGCGCCACCCGCTTGGCCACGTCGGCGATCGGGTATCGGCAGGCGTTTTTGCCGCTGTATTCGTGACCCCAGGTCACCGGCTCGTCGACAAGGATGTAGTCCAGCGGCAGCCCCATCTCCTTCATCCTTCGCGGGTAAACCTCCGTCTGGCGCGCCGTTCCAAACCCTTCGATACCCACGCCGCAGCCCTCCGTGATGACCGTCCCCAGAACGGCGGCAACCTTGATGCGGTGCTCGGCGAAGAAGGCGAAGGCCTGCTTCACTTCGTCAGGGTCGGTCCGCAAGACCCACGGCGTCCGTATCTGAAACACGTCGATATGTTCGTAGCCCGCGCGCCACGGAGCGTTTGGCGCGAACAGCCGCCCATAGTCCGGATGGCCGACCTTGCCGCCCACTTCCAGATCGTCTCCCGGAGCGAACCACGTCCGCGGCTTAGCCGGCCCGCCGTTGGGTTGTGCGGGCGACGCGATGGTACAGCTTACGATCATGAGTGCCGCGGCAAGCGCGTGGCGAACCAGTCTGTGTTTCGTAAGCTTCATGCGATCCCCCGAAGGCGTGCGTTGATGTGCGAAACCCCCGCCGCGTCGCGGAGTTGCGGTTTTGGAAAGCGATTGGGAACCTGCTACCGTATGGCGCATCATAGTTCTTTTGGAGAGCGGACATGGCGAGTGCGGCTGTACATATGGAAGAGGACAACAAGGAAGCGGCGGGCGCGGCGCTTGCGTTCTTGTATGAGCATCCGCGCTGGTTTGAGCCGCTGTTTGCGGAGCTGGCGCGGCGGGGGGTGGCGTTTGAGAAGCTGTATGCGCCGGACCATTTTTATGCGATCGAGGACGCGCGCGCGCCGGAGTTCAAGGTGCTCTTCAACCGGATGAGTCCGTCGGCGGACCGGCGGGGGAACGGCTCAGGGCTGTACTATACGCTGTCGTGGCTGGGGCACCTGGAGTTACAGGGCGTTCGGGTGCTGAACGGGGCGAAGGCGTTCCAGTACGAGCTTTCGAAGGCGTTGCAGCACTCGCTGATCCAGTCGCTGGACCTGCGCGGGCTGCCGACCCGGGTCATCCATCGGGTAGAGCAGGCGGTGGCCGCGGCAGAGGGGCTGCGATTTCCGCTTGTGGTAAAGCCGAATGTGGGCGGC
>CAXTUR010000137.1:0-1608 GCA_964247455.1 uncultured Acidobacteriaceae bacterium | reverse complement strand
AAATACGAGACAGCGGAGGCACTTGCGGCGGCGGTGCGGGCGGGTGAGTTGGCGCTAGGGTACGACTCGATCTCGCTGGTGCAAGAGTTCGTTCCGGCGCGCGGCGGGTACATCACCCGGGTGGAGACGCTCGGCGGCAAGTATCTGTATGCGATCCAGGTGCATTTGACGGGGCAGACATTCGACCTGTGCCCGGCGGACATCTGCCAGACGACGCGGGGCGAGGCGCTGGCCGAGGGGCTGAACTCGGCGTGCGTGCTGGACGCGGCGAAGTCCGGGCTGAAGGTGGAGGGGTACACGCCGCCGCCAGAGGTGATCGCGGCCATCGAGCGGATCGTGCAGGCGGCGGGCATCGACGTGGGCGGGATCGAGTACATGGTGGACGACCGCGACGGCGAGATCTACTTCTACGACGTGAACGCGCTGTCAAACTTCGTGGCCGACCCGCTGCGGGTAATCGGGTTTGATCCGTTTGCGCGGCTAGCCGACTATCTCGAAGCCGAGGTGGCGCGCCTTGGGTAAGGGGATGCGGTTTGGATACTGGATGCCGGTCTTCGGCGGTTGGCTGCGGAACGTTGAAGACGAAGGCATGGAGGCGAGCTGGGGCTATACCAGCAAGCTGGCGCGGCTGAGCGAGGAGCTGGGCTTCCACCTGTCGCTGATCGCGGAGCTGAACCTGAACGACATTAAGGGCGTGGACGCGCCGAGCCTGGATGCGTGGTCGACAGCGGCGGCGCTGGCAGCGGTGACCTCGACGCTTGAGTTGATGGTCGCCGTGCGGCCGACGTTCCATCAGCCGGCATTGTTTGCCAAACAGGCGGCGAATGTGGACCACATCTCGGACGGGCGGCTGGCGTTGAACGTTGTCTCCTCGTGGTGGGAGCAGGAGGCGCGGATGTACGGTGTCGGGTTTGAGCGGCACGACGATCGCTATGGGCGCACGTCGGAGTGGTTGGACGTGGTGAATGGTGCATGGACGCAGCCGGTGCTCGACCATGCGGGGCGGTACTACACGACGGAAGGCACGGTGCTCGAACCGAAGCCGGTGCGGAAACCGCGACCGCCGATCTATGCCGGTGGGGAGTCGGAGGCGGCCAAAGATCTCATCGCGGCCAAGTGCGACGCGTATGTCATGCATGGCGACTCGCCGGAGCACGTCGGGGCGAAGATCGCCGACATGCGGGAGCGGCGGGAGCGGTTTGGCTTGCCGCCGATGATGTTCGGCGTGGCCGGGTACGCGTTCACGCGGGAGACCGAGGCCGAGGTGGCGGCGGAGCTCGGGCGGATCACCGATGTGAAGCAGAACGCGAAGGGCTTTGCCAATTACCAGCAGTGGCTGGCGGGGACGCAGCTGGAGCGGACGATGTCGATCGAGGAGTACTCGGTGTCGAACCGAGGGCTGCGGTCGGGGTTGACGGGAACGCCGGCGCAGGTGTCGGATCGGATAGGGGAGTTCGAGCGGGTTGGGGTGGATTTGTTGTTGCTCCAGTTCAGTCCGCAACTGGAAGAGATGGAGCGCTTCAGCGAAGCGGTGCTGGGCCGGATCTCTGGCAAATAGGGGGCGGAACCGCAGGTCCTTCGACTTCGCTACGCTTCGCTCAGGATGAC
>CAXTUR010000136.1:0-8457 GCA_964247455.1 uncultured Acidobacteriaceae bacterium | reverse complement strand
CAGGATTCTGCACAACTCCTTCTGGTACGGATTGGAGACGCTGCTTGAAACGGTGGTATTCTTCGGCACCTCGATCGCCATCGCGCGATACCTTGGCCCGCAGAAGCTCGGCTACTTCAGCTATATCAACTTCTTTGTGATTGTCGTCACGCGGACGAGCGGCACGGGCCTGGCGAACGCGACCCGCAAGTACATGTCGGAGTTCCTCGCGCTCGATCAACCAGGCACGGCGCGGGCAGTCTACAACCTGGCATATCGCTATCAGCTGCTGGGCTCGATCGCGATCACCGCGCTGGGGCTGGCGGCGGTGCTGCTGTTCGGCGATCCCACTTATCGCACGATGTCGGTGCTGTTGATCGTCTCCATCATTCCGGGGATCATGTCGTGGGTTCCGGCCAATGCCAATCAGGCGTTCGAGGATGTGTCGAAGAACACATTCAGCGCCTTCTGCTATCTGGTCACGTACCTTGCGATGATCCTGTTGACGCTGTATTTTCGCTGGGATTTGACGGGCATCGCCGCGGGACTTTTCATCGGGCGGACGGTGGAGGTGGTGCTCCGGACGGTTCCCCTGCACGCGCGGCTGCGGACCATGCCGCTCTCGCCGCTCGACACCGTCATCAAGCATCGGATACGGCGGTTCTGCCTGGAGGCGGTGGGCATTCAGCTTCTGACGGCGGTGGTGTGGGACCGGTCTGAGATGTTGTTTTTGCGGGCGTACTGCAGCTTGGAGCAGATCGCGTTCTATTCGGTCAGCTTTGGACTGGCGAACAACTTGCTGCTGTTCCCGCGCACCTTCGGCTCGGCTACGGGCATTACGCTAATGGTCGAGGCCGGGCGTGATGGCGAGCGGGTGGACAGCATCGTGCAAAATGCCTGCCGGTATCTGCTGCTGGTGGCGTTGCCGGTGCATCTGGGCGCGGCGGCCATCACGCGGCAGGCCGTGGGGCTGGCCTACGGGTCGAAGTACGCGGGCGCGGTGCCGGTGCTGATCGTGGCGGCCATCCTCTCCGTTCCGCGGGCGTTCCAGGAGATTCCCGAGGTGCTGATGCGGGCGGCGGACCGCCAGAAGCAGCTGCTGATCTGGTTTTCGATCACGGGCGTGGTGAACATCGCGCTGGACTGGTTGTTGATCCCGCGCTTTGCCGCCGTGGGCGCGGCATGGGGCAACGGGCTGGCGCAGAGCTTTGGGATCGTGGCGATCTGGTATCAGGCGAAGCGGTTCTATACGTTCCGCTTTCCAGTCGTAACGGCCGTCCGGCTTGTTGCGGCGAGCGGCATCATGGCCGCCCTGGCGTATGCCGTGGCCGCGGCCTTGCCGGCGGCGATTGGTTTGCCGGTGGCGGTAATTGTCGCGGGCATGTCGTATGTGGTGCTGGTGCGGGTGGTGCGAGGATTGCAGCCCGCCGACCGGGTGCGGCTTGCGCCGTTGGGTAATCGGCTGCCAGCCGGTCTGCGGGGCATCGTAACATCGGCCATTGCGATCGCCGTTCCCGGGGAGCGAGTGCCGGAGGCCCGGGTATCCGAGACGTAGACGCGCGCTCTACTTCGGCAGCAGATTCGTAACCCGCAGCATGACGTAAACAACGGTGATCATGGCGACGGTGGCGATGCCGGCGTATTTCGAGGCCTTTGCGAGAGGCAGGCGCGGCGGGACGATGCCGCGTTCGACGCCCAGCCGGTGGATCGCCAACGCCAGGCCGATGTTGACGAAGACCAGGATGGTGAAGGAGCGCGAAAGGAACCAGCCAGCGGCGAAGAAGCCGCTAAGCCCGCCAACCATAAGGTTGCAAAGGCGGCGGATCTCATCATCGCTTGAAGCGTCCGGTTCGCTCGATGGCAACGAGAAGACGCCGCGCAGTGGGCGCGCAAGGGACGGCGGCGATGCGACTGCGGTTGCCGCGCCCGCTCCCGGCGTGGCATACGCTAAACGCAGCGCGGGGTTACCAATGGTCCGCGTCCCCGCTGACGCCGGCTTTGCGCGGAGAAGCGGCTCCGCCAACCGTCCATCCGGGCCAGCCACGGCGGCCGATGAGAGCGGCCGGGCGGCCATGACCAGTTCGATCAGCGTGGGCGCGACCATCAGCATCCAGCAGAAAAGGCCGATGACACCGGTTTCGGCCGCGCAGACCACGATGGTGTTATGCGCGGTGATGTGGAAGTACTGGTCGAAGCGGCCGATGCCGACGCCGAAGAGGGGATGGGTGCGGATCAGCGTCAGCCCGACGGACCAGGCCTCCATGCGATCGGCTCCACTTTCTGCGGAAATTTCGCGTCCGCCCGACCAGCCGATGGCCGAGAGGACGACGAAGCTGACAGCGCCGGTGATGACGGCGGGCAGGATGCCGAATTTACGGCGGCCAAGCACAATCAGCGCCACGACCAGGCCGACCATGCCGCCTCGCGAGTGCGTGAGAAACATGCCGTAGGAGAGCGCGGCGACGGGCAGCAGCACAAGGAGGATGTTGCGCGGCAACGAGCCTCGCCGCCAGAAGATGAAGACGCATGGAATAAGCCCGACAAGGAATTGGCAGAGATCATTCGGATCGTTGAGAATGCCCAGGCCGCGAATACGCGCGAAGTGAATTTCGCCGTAACCCATCAGGAAGACCCAAGGACTAGCGGTGTCGCCGTGAAAGACGGCCGACGCGCCTTGATAGATGATGACAAGCGCCGCGGCCATCAGGGTGGCGACCAGTAGCTTGAGCTGTTTGAGGGTGCGGAAATTGAGGAGGATGAGGAAGAACGGGAGCGCGTCGGAAAGGTGGCCGATCAAAGTGGCCGGAACGATGAACCACAGGCCATTGAACGCCATGGAGAAGGCGACGCAGCCAAACATCGCAACCACACCGTAGGTCTCCGACATTTTGAAGAGACCGGAGTTTGAGGCCTTGAAGCAGGAGGCAAGCATCGCTAGAATGGCGATCCACAACTCCACGCGGTATTGGGCAAGGTCGCCGAACAGGGTTGTGGGCGCGAGATAACTGGTAAAGATATAGAGGAGCGTAAAGAAGATGCCCATAGATGGTCGCGATGCGATTCCAGGTAGTAGTTTATAAGGAGCTTTGCCGAGGTTGAAGGCTCGGTGCCCTTTGGGCGAGCGAGGTTTTCTTAACTGGGCAAAGCGGGGAGACATTTTTTCGCTTGAATTTGCTGCTGATTACGTTTTCGTTTCCTCCGGCCGGCGGCGTTGGGGTTCTGCGGGCGCTCAGCCTGGCGAAGTACCTGCCGGAGAACGGCATCCGCGTAGACGTGCTGACTGCGGGCAACGCTCCTTCAGTGGGGCGCGATCTGTCGCTGCTGCGGCAGGTGCCGGAGGCGGTGACGGTGCATCGGTCATGGACGCCGGATCTTCCGTTCGCGCTGCGCAAGCTGGTCAAGAAGCTCGTGAGCGGGTCGGGGGCGAAGAAGACTGCGACCGCGCCGAGTGGACCTTCTGGCGGTGGCAACCCATTGAAGAGGCTGGTGCGGAGCCTGCTCGGAAATCTGCTGCTGCCGGACCCGCAGGTAGGCTGGCTGCCGTTCGCCTTTCGCCGCGCGCGGAAGATCGTTCGCGCGCGGGGGATCGATGCCGTGCTGATCACCGTGCCGCCGTTTTCGAGCGTCCGTCTGGCGACGAGGCTGCGGCGCGAGTTTCCCTGGTTGCCGATCGTGGTGGACTTTCGCGATGAATGGCTGACCACCACGCTCGATCTGGTGAGCTTCAACAAGAATGAGCGGGCGCGCGCGGTTGCGCAGAAGGCCGAGGCGGAGGCGGTGTGCGACGCGACGGCGGTGGTGCTGGTGACGGAAGCGGCGCGGCGGGAGCTGATCGGACGGTATCTCGAGCTGGATGCGGCCAAGTTCCATTACGTGCCGAACGGCTTCGAGACGCGGGTGGCGCAGGTGCCGACAGGAGCGCGGACGGGCGATCAGCTGGTGCTGACGTATGTCGGGTCGGTCTATGGCTCGACCGATCCGACGAATTTGGTGGAGGCCGTAGTCGCGTTGCCGGAGATATTGCGGAAACGGCTGTGTCTGCGCTTTATCGGGCACATCGAGACGGTGGCCTTGCGGGCGTCGCTCGAACGGCTGGGCGAGACGGTGGAGTTGAAGGGCTTTATGCCGCAGGCGGAGGCGTTGGCAGCGATGGACGAAAGCGACTTTCTGCTCCTGATTACGCACGACCGGATCAACGTGTCGGCCAAGTTCTACGACTATCTGAGTGGGTCGAAGCCGATCGTTGCGCTGGTGCATCCCGAAGGCGACGTCCGGCGGCTGCTTGAAGAGACGCGGACCGGTTGCTGGGCAGACGTGAGCGATGTGGCCGCGATCGCGCAATTGCTGACGGAGCTGTTGGAGGGAACGAGCGGATGCCGGTTCCTTGAGCCGGATCGCGAGCGGATCGCGCGCTACCATCGGCGTCCCCTGGCGGCCGAGTACGCGCGGCTGCTGCAGGGCCTGATGCAGAAATGAGAAACGAGCGTCACTTCTGTGCCGACGGAGAGCGGTCTGGCCGGTGCGGTGCCGTGGCAAGCTAGTAAGATCGCACGTGATGAGAACGGTGGGAGCGGGACCGGAGAGACTGCGGATCGGCATCGTGGGCTGCGGTAAGATCGCCGACGGCCATGCGGAGATCCTGCACTACCTTGCGGGAGCGGAGCTGGCGGCGGTGTGCGACCGCGAACCGATCCTGGCAGAGCAGCTCGCCGTGCGCTTCAACGTGCCGCGCTGGTACGCGTCGCTCGATGCCATGCTGGCCGAGGCGAAGCTCGACGTCGTGCACATCACGACTCCGCCGGGGGCGCATCTGGCGCTGACCCGGCAGTGTGTGGCAGCCGGGGCGCATGTCTTCCTCGAAAAGCCGCTCGCGCTGAACGCCGCAGACTGCCGTGAGCTGATCGACGTGGTGACGGAAGCCGGACGGCAGATGACCATTAACTACTGGCCGAACTTCGATCCGCCCGCGCTCGAAGCCAAGCGCCTGCTGGCCGACGGTGCCATCGGCGAGCCCGTCCATGTGGAGGCGTTCATTGGCTACGATCTGGCCGGAGGGTATGGGCAGGCGCTGATGGGCGACGCGCGGCACTGGGTTCACGCGCTGCCGGGCAAGCTCTTCCAGAACATGATGGATCACATATTCAACCGGATCGTGCCTCTGCTTGGACCAGGAGAGCCGGAGGTCCACGCCTTCGCCTACAAGCGGCGGGAGCACGTGCGTGGCGATGGCACCGATGCCATGCTGGATGAGCTCCGCGTGTATTTGCAGAGCGGAGCGGTGTCGGGGTACGGCAGTCTATCGAGCCACGCGCGTCCCGTCGCGAACCTGATGCGCGTCTATGGGACGAAGAACACGCTGGAGCTCGACTTCTCCAATCGCACCGTAGTCCTGGCTGCGACGCAGAAGTACCCGAGCGCGCTGGGGCGGCTGGTGCCCGCGTTCCAAATGGCGGGGCGGTATCTTTCCGCCGGACGGAAGAACCTGACCGGGTTCCGGCGGCATGAGTTCCAATACTTCGCGGGCATGGCCACGCTGCTCGAACGCTTCTACGACGGCATCCGCATTGGAGCGGAGCCGCCGATCGCGTATGCCGATATCCTGCGCGTGGTGGACGTGATGGATCGCGTCATCGAGCAGGTCTACACAGCTACAGTCGAGGCCGGACGATGAAGATACTGGTTACCGGCGCGGGCGGCTTCCTGGGCAAGCGGATCGTCGAGCGGCTGCTGGCGCATGGGCAAACCGATGTGCGGGCCATGCTCCGCGATACCTCGAAGGGGGTCGCGCTCTTGGCAATGGCCGGATCGTACCCTCAGGCGGAGGTGGAGCTCTTTTCGGCGAACCTGAAGAACTCGGCAGAGATCGCGGCTGCGTTGCAACACGTTGGCATGGTCATTCACTCGGCGGCGGCGTTGAAGGGCAGTCCGGCGGAGATGTTTCTGGATTCGGTGGTCGCCAGCCGCAATTTGCTAGACGCGGTCGTGGCGCTGCCTGCGGAGGTGCGGCCGCGCGTTGTGCTTATCAGCTCGTTCGGCGTGATGGGTGTGGCGGCGCTCCGACGCGGAGCCGTAGTCGATGAGACGGTGCCGTTCGAGATGCGCCCTGGCGAACGCGACGTGTACAGCTACACCAAGCTGCGGCAGGAGCAACTCTTCTGGGAATACCGCGACCGGTACGGCTTTGAGCTGGTGGTGCTGCGCCCTGGCGTGATCTACGGTTCCGGCGGCGGACACTTCTCGAATCGCGTCGGGCTGAGCTTATTTGGACGCTTCGTGCATCTGGGACATGGCAACCTGCTGCCGCTGACGTATGTGGACAACTGCGCCGAGGCCATCGTGGTGGCCGCGCTTGCACCCGGAGCGGCGGGTGAGATCTACAACGTGGTCGACGACGATCTGCCGAGCTCGCGCGAGTATCTGCGGCTCTACCAACGGCGGGTAAAGCCGATGCGGACGCTGCCGGTGCCGTATTGGCTGCTGCACTGGGGCTCGGGGCTGGTAGAGCGGTACAGCAAGCGGTCCAAAGGGCAGCTGCCCGCGATCTTTACGCCCTACAAGACGAAAGCGATGTGGGGCGGCAACCGGTTTTCGAACGCTAAGCTGAAGGGGCTTGGCTGGCGGCCTCTGATCCCGACCCGCGAGGCTTTGGAGCGGACCTTTGCCGCCTTCCGCCAAGAACCCAGTAAGACGAACTAGAGGAGCATCATGGCTAAGGTACTGATTACGGGCATCGCCGGGTTTGTAGGGTCGAACCTTGCGCGCGGCTTGCTGGCCGAGGGCGCGGAGGTGCGCGGCATCGACAACCTGAGCACGGGCAAGGCGCACAACCTTGACCAGATACGCGACCGCATCGACTTTCGCCACGGCGACATCTGCGACGCGGCGGCGATCAACGAGGCTTGCCAGGGCGTCGACTATGTCTTCCACAAGGCGGCGATCCCGTCGGTGCCGATGTCGGTGGCCGACCCGGTGGGCACCAACGGCCCGAACCTGGACGGAACGCTGCTGGTGCTTGAAGCGGCCCGCCACGCCGGGGTGAAGCGGGTGGTCTATGCGGCGTCGTCGGCAGCGTATGGGGACGATCCGGTGCTGCCGAAGACGGAAGCGATGCTGCCACGGCCGATCTCGGCCTATGCGGTACAGAAGCTGGCGGGGGAGCACTATCTGTCGAGCTATACGCGAATGTTCGGCCTCGAAACGGTGGCGCTGCGCTATTTCAACATCTTCGGGCCCCGGCAGGACCCCACGTCGCAGTACTCGGGCGTGCTGGCGCGGTTCATCTCGCAGATGACGGCGGGGGAGATGCCGACGATCTTTGGCGACGGATCGACGAGCCGGGACTTCGTGTACATCGACAATGTCGTCAGCGCTAACAAGCTGGCGGCGCATACGACGGGATCAGTGGCGGGTAAGGTCTTCAATATCGCGACTGGGCGGCGGACGACACTGCTTGAGGCTTACGAGGCGATCAAGAGCGTGGTCGGCTATACCGGCGGGGTCACCTTCAAGCCTGAGCGAGTGGGAGACATTCAGCACTCGCTGGCGGACATCTCACTGGCGCACAGCACCTTTGGGTACAAGGTGGTGGCGGAGTTCCGGGCTGGGTTGGAGGAGACGATACGGTGGTACGGACAGCGAAATTAAATTGTAGAAAGTGGTTCGATCTAACAAAACAAAAGACTTAGTGAGGTGATCCATGTAAATCGTTCATTCTGAATATTTTATGGGTAAGATATTCAGAATCAGCAACTTGTCAGCATGGTGTCCATGCGCGTTTGCGGACCTCGGTGGTCACAAACGGAACGCAGATTCCTTTCGGGAATGACAAACGAGAAAAACAGAAGCTGGTCTAAGCAACGTCTTCCGCATCGCGGTTTCGATGCCGGTGCATTATTTGACCGGAACCGGAACGCAGATTCCCTTCGGGAAGGGCAAACAAGAAGAGCAAGGGCTTTGCTACGCAACGTCTTCCGTCTCTGCTTGCAAAGCCGGTGCCATGTTGCCCTATCCGAGAGCAGATTACCTTTCAGGGAATGACAACACAACTGAGAACACCTGCCTGCTTTTTAACAGTAGCAAACGGAAGATAACTAAAGCGCAAACTTCTTGCACCAGCTATGTTGCTTGAAATGTGGGAGGTAGGACGATATTTGCGATTGCGGGGGCTTGACAACTCTTTAGCGCTTTGCTTCGTGAGCGGTTTGAAGGACGGTATGAAGGTCGTCGGCCACGTTTTGCCAGCTGCGGCTGCGACGGGTGGAGATGGCGGCGGCGTCCCATTGTGTATCGAGGGTCTGGGTGAGGGCGGCGGCAAGGGCGGGGGCGTCGCGCGGGGGAATGAGCGCGCCGCAGGTCTCGTCCATCAGCTCGGGGATGCCGCCGACACGGGTGGCGACGACGGGGCGACCGGCGCTGAGGGCTTCGACAACGACGTTGGGGCAGCCCTCCATGTAGCTGGGGAGCGTGACGAGGTTGGCG
>CAXTUR010000135.1:0-8513 GCA_964247455.1 uncultured Acidobacteriaceae bacterium | reverse complement strand
CCCCGTCCTCGCGCCCGAGCCGTGGCTCCGCTACATGAAGGCCACCCACCTCTACGCGCTCTCCATCTCCGAACGTGGTCAGGCGCTCGACCATCTGCCGCTCTTCTTCGCCGACCGCTTCAGCTGGGCGCAGGAGGTCCAGATCATCACCCGCGCCTATAACGCGCTCTCGCCTGGGGAGCAAGCCCGGGTCGCCATCATCACCGGCAACTACGGCGAGGCGAGCGCCATCGACTTCCTCGGACAGATCCAGCGCGCCGGCCTCCCCCCGGCCATCTCTACCAGCAACAACTACTTCCTCTGGGGACCCCGCGGCGCAACTGGCGAGTTGCTGATCGCCGTCAGCCCCCAGCCGCCAGGTGTCCTCCGCCAGCACTATCGCTCGGTCGAGATCGTCGGCACCATGGACGAACCGCACGCCCAGGACAACGAGCACCTCAACGTCTATCTCCTCCGAGGCCGCGACAAGAACCTCACTACCGACTGGCCCAACTTGAAGAATTACTACTAGCGGGATGGAGAGTTTCTGTTGTCCTTCCGTAAAGAGTCTGAGTCTCTGCCCGACGCTACGCCTTCACGCTCAAGCGCGCCTGCTTGACAAATCCGCATCCAAGACACCCTTGCATTGCTCCAGCGCGAGACCGCCGCGTAAACCCGTTCAAAAGTGATCCCCAGCTAACCCGCTTGTTTTGTGAGATCAGATGCCAAAAAGAAGATAAATTAGCGGAGGTCTAAAGCGTGCGTTTTGCACTTCTTGTTTGTCATTCCCGACGGGAATCTGCGTCTCGGGTGTCCCATGTCTCGACCCTGAGACATGGGTTTACGACCCTCCGTGCTACTCTGCCTCATCCTCCATGCTTGACCCCAAGCACGAACTCCCGCGCGTCCTTAACGCCGCCCACGCGACCTCCATCGTCGTCGGCATCATCATCGGCAGCGGCATCTTTCTCGTGCCCCGTGAGATGATGGCCGCCGTCGGCAGCTCGCGCGGCGTCTACGCGGTCTGGATCGTTGGCGGCCTTCTTTCGCTCTGCGGCGCGATGACCTATGCCGAGATCGCCGCCGCCCGCCCCTATTACGGCGGCGAGTACGCCTTCCTCCGCGAAGCCTACGGCGACCTCATGGGCTTCCTCTATATGTGGACGCAGATCACCGTCGCCAAGCCAGCCTCGCTCGCCACTGTCGCCGCCGGATTGGCGCGTGTCCTCGGCACCTTCGCCGTCTTCAGCGGCTTCTCCCGTCCCGCCGTCGGCCCGTTTACCGGAGGCCAACTCTTCGCCATCGCCGCCGTCTGGGCCATCACGCTGCTCAACATCCTCGGCACCCGCAACTCGGCCAACGTTCAGCTCGTGCTCACCTGGCTCAAAGGCCTGCTGATCGTCGTCATCGCCGCCTTCTGCTTCGGCGCGGGCGCGGCACACGGCGGCTGGGCCAACTTCGCCACCAACTTCGCCGGGGCCAAAGGCGGCTTCGCCGGCTTCATGATCGCGCTCGTCGCCGCGCTCTGGGCCTACGACGGCTGGTCCGATGTCACCATGATGGCCGGCGAAGTCGAACGTCCGCAGCGCACCCTTCCCCTTGCCCTGGTCGGCGGTGTCGCCATCGTCGGCGGCCTCTATATGCTCACCAACGCGGCCATCCAGTACGTCATGCCCGCCGCCGTCATGGCCCTCGCCGACCGTCCCGCCGCCGACGCCATGCGCCTGGTCGCCGGCCACTGGGGAGCCGCGCTCGTCTCTGCCGGCATGGCCGTCTCGATCGCCTCCACCTTCGTCGGGTCGTCACTATCAGGCGCAAGAGTGCCCTTCGCCGCCGCCCGCCACGGCCTCTTCTTTCGCCAGCTCGCCCACGTCAGCCGCTTCAGAACACCGTCCTCCGCGCTCCTCCTCCAAGCCACACTCACGTCCCTGCTGCTGCTCGCCATCGGCCGCTTCCAGGCCCTCTTCTCCCTCGCCATCTTCGGCGAATGGCTCTTCTACGCCCTCACCGCCAGCACCATCTTCGTCTTCCGCCGACGAGACGGAGCGAAGCCGCGACCGTATAGCGTCTGGGGCTACCCCGTCCTTCCCGCCTTCTTCATCGCCGCCGCTGCCGTCCTGCTCGTCTTCTCCTTCGCCGACCAGCCCCGCAACTCGCTCATCGGCACCGCCATCATCCTGCTCGGCATCCCATTGCACTTCTTCTTTCAACGTCGCCGCACGTAATTCAATGTGTCATTCGTAGCAAAGCGGAGGAATCTGCTTCTCGCCCGTGCCACCCTCTAAACTCAAACCAGTGAAACACGCCCCTAAGCTCGGCCAGAACTTCCTCATCGACGACGCCGCCCGCCATGCCATCGCTAACGCCCTCGGCGACCTAAGCGACTGCACCGTCATCGAGATCGGTCCCGGCCACGGCGCAATCACGGACATTCTCGCCACCCGCGCTAAACGCCTGATCGCCATCGAGCTCGACCGCGTCCTGGCCGCCGAGCTGCGCTTCCGCTTCCGCGACCAGCCGCACGTGGAGGTGATCGAGGCAGACATCCTCAAGATTGATTTCACCTCGATGTCCGACAGCGCCGACGTGGTCGGCAATCTCCCCTACTACATCACGTCGGACATCCTGCTCCACCTCTTTGCGGCCACCAACATCCAGCGCGCCGTCCTCATGATGCAGCGCGAGGTCGCCGACCGGGTGGCCGCCGCGCCAGGGGTACGCGACTACGGTCTGCTCTCCGCCACTACCCAGATGTACGCGCAGGTCGATAAGCTCTTCACCCTGCCGCCGACTGCCTTCTCGCCGCCGCCCGATGTCCATTCGACCGTGCTGCGCCTGCACTTCGCGTCGCGCTTTGCCGAACTGGGCGTCGATCCCGCAGCGTTTGACGCCTTTCTCAAGAAGAGCTTCGCGCAAAAACGTAAGACGCTTGGCAACAATCTCCGAGCCGTTGGCTACACCGCCGAGCAGCTAGCCGCCGCCTGGCCCGCCGGTCTTCCATCGCAAGCCCGCGCGGAGTCCATTCCACTCGAAGACATGGCTGCTCTCTTCCGCGCTCTGGCGTGACACTTTGTCATTCCGCAGCGAAGCGGAGGAATCTGCTGTTCGCTCCTCATAACTCACGTAGCACCCGAACTACTTCTTGCCCGAAGAACTCGCCGCCGGGGCCGAAGCGTGTGCAGCCGGCGCGGGAGCAGGAGCAGGAGCCGGGCGCGAGACCGCTGCCGGTGCCGAGGGACGGGGAGCATAGGCGGGCTGCACATGCTGCGGCTGCGCGTTCGAAAGCGGAGCCCTCCCGTAGACCGGAGACGAAGGATAAGCCTGCGGCTGCGCATCTCCGGCAGGAGCCCGTCCATACACGGGAGACGAAGGATAGCCTTGAGGCTGAGCCGGACGCGCTGTCCCATACGTGCCCGGCGCCCGCTGTGGAGCAACTGCGCCGCGCACCTGCCCGTTGCCATACACCGTCTGCACAGCGGTGCCGTTGACTGAACTGCTGGTCGAACCGGCAACCGAGCCACTGAACGCCGAACTCTGCCCCGGGTTTCGACTTCCCTCACCTGGTCGCACCCCGATTACCGGCGCGCGAGTCGCCCGATCCACCGGGAAGTCACGCAGCAAACCCGCTCCCGTCGCCGCACCGCCGCGCGCGGTATAACCAAGCGCCGTTCCACGGAGAGGCGTTGCACGCACGCCATTGATCATGCGCGGTCCGTTTGTTAAGGACGAAGTCCGTAAGACCGTCTCGCCACGCACCGTCACAATCGGATGCAGCCCTGGTCGAGTTGGGCTTGGAGGACGATGCACTGGATACCCGCGCGGAGCCAGCCGGATGTTTACGAAGTTGCCGCCGCCAAATCCACCAAAGCCGCCGTAGCCGCCACCAAAGCCGAAGCTCAGGCAGTTTCCCGCCGGAGCCCAGCCCCAACCGAAGCCTCCCCAATATGACCAGCTGCCGCACCGGAACGGCGTCCATCCCCACGGGTAAGCCGATGCCCACAGGTACCCGGAAGAGGGATACCAGACCCAGTTGCCATTGCCATACGGATCGAAATCCGCCGCGTCGCCGCCCGCGGGTTGCCACACCTGCCCCTGTGGACCGGCGTCGTACCAGGTGCCGTTCGCGTCAAGGTCAGACCAGCCGTAGCCCTTGTCCCCTGCATAGTTGCCGCGCGCGTCCGTCTGCCGGGCCGCCGCATCCGCCGCCAGCTGATCGCGCGTCTCGTTCCACGTGTCCCAGGTGTCGGGCGCGATCTCCTGCGTCAGGAAGTATCGCCCGCTCCCGGCCACGTCAGCGCGGAACGTCTCGCCCGCCCGCACATCCGTGGCATAGCTTCCGGGCCGCTCCACCTGCAGCGTGCCGTCGAGTACCGCGATGGCGGGAGGCGGCTCATCCAGATTCACTCGTACCGTCGTGTTCTCCGTGGGATGCAGCCGGTCGTCCGCCGCCAACACTGTATAGCTGATCCCCGGCGCGGCGCGCACCTCAAAGTAGGCAAGTCCCCTGGCCAACACCAGTTGCGTGCCCGATGCTCCTCCCACCCGCGACAGCGTCAGCGCCGAGTTGGGCGTCAACCGCGCCAGGCTGCCGTCCTCAAACTCAATCTCCGCCTGGCCGTCCTCTTCCGTAACTACCGTCGAGCCTTCGCTCAGCGGCATGTTCAGCACTCCGGGATCGTCCTGGGTATTATCAGCCCGGTTATCCGCGCGCAGAACGTGCACATAGCCGTCAGTGGAAGTCAGTCGCGCCATATGGCCACCCTGCGCGAACCCGCCGGACGACATCATCGCCACCACTACCGCCGCCAAGCTCCGCCCAAGAACACTCATGCACGCGCCTCGATCTAATCCCACCTGATTAGACGCCTGGCACACGCCACCGTCTACTGCGCTTTTTCCGTGCGCTCCAGCAGCTTGCCCGCCCGCACCCGCACCCGCTCGATCAGCTCCGTATCGGCGGCGATCGACCGCAGCGTGGGCGCGATCGCCTCCAGCCCTTGCGCCCGCCCGCTCTCCGCCTCTTCCGCCAACGACGCCATCTCCGCGTCCAAACCCAGCCGGTCGAAACGCCGCTTGAACATCAGCGTCCGGCCCGCCTCCAGCGTCAGCTCAAACCCCTGGAAGAGGTCCGTCAACTGCACCGCGCCTTTATTCTCCGTGTAGTTGAAGCTGCACGGCGTCTCCCCTTCCGAACTCTTGTAGACGATCGTCTTCATCCCCGTGTCGGCGATGTTCTTCACCTTGGAAGCGCACGGGGTAGTTGAGGCGCGCATCGCGGCGGCCGCCTCAAACACCCGGCGCACCGTTGCGGGCGCGAAGGTCAACGTCTTCTCGAGCGGCTGCGGCTCAGACACACCCGGCGTCCTCACCTCGGCGTGATAGGTCGCGCTTCCGTCGTCATGGAGCTCAAAGCTGTAGTGCGGGACCAGCACCCCTGGCACCGGACGATCAAAGTGGAACGCAATCTGCTGCTGAGCTCCTGCGCTCAACGCCGATCCGCACAGGGCTAACGCCAGCAGCAGAGCGCGGATCACCGCCCTCGTTCCTGCGACACCAGCGTCTGCGCCGTATGCAAATGGCAGATCGCAATGGCCAGCGCGTCGGCGGCGTCGGGTGACTCCGGCGCCTCGGCCAGGTCCAGCAGGCGCGTCACCATAAACTGTACCTGCTCCTTGGCCGCCAAGCCATACCCGACTACTGCACTCTTGATGGAGAGCGGCGCGTACTCCGCCACCGGCAGCCCGCTGGTCGCCGCCGCCAGCATCGCCACCCCGCGCACCTGCCCCAGCTTCAAGGCCGACTTCGCATTGGCCGAGAAGAACACCTCTTCGATCGCGATCACGTCCGGCGCGTGGACCGCCATCAACCCGGTCAACTCCGCATATACCTGCGCCAGTCGCTGCGGCGTCTTGTCTTTTTTACTCAGCCGGATCGTACCGGCCACGCGATGCTCCAGGCGCGGCGTGCGTGCGGCCCAGTCCATCTCTACCACGCCGTAGCCGGTAAACTCCGTGCCGCAATCGATGCCGAAGACGCGCATGGCCTGAGTCTACCGGATCAGCAGGCTCCGGTAGACGCCAGACCCCGCTCAGTTCTCCCAACCCGTCGTCATTCCGACCCACACCAGCAATCCAAACAGCCCCAGCACATCGCCCACCATCACAAACCCCGCGCCCGCCGAGAAACACATCGCGGAACGAAGCCGATAACAGGCCCGCAGCACAAAAGCAAAGGTAAGAAAGCTCACCAGTTGCAGCACCGTGAACCCCAACCCCCAAAGCATCGCCGAGCCATGCAGATGCCGGACCAGCACCCCCGCACTCCCCAAATCAGGCACTCGCCCCTGCTCATCGGCCGCAAGGTTCGCCCGCATCGCAAAGCCAAGCGCCATCGCTGACAGCACCCAAACCAGGCAGCCCCCGGCTAGTCCCGCGACCCCGCGCTCGTTGCGCAGCCAGCCGAACAGCATGGATGGTTGCCAATCGTTCAGCATCCGGCAGCCGCGCGTGCCTTCACTTTGAAATCCCTTCCATCGGCGAGCTGGCCGTCGCGTATAGCTTCCGCGGCATCCGCCCCGCTAGGAACGACTGCCGCCCCGCCAGTACCGCATGGCCCATCGATTCCGCCATCAGGATCGGGTCGCGCGCCCCGGCGATCGCCGTGTTCAGCAGCACCGCGTCGAAGCCCAGCTCCATTGCCAGCGCCGCGTCCGAAGCCGTTCCCAGCCCCGCATCCACGATCAGCGGCACCTCCGTCATCAGCTCCCGCAGAAGGCGGAGGCTAGTCTGGTTCGCCAGCCCGATTCCCGTCCCAATCGGCGCGCCCAATGGCATCACCGCCGCCGCGCCTGCATCGATCAGCCGTTTCGCAAACACAATATCGTCAGTGGTATACGGCAGAACCGTAAACCCTTCCTTCACCAGGACTCGCGTAGCTTCAAGCGTCGCCTGCACATCCGGGTAGAGCGTAGCCAGATCCCCAATCACCTCGATCTTCACCCAGTCCGACAGCCCTACCTCGCGCCCCAGCCGCGCCGCCCGGATTGCCTCGTCTGCCGTGTAGCACCCTGCCGTGTTCGGGAGCAGAAAATACCGGCGCGGATCGATGAAGTCCAGCAGCGACTCCCGGCTCCTGTCAAGATTTACCCGCCGGACCGCTACCGTCACCATCTCCGCGCCCGAAGCCTCGATGGCCGCCTGCGTCTCCGCGCCATCCTTATACTTGCCCGTGCCGACGATCAGCCGCGACTGAAACGCCCGTCCCGCAATCACCAGAGGATTCATGCACTCATTCTAAATCCGCCCCGTTTACGATATAAACAGCACCATGTCTCTCTCCCTTGAACCGACAGACTCGAACAGCAAACTCCCCGCCGCCTCCGCCTACCTCCGCTACACGCCCGCCGTTGAGCAGCCCGCGCCCGACGAGTCCGTCATCTTCGACGAGCTCTCCCGCATCATGCAGCACATCACCCGCACCATGGCCAGCCGCTACCGTCACGCCTACCGCCCGGTCCACGCCAAATCGCACGGCCTGCTCACCGGCACCCTCAACATCCCAGCCCTTCCCGGCCATCTTGCCCAGGGCCTCTTCGCCCAGCCCGCAAGCTACCCCGTCCTGATGCGCTTCTCCACCAACCCCGGCGATATGCTCGCCGACAACGTCTCCACCCCGCGCGGCCTCGCCGTCAAGGTCATCGACGTTCCCGGCGAGCCGCTGCCAAACCACGCCGGCAATGCGACGCAAGACATCCTCTGCGTCAACGCCGCCACGTTTCCCGTTCCCGGTCCCGCCGGTTTCCTCGCCCAGCTCAGGCTCCTCGATAAGACGCTCGGAGTTCCCGAAGGCGTCAAGCACGCCGTCTCGCTGACCGCACGCGCGACCAACGCCGTCATCGGCGTCGCCGGTCTCCACTCCGCCGCGCTTGAGGGCTTCGGCGCGCCCGCCACCCACATCCTCGGGCAGAGCTTCACCACGGTCGCTCCCTTGCGCTTCGGTGACTATATCGCCAAGATCGGCTTCGCACCCGACTCCGACAACCTCCGGGCGCTCCAAGACAAAGCTATCGACCTCGGCGACTACAACGCCCTCGCCGAGCTGATCCACCACTTCTTTCGTCACGAGACCGCCGTCTGGGCTGTCAAAGTTCAGCTCGCTCTTGCCGCGAAACCCGGCGTGGAGGAAGAGAAGAACGACTTCCCGATAGAAGACGCCTCGAAGGAATGGCCTGCCAAGCTCTCGCCCTGGCAAACCGTCGGCACCCTCACCGTCGGTCCGCAGGAGACCTACTCCGACGCCCGCCAGCTCTTTGTGGATGAGCAGATATCCTTCAATCCATGGCACGGCCTCGCCGCCCACCAGCCCCTCGGCGGCATCATGCGCTCCCGCCTGAAGGCCTACGAGGAAGCAGCCAAATACCGGGCTCAGCGCAACGGCCACCCGTGCGTCGAGCCGAAGTCCATCGACGAGATCCCGGCGTGATCTACTCTCCACTGCCCAACAACACCACCCGCAACATCTGCCGGCCCCCACCT
>CAXTUR010000134.1:2001-8517 GCA_964247455.1 uncultured Acidobacteriaceae bacterium | reverse complement strand
AATCCCGTCGGGGACGCCAACTCTCTTTCAACGCTCCACATCAATCCGTTTCTTGCTGCTTAGTAATCCGCCAACGGCGGAGCGGCGGCCAGACGCGCTTCAATCGCTGAGCGGTCGCGGGTGGAGACGCGGTCGTTGGCCACCACGCCGTCGCGGATCGTCACCACGCGGTGCGCGTACTCGGCGATGTCCGGTTCGTGCGTAACCAGCACGATGGTGTTGCCTTTGGCATGAAGATCGTCGAAGAGTGCCATGATCTCGTCGCCGGTGCGGGAGTCGAGATTGCCCGTTGGTTCGTCGGCGAGGATGATCGACGGGTGATTGACGAGTGCGCGGGCGATGGCCACGCGCTGCCGTTGTCCGCCTGAAAGCTCGTTCGGCTTGTGCATCATGCGTGTGCCGAGATTGACCGAGGTGAGGACTTCCTTGGCGCGGGCGATGCGCTCGGCGGCGGGGGTGCCATTGTAGATCAGCGGCAACTCCACGTTATGCAGCGAGGTCGCGCGGGCCAGCAGGTTGAAGGTCTGGAAGACGAAGCCTATCTCCTTGTTGCGGATGCGCGCCAGTTCATCATCATTCAGCTCGGAGACATTGTGCCCGTTCAGCCAATACTTGCCTTGTGACGGCGAATCGAGGCAGCCGATCAGGTTCATTAGCGTCGACTTGCCCGACCCCGACGGCCCCATGATGGCCACATACTCGTTGTGCCGGATGCGGAGGTTAACGCCGCGCAGCGCATGGACCTGCTGATCCCCCATCTCGTAGGTCTTCCAGAGATTGTCCGTCACGATCACGTCGCCTTTGTGCGGGCCGTCGGCGTTGGGGTGGGTTGTAGCGGCGGTATCAAGTAGTACTTCAGCGGGCATCGTGGACTCCGGCTTTCCAGCTTCCAGCATAGTACGTTCGCGGCGCGGCGGCAGTTCCCTTCCCGCAAGCGCACGGTTATTTATCCGAGTCGGAACTGGCCGTCGTTTCCACCGTGTTGTCGATCTTGACCGGCGTTCCGCTCTTCAGCACGCGCAGCACCTTGTAGCGGCCGGTGACAATCTCGTCGCCCTCCTTCAGGCCGCCGAGCACCTCGATATCCGTCGCTCCGGTAATTCCTGTCGTCACGGGCACGAAGATTGCCCGCAGCTTGCCCTTCTCCTTTGCCAGCGTATACACGCCCTGCACCGGAGCCATCTTTGAGCGCGGCGTTGCGGGCGCGTCGGCTGCGACCTTCGGCTCCTTGCCGTTGTTGGCGGCAAGCGTTTTCTCAGTATCCGTGTATCGCTGCACCAAAGCCTGGATCGGGATGGTCAGCGTGTTTGCCTGATGCGCTGTGGTGATCTTGGCCGTGGTCGAAAGCCCTGGTCGCAGCGCGTCGTTGCTGTCGCCCGTCACCTGGTCGAGCGTCACGACGACCTTGAAGTCCTTCGCCTCCTCCGTGCCCGTCGTGCTTTGGCTGGTGGCGACGCCGGTGGTCCGCAGCAGCGCCTGGTCCCCCACCTCGGTCACATGGCCCTTGAAAACCCGGCCCGGAAGCGCGTCCACCGTGACGTCGACCGGCTGGTTCATCCGCACATTCACGATGTCGGTCTCGTCAACCTTCACTTCGGCGGTAATGACGGACATGTCGGCCAGCGTCATCAGGGTCGAACCTTGTGCGTTTTGAATACCCGTCACCATGGTCTCGCCCTCGCGCACGGGTACATTGGTGACGAGGCCGTCAAAGGGCGCGCGGCTGACGGTCTTATCGAGGGCGTCGAAGTTCGATCGCTGGCTGGCCACCGCCTGCTCCACATGGCCGCGCTGCGATTCAGTCTGTGCGCGCGACTGGGCAAGGGCAGCCTGGCGCTGCGCCAAGGTCGCCGAGGAGACATCGAACGCGGCCTTTTTGGCGTCGAAGTCCTGTTTGGCTACCAGCTTATCGTTATAAAGAGCAAGCGAGCGGTTGTAGTCCAACTGCTTCTGCTCCAAATCGGCCTTGGCCTGCAGCACGTTGGCCTCGGCCGTCTTCTCGGCGGCTAGAAACGAGTTCACGTCTGTCTTGGATGAAGAGATCGTGGCCTGCTGCGCGGCGACCGTCGCCTGCGGCTGCACGTTTTCAAGGGTTGCGAGGACGGTCCCCTTCTTGACGTGATCGCCCTCCTTCACGTTCAGGTGGGTAATGCGTCCGAACGCCGTTGCGCCAATGTTGACGTAGGTCTTCGGCTTGATCTGCCCGGTGCCGCTCACCACCGAGACCAGATCGCCGCGCGTCGCCTTGGTGGTCGAGACCGGTGTGACCTTGCCCTTGCCATTCAGGATGGTGCCCACCACCACGCCGGTTATCACCAGGAGGATACCGACGATCAACAGAATCTTCTTTGTCTTGCTCATTGCCGCTTTCTGCACCCTGCTACCGGCATGGGCCGGACCGGATGGTGGAACACCTTTGGAGGTAGATACGTAGGAGAAGAGTATCGCGTCCCCTTCCAACGCGATAGATGAAAATATGCCGACGGCTACCGCGTGCAAATTCCGATCCTTGCTCACACGCTTGCCGTCCGGCGATGCAGGTCCTACAATGATGGTTGTATTCGGAGCGCCTACCCTATGATCATACCCAGCCGTCTTCTCTCCGCCACGCTTGCCTTCACAACCCTTGTGGGAGGCACTTGGATGCGCGGGCAGAATGCTCCCGCAGCGCGTCCGACGGATGGCGTGGTGCAGACCGAGCCCGTTCTCGAGAAGCCCGATCCGCTCAAGCGTCCGTTGAGTGACAAAGAGAAGATCAAGCAGCAGAAGGCGCTCAAGGTCGAAATCAAGGGCGAGTATAAGAAGTGGCTCGACGAAGACGTGCGGTGGATCATCACCGATGAAGAGCTGCAGGCGTTCAAAGGGTTGAGTAACGATGAGGAGCGCGAGCAGTTCATCGAGCAGTTCTGGCTCCGGCGGAACCCCAATCCCGACTCCCCCGAAAACGAGTTCCGCGAGACACACTACGCTCGAATCACCTACGCAAATGAGCATTTTGCGGCGGGCAAGGCAGGCTGGCGCACAGATCGCGGTCACATCTACATTGCCTTTGGCAAGCCCGACTCCATCGACTCGCACCCCTCAGGCGGCAACTACGAGCGGCCTATGGAAGAGGGCGGCGGCAGCACCTCCACCTTTCCCTTTGAGGTCTGGCATTACCGCTACCTCGAAGGCATCGGCGACAACATCGATCTCGAGTTCGTCGACACCTGCATGTGCGGCGACTACCACATGACGATCGACCGCTCGGAGAAGGACGCGCTGAAGCACGTTCCCGGCGCGGGCGAGACCCTCTACGAGCAGCAGGGCCAGTCGAAGAAGGCCGATCGCTTTTCGGGCGGTGGTCTGGAGCAGCTCGGTGCGGGACCGATGTCCTCGCAGAACCAGTCGAAGCAGTTCGACCGGATCAGCCTCGCCGCCAAGATCATGGCTCCGCCTCCGATTAAGTTCAAGGACCTCGAAGCGTTTATCGCCACCTCGAAGATCCTGACCGGGCCTCCCTTTCTCTTCGATGTGCGCACCGATTACGTCAAGGTCACGAACGATACCGTGCTCGTTCCGCTCACCCTACAGATACGCAACGGCGACATCACCTTCTCCAACAAGGAAGGGGTTGCCATGGGAACGGTCAACATTCTCGGCCGGGTCACCAACCTGAACCACAAGCCCATTCAGACCTTTGAAGATACGGTCAGCGTTCAGGTTCCAAGCGAACTGCTCGCCCGCACCAAGAACAACATGTCAATCTATTGGAAGTCGCTGCCGTTGCGTCCGGGCCTGTACCGCGTCGACATCGCCATCAAGGACGTCAACAATCCGGACCACATCGGCACCTGGCGGCGAAGCATCAACGTGCCCAAGTACGACGACGACAAACTCTCCGCCTCCTCGCTCATCCTCGCCGACCAGATGGAGCGCGTTCCGTCCAAAGACATCGGCGCGGGCAACTTCGTCATCGGCAACACGCGCATCCGGCCCCGTGTGCCGACGGGCGTGGCGGTCCCGGTCATCTTCCATCGCGGACAGAATCTCAACTTCTGGATGCAGGTCTATAACTTGGGTATCGACGAAAAGAGCAAGCAGAACGGTGCCACCATCGACTACCAGATCATGGACATGACGACGAATAAGGCGATCCTTAACACGCAGGAGCTCACGTCGAAGACCAACCCCAACGCCGATCAAGTGACGCTGGAGCGGACGTTGCCTCTTGCCAGCCTGCAGCCCGGCAAGTATCAGCTGACCATCAAGATCAACGACGGAATCGGCAAGCAGCAGATCGCCGAGACAGCCCCATTTGTGATCGACTAGCGAAGTTGTACAGTAATCAGGAGGCGCACCATACGCAAAACAGTCACGCGGACGGCAGGTGAAGACTGGTCGCGGGCGCTGAGTTCCCGACGTGGCGGTAGGTCTGGCCTTCTGCCGCGTCACCCATTCAGGAGACCATCGACGCGCAGGGGACCAACTACTGTGCAGCGATTCAGATTGGACAGTTATGAAATCGCGCTGACCCTCTGGCTGCTGCTGGTCCCGGGTGCCTTGTCTCTGGCCCAGGGTTCCGGTGTGTCCGGCGTGGTTCGGGACGCCTCCGGGGTGCCGCAACTCGGGGTGCTGGTCCAGGTTGCGGCCGCAAACTCTCCTGTGGCTGCCCGCGCGTTCACCGACCTCCACGGGCGTTATTTGTTGAGCAACCTCGCTCCCGGCGTTTACCAGGTACAAGCGACCGCCGCTCTCTTCGTACCGTCGGTTCGTCCCAGCCTTATGCTCCATGCGGGTGCGCGCGCAGTCGTCAACCTGACGATGAGCACCCTCTTCGACGCGACCTCCTGGCTGCCGGCCGAACGCCGCAAAGCCGATGAGCCGCCCGACGACTGGACCTGGACCCTGCGCTCCGCCGCCAACCGGCCTATCCTCCGCATCCTGGAAGACGGCCAGCTGGTGATGGTCTCCTCCAGCGCCACCGAACATCACGCTCCCTCCACCCGCGGCCGCGCCGATATGTCGAGCGGCGATGGCGGCTTCGGCAAGGCCGGGATGCACAGCGTGCTCACTGTTGACTCAGCCGAGGCCGATGGATCGAGCGTCATCCTCCGCGCCGACACTGGTTCCGGCCGCACCCCCACGGGCGTCGGGCCTTCTACCGATCTCAGCGTCGGCTTCGAGCGCCAGACCGGCTTTGCCAGCACCACGCGTGTTGTTGCCGGTTTCCAGTCGCACCCGGAGATGCTCGGCGCGGGCAAGACCATAGGTCTGCAGACGATGCAGGTGGCCACCGCACAGCAGACGCGGCTCGGCGACACCATCACCATCGAGGGGGGAGCCCTTACCTACGCCGTCCACACCGCCGGGTATGCGTTCGCCGCGCAGCCCTTCGTCCGTGTCGTCGTTGAACCTGTGGCTGGATGGAGCGTCGGCTACCGCATGGCCACCTCCCGCGACCTCCAGGGCTTCTCCGGCCTGAACGACATTGCTCCAGAACTGCCTGCCGCCGCAACCGACGGCAATGGACACGTCCGCACCGAGAAGGGCCGCCATCAGGAGATCGCCGTCGCCCGTAAGCTCGGCCGCGGCCAGGTCAAAGCCGCCGTCTATCAGGACCGCCTCTCACGGGTCGCCGTGTCCGGCAGCGGTGCGCTCACTTCCGCCGACCTTGCCTCACTCGACGGCAGTCGCGCAGCCGCCATCGCCGACACCCTCTCTGAGAGCTTCCGCTTGGTTGCCCCCGGCTATCAGGTTCGCGGCTTCAATGCCATGGCTACCCAGCCGCTTGGGGACACTGTTTGGGCTGCGGTCGAGTACAGCCGCGGAGCCGCCCTCGCCTCCCAACTCGACCCCTCTACCGGTCCGGCCACTCTCCCCGCGCTGCTGAACAGCCTCACCCGCCGCCCGGCGCAATCCGCTACCCTTGCTCTCCACGGGCGCCTGCCAGCTACCGGCACCAAGGTACGCGCCGTCTATCGGTGGCAGCCCAGCGGCCTGATTACTGCGGTCGATCCCTACCGCGAATTCGCCGACCAGCCCTTCCTTGGTCTCGAACTCCACCAGGCCGTTCGCTGCAAAGGTCTCCTCCCTCCCGGCCTTGAAGCCTCGATCGACCTGACCAATCTCCTCGCGCAGGGATACCAGCCATTCCTCTCCGCCGACGGACGCACCCTTTTCCTCTCGCAAGCGCCTCGCACTCTGCAGGCCGGTCTGTCCATCAACTTCTGAGGCTAGCTATCAAATAGGTGTAATGATCCCGCCCACCTTGGCCGAAGTCGGAAGCACTCTCGGACGCCGCAGCTTCATCGCCTCGACGATCGTATCCACATACTTCAGCCCGGCTCCCGTGTTGAAGAGCACCACTTTGTCCGAAGCCGCCAGTTCCCCGCTCGCAAGCAGCGCATCGTAAGCCGCCGTGGCCGCCGCGCCCTCCGGAGAAAGAAAGATCCCTTCTTCGCGCGCCCAATCCAAAATGCTCGCCAGGATCGTCTCGTCCGAAAACGCCATCACCCGCCCCCCCGATTGCCGCAC
>CAXTUR010000134.1:0-1991 GCA_964247455.1 uncultured Acidobacteriaceae bacterium | reverse complement strand
GGATGATGGAATCTCCATAAGGCTTCGGCACCCGCAGCCCCGACGCAAAGGTCTCCGCTCCTTGAAAGAACTCGCTCGCCGCCTTGCCCTCGTCATACGCCCGCGCGACCGGAGCGCACCCGCTCGCCTGCAACGCGTACATCTTCGGGCGTTTTCCACTCACCCATCCCAGCTCCTCCATCTCCTCGAACGCCTTCCACATCCCGATCAGTCCCACCCCGCCGCCCGTCGGATAGAACACCGCATCCGGATAAGTCCATCCCAGCTGCTCCACCAGCTCGTACCCCATCGTCTTCTTGCCCTCCACGCGGAACGGCTCCTTCAGCGTCGAAATATCGAACCACACCTCCTCGGCCGCCACGCCCGCTTCCCGTTGAGCCTTGATCTTCTCCCCCACCATCCGTGCGCAATCCGAGATCAGCCCCTCGACCATCGTTACCTCCGCGCCATACACCACCCCTTCAAGATAGTTTGCAAGCGGCACATCCTGCGGCATAAACAGGTGCGCCTGGATGCCGGCCGCCGCCGCATACGCCGCCAGCGCGCCTGCGGCGTTGCCCGCGCTCGGCACCGCCAGATGCTTGAGGCCGTAGTGCCGCGCCATCGTGACCGCAAGTCCCAGCCCGCGCGCCTTGAAGGTGCCGGTCGGGTTCGCCCCCTCCTCCTTCACCAGCAATCCCGGATACCGCCGGCTCTGGAGCATCGGCGTCCACCCCTCGCCCAGCGTCACAGGCTCCACCTCCGGCAGCACGGACGCATACCGCCACATCCCCAGGCTCGCGCCCGCAGCCGCCGCGCGCTCGGCGATCTCCTCCCGACGCGCCGTCCGCCGCAGCGCCTCCATGTCATACCGCACATACAAACTCCCCGCACACAAAGGGCAAAGCGTCTGCGGCGTCTCCGCCGAGACAGGGTGGTGGCAACGGGAACATTCGAGCGAGGCGATCTTAAGCATCTCCACATTTTAGAAGTAGCCGCGCCAGTTGGTACGTACCACTGCGTGGTACAGTAGGACATCATGATTGAGAGCTGACGCAACCCATGGCTGCAAGAGTTCTTTCAAAACGACACATACTCAACAAGATACCGGCAGACCTACGCAACAGGTTGTTTACGAAGCTGCAACAGCTCGACGATGCGACAACGGACGCCGACCTGCGAGTTCCACCCAGCAATCACTTCGAGAAGTTGAGCGCAAACTGGAGGGCTGGTACTCAATTCGCGTCAACGACCAATGGCGGTTAATTTTTCAATGGTCGGACGGTTACGCGAAAGAACTCTACCTGGACAATCATTCTTATCGATGAGGTCGACACAATGATCCATACAAAGCGCAAACCCGTAACTGTCGGCGAGATGCTCCTCACCGAATTCCTCGAACCCCTCGCCCTCACCCAGACCGAACTCGCGGAGCAATCCGGCCTGCCCCGCAAGCACGTCAACGAACTCTGCCGCAACCGCCGCGCCGTCACCGCCGACACCGCCCTCATCCTCAGCCGCGTCTTCGGCAACTCCGCCGACTTCTGGCTCAACACCCAGCGCCGCACTGACCTCTGGGAAGCCCTCCACACCCCCGAGCGCACCGCCCGCATCGAACGCGCCAGACCGCTTGGTCGTCCGCAGCGCGGCATAGCTTAACGCTAGACGTTATTATCGAATATCGTTATCATCACTCCATGATCGTCGGTTTCAAGGACGCCGACACCCGGCTGCTTTGGGAGACAGGCAGCAGCCGTCGTATCCCGGCCAACCTGCGCCGCTCCGCCTGGAAGAAGCTGGCGATCCTCCACGCGGCAGTTGAAGGGGACAATTTACGCGCGCCTCCAGGAAACCGGCTCGAAGCGTTGACCGGCGACCGCAAAGGGCAACACAGCGTCCGCGTCAATGATCGGTACCGCATCTGCTTCACCTGGGGCGCGGGCAACGCCTCCGATGGAGAGATCGTGGACTACCACTAAGCACAGGAGCTACCCCATGACCAAACCTTTCGC
>CAXTUR010000133.1:0-8522 GCA_964247455.1 uncultured Acidobacteriaceae bacterium | reverse complement strand
CCTCCGTCCCGCAGGCCGTCCCCGCCTGGCCCCCGCCGCCGCCTGAAGACTCCGTCCATCCGCCGACTCGTTCGCCCCAGGTGCGCGTCCAATCTCATGAAGAGGACGCCAAGCAAGCCGAAGAGCTCGACATTCCCGCCTTTCTGCGCCGCCTTCAACGTTGACCGAACTGTGCCACCAGCCGATAGACAGAAGAGAGACGCTAGATTTGTCTGCATCGGAAAGGACCCTAATCTCATGAAGCCCTTCCGCCACCTCTTTCGTCTCGTTGCAGCCACTGTCTTCAGCCTCATTACGTTGTCCGCGCCCCTCGCCGCCAAGCCACGCCCGGTCAAGCCCCACTCCGCCGCGCATCCCGTGCACGCAACTAAGGCCGCTCACGTCTCCGCCAAGTCCTCGCGCGGCCATCGCGCAGCCGTCTCTGTCGTCCCGGCACGTTCCAGTCGCGGTCGTCGCGGCACAAGAGCGCTTCGGCTTGCCCACGCCACACGCTACTCCGAGCGCTTCTCCGGCAACTCCTTTACCGACTCGATTGAAGCCCTCACGGCGGGCGATCTCATCGCCGGGGAAGACCCAGTCGTCCGCGCCGCCGCTATCCAGGCTCTCGGCAACATGAACGGGACCGCCGTCGCCATCGATCCTTCCTCCGGCCGCATCCTCGCCATGGTCAACCAGAAGCTCGCGCTCTCCTCCGGGGCCGAACCCTGTTCCACCATTAAACTCGCCGTCGCCCTCGCCGCGCTCGACGAAGGTCTCATCAAGCGCGATACCCCGGTCAACCTTGGCCACGGCTACAAGGTCGACCTTACCTACGCCCTTGCTAAATCGATCAACCCGTACTTTGAGACGCTCGGCCGCACCATGGGCTTCGACCGCGTGAAGCACTACGCGAACCAGTTCGGCTTGGGCGAGCTTGCCGGGTACGGCATCCAGGGAGAGCAGCTCGGCACCTATCCGGACACGGAACTGCCTCAGAAACTCGGCGGCGTTGGGCGGATGTGCTCCTTCGGCGAAAGCATTTCCATGACGCCCCTCCAGCTGGGAGCCATCGTTTCGGCCATCGCCAACGGAGGCACCCTCTACTATCTCCAGCACCCCACCACGCCCGCCGAGCTTACCGCCTTTAATCCTAAGGTTAAGCGCATCCTCGACATTGCCCCGATCATCCCGGAGATCCTTCCGGGCATGTCCGGCGCGGTTAACGCTTCCTTTGGCACCGCCCGGTCGCTCAAAGCCAACTTCCGCGAGTTCCCCGTCATGGGCAAGACCGGCACCTGCTCCAACAACGGCACACGCTACGGCTGGTTTGGCTCCTACGCCGAGACGCCCACCGGCCGCATCGTCACCGTCATCTTCCTCGAAGGCGGCCGCCCTACCTACGGCCCGAAGGCCGCCGAGCTGACCGGCCAGTTCTACCGCGCCTTGTACGACAGCCGCTACTTCGCGCCGAAGACGGAGACCGTCGCCAGCGCGGGCGGCAGATAGTCCTTATTGCGCGAACTTGGCGCATCCCCGCCCCGCTGATACCCTCAGCCTAAGCATGAAGATTCTTTCCGCCGCCGAAATGGCCGCGACCGACCGCCGCACCGCCGAAGACCACGGCATCCCTCTCGCCGACCTGATGGAACAAGCCGGGCGCGCGGTCGCCGTATTTTGCCTGCGTCAGTATCCCGCCGCCGAACGCATCACGGTGCTCTGCGGCAAGGGCAACAACGGCGGCGATGGCCTGACCGCCGCTCGCTTCCTTGACGAGGCCGAGCGCTCCGTCTGCGTTCTTCTGCTGGGTCGCGCCAGCGACCTGAAAGACGAGGCCGCACGCGCCTTTACACGCCTTCAGCGGACGACCCATGCCGAGATTGTGGAGATCTCCTACGACGACACGCTGACCGCCGAGCTCGACGAGACCAGCTTTGCTTCAAAGCTGCTGCCGGATCTCTACCTCGACGCCATCGTCGGCACGGGCTTCCATCCGCCGCTGCGGGGGCTGGCCGCTACCGCCCGCACCCTGCTGAACGCCTCCACCATCCCCATCGTCGCCGTCGATCTGCCTTCCGGCTGGGACGCCGACTCGCTCGACCAGAACGCCCCCGATGCCGTACGCGCCGGTGCCGTCGTCACCTTTACCGCGCCCAAGTTGGCGCACGTCTTCGGTCATCTAACCGACAAAACCTTTGGTCCAGTCGTGGTCGCGCCCATCGGGTCACCCGCCGAGTCGATCCAATCCGACCAGTATCTCTGCTGGGGCGGCACGTCAAAGAAGATCGCCGAAGCGCCGCGCGACGTCAACTCCAACAAAGGCAAGTTCGGCCACGTCCTGCTGATCGGCGGATCGCACGGCAAAGCGGGCGCGCCGTCCATGTCATCGCTCGCCTCCCTCCGCACCGGAGCGGGTCTAGTCACCGCCGCCGTGCCCGAGTCCATCCTGAACACCGTCGCGCTGATCACGCCGGAGCTGATGGTCACGCCACTCGCCGAGCAGGACGGCGCGGTCGCCCTGTCCAATTTCTCCGAGGAAAACCTGCCGAAGCTCCTCAAAGGCATCAAGGTCATCGCCTGCGGCCCGGGCCTCTCGCAGGACGGCGAGGCCTCCGAGTTCGCGCGCCAGCTCGTCGCCCACACCACGCTCCCTCTCGTCCTGGACGCCGACGCCCTGAACGCCTTCGCCGGACAGACGGAGCTCCTCAACGGCCTAAACTCCGACGGCACCCTCCGCACGATCGTCCTGACTCCGCACTCCGGCGAGATGGCCCGCCTGCTCGACATCCCCATCCCCGAGCTGGAAGCTTCGCGTCTGGAATACGCCCGCCTCTTCGCCACCGACCACCGCGTGACCCTCGTCCTCAAGGGCTGGCGCACCCTTATCGCCCACCCGGACGGGTCGATCGGCGTCAACACCACCGGCAACCCCGCCATGGCGAAGGGCGGCAGCGGCGACATCCTCACCGGCATCGTCGCCGCCATGCTCGCGCAGTTCCCCGACGAGGTTGGGCGCGCCGTCGAAGCCGCTGTCTTCCTCCACGGCCTAGCCGCCGACTTCGCCGCGCAGGATCTGGACGAGCACACCGTCTTGGCGACCGATACTCTGGCACATCTCTCCGCCGCCTTCCGCTACCGCACCGAAGACGCCGACGGGCTCACCTGGCTCACGGGCCTGCACAGCTAGGATGTAGCGGTACACTCTAAATCTGTCATCCTGAGCGTAGTCGAAGGACCTGCGGTTCTTCCGCTCACAAGTAAGCTTCATGCTCCAGCGCCGCCATAAAACTCGCTCCCCCGCCGGCACCCTCGTCCTCGCCGAACTCGTTGCCGAGCTCCTCCTGCCCGCGCCCAAACTCATCCTCCTGCGTGGCAATCTTGGTGCGGGCAAGACCACCCTCGTCAAAGGGATCGCCGCCGCTCTCGGCGCTGCCGCACCCGACGACGTCACCAGCCCCACCTTCACCCTCATCCACGAGTACCAAGGCAAGAAGGTCCGCCTCCTCCATCTCGATCTCTACCGTCTCGACACCGAAGCGCAACTCCAGCCCCTCGGTCTCGACGAACTCGCCGCGAAACCTGACACCCTTTTGCTCATCGAGTGGGGCGAGAAGTTCCCTTCCCTGGTAGCCCGCGCCGACGGCGAAATCCTAATTGAGCAAGGCCCGGACGCCGAAGACGACCGGCTCTTCTTTATTCACTTTAAGTGACTATAGCGCCCGCAACACCCGCACCGGCAGGAAGCCCGCCGCGCTCACCAGAGACAATGCCCCGCCCACCGCGATCCCGACTACGCGAAACGGAAGCGTCAACAGCCAAACTACCGGGAAGAGTACCAGGGCGAGCAGAGCCACGGGCCAGCAGACCACCAACAACAGACACCAAAGCAAGAATCTCATGCACCCTCCTCGTGACCGCACGACCGCAACCTGATACGCGCATGATGGTGAGCCGGTTCCTAAGGACGGTGCTAACTGTGCGCCTATGCGCCAATCGGTCGGCGTCGTAAAGCAAATTCTTTGGTACCGTCCGCTACAATAAAGATAAGGGCAGTAGGTTGGTAGCGTCTGTAAGAGCCTCCCATCCCAGTCCAGTGAACTATGCCCGGGATCTACAATGCAAAAATGCAGGAATTTTGTCGATCTGGGTCTAAGTTCTTTGTTTTGTTAGATCACATGGTTATTTTGAGAAAAATCCTCAAAAGCTGCCCGCAAAGATCGCCTTCAACTTAGCCTTGAGTCCTTGCTCCTCGCTCGCTCGCCGTATCTGCGTCCGATGCGTGTAGAGCAGCATCCCAATGGCCACCGAGAACTCCGGCTTGGCCAACTCGGGCGGCATCCGCGAGAGCGGCACGGGATAGCCAATCCGCGCCGGAACGCGCAGGAGGCTCTCCGCGTTGTCCAGCAGCCCGACGAGATTGGCCCCGCCGCCGGTCAGCACGCAGCCCGCGCCCAGCGCTTCGAGTACGCCGCCGTCGCGCAGATTGTTCCGCAGCATGGTGAAGAGCTCCCGCGCGCGCGGCTCCAGGATCTCGGCCAGGAACCGCTGCCGGATCATCCGTCCCACCTGGCCGCCGGTCGTCAGGTCGCCGCCGATCTCGATCTCGTTCAGCTGGGGTACCGACGTGACGACGCAGTTGCCGTACTCATGCTTGAGCTGCTCGGCCTCTTCCACCGTCACATGCAGGCCGACGGCGAGGTCGTTCGTAAAGTGGTCGCCGCCGATGGGCAGCACCGCCGTATGCGCGATCGAGCCCTCGAAGAAGACAGCCAGCTCCGTCGTGCTCGCGCCGATGTCCAGCACGCAGACGCCTAGCTCGCGCTCGTCGGCCGAGAGCACCGCCTCCGCCGCCGCCAGGCCCTCGTACATGGTGTCTTCGACCTCGAGCCCGGCGCGGTTGGCGCACGTGATCACGCTCTGCGCTACGCCGCCCGAGCACGTTGAGAGGTGCAGATTGACCTCGAGCTTGTTGCCGACCATGCCCATTGGATCGTGGATGCCGGCCTGGTCGTCGAGGATGAACTCCTGTGGCAAGAGATGCAGCACCTCGCGGTCCGCCGGTAAGGCCACGGAGCGGGCACGGTCGACCGCCGCCTTCACCTCTTCGCGCGTGATCTCGCGCATCCGGCTGCCCATGCTGATGCCGCCGCGGCTGTTCATTCCGCGCACGTGCGCTCCGCCGATGCCGACGACGCACTGCTCGATTGACGCCTTCGTCATCTTCTCCGCCGTCAGCGCGGCGCGGTTGATGGCCTCAGCCGCCGGTCCAAGCTCGGCGATCAGCCCCTTGCGCATGCCCAGCGAGGGCTCTATCCCATGTCCGCGATACCGCAACACGCCGTCGTGCAGCTCCGCCACCAGCACCACGCTCTTATGGCTGCCCGCGTCCAGCACGGTAATCAGGTTGATCTGCTTCTGGGTCATCGGGGCGCCGCCTGCGGAGAGGAGTTGATGTCGCTTGGAACAAGAGGCTTCGCCGCCGAGGGCTTGCCGCCGGAGGGCTTCCTAGGCGTTGCCGCCACAGCCTTGGGAGGCGCAGCAGGCACCTTCGGTGCAGCGATCACGGAAGGCTTTGCGCCTGGTCCCGGTGCGACCGTGACCGGCTTCGGCACGGCCAATACCGGCGGCTTAGCGGCAAACATGGAGCGCGCCGCCGCGCTCGGGGACGACTGCGCCGGAGCCGGAGGAGAGGCGACGGGCTGCCAAGGCTTCACTACGGGAGCGGGCACGAAACCTGTAGCCGCAGCGACTGGTGCCTTGACGAGCCCCGCCGCCGCAACCTTTACCGGATGAACCGTCGGCTTGGTCACGGGAGCGGACTTTCCAGGTGTCGGACCGGAAGCTGCCTTTACAGGCGCGGCCAGCGCGGTCTTCGCCATGCCCAGCGGAATCTCATGCTCATACCGCATGTCCGCCGACGCCAGATTAGGATATTGCGCGCGCCACTGTTGCAGCAGCGACATCATGTGCTCATAGCGCTCGCGGAAGTTCTCCTCGCCAAAGTGCACCAGCAGCGTCGTGCCCTTTTGCTCGACCATGGCCCGCACATCCTCCGGGTTCGAGAGATCGACCTCGCTGAGGCTCTCCGTATTCTTCGCGCCGCCCGCGTCCAGCTCCGACGTGAAGCGCGCAAAGAGCCGCATCCGCGCCGTCCGCACCGACGCCGGATCGCTCGCCGTAATCCCCGTCACCACCGGGAAAGCATAGTGCTCCGCGTTCGCACCCGCTGGCATATCGAGCAACACGCCGTCTTTATCGACCAATTCAATCGAGCCACCCTGCCGTACGAACGCCACTGGTGCCCGCTCAACGATCGACACCCGCAAATGCCCGGGTAGCAGCCGCATCACCGTCGCGCGCTCCACCCACGGCATGGCTTCGAGCTCCGCCTGCCGCTGCTCTAGCGAGACGCCGAAGATGTTGCGCTCCAGATCGTCCGAAAACAAGCCTAGCAGCTGGCCGCGCCGCAGATGATGGTTCCCGGCGATCTCGATGGCCGATGGACTCGCAAGCCGAAATCGCGCGTCGTGCAGCAGAAACATACGCGCGACGGCCAGCAGCCAGAAGACGCCCGCCAGCAAGAGGGCCATCGCCACACCCGTGGCCGCCATACCCCAGACGGTCGTCGGCAGCGGCAACCGGCTGCCCACCTTGAGCTTAACCGCCGGACGGGACGCCACTCTTACTTTATGTTGCGGTTGCGTGTCGTACTCATCCGCGAAGTCTTCCACCGGATCGCGGCGCGACCGCATACGGGGCGGCGGCGCATACTCCCGCTCCGGCATCTCCAGCACCGCCGCTCCACGCTTCGCCATAGTCTGTCCCAATCGCCGCCCGAGCAGAGCCGCGAAGAATCGCCATCTCGACTGTAACCCGAACTGCGTCTCTTTCCTCAGGAGATGCGCGGGGAGTATCCAGGGGAGAACTCATCCGTGCCTACACGGAACCTCCACCGTATAGAATCTCGTCCATGCCGGTCCGCTTCGCTCTTGCCTTCGCCCTGCTCGCCACCGCCACGCTTGCCCAACAGAAAGGGGCTTCCATGCCGAACACGCCTCATCACGCACACGGCACCTTTACCGTGGCCGTCAAGCCGCTCACGCCCGCTCCGGCGGATACACTCTATCGCTACTCCATTAACAAACAGATCCACGGCGATCTCGAAGCCACCACGGTCGGCGAGATGTTTGGCGGCGGAGACCCAAAGCTAGGCACGGCAGGCTACGTCGCCATCGAAGTCGTTACTGGCACCCTCGCGGCCAAGCACGGCAGCTTCGCCCTGCAGCACCTCGGCACCATGGACGCAAGTGGCCAGAAGATGACCGTGCTCATCATTCCCGGTTCGGGCACGGGCGAGTTAGCCGGGATCAGCGGCACGTTCATCATCAAGATCGAGGGCGGCACCCACTCGTACGATCTCGACTACACGCTCCCTTAAGCAGCGGCGATAGGATGGCGTCATTATCTTTGCACTTCTTGTTTATCATTCCCGTAGCGATCTGCTTCCGCAGTAAAGTTTGGCAAAACACTTAGTTAGCGTGGTGCCATAAGCTACGCTCGTCCGGCAAACTCCCGGTTCTCGGTCGAGACTTTCACCTTCTCCCCTTCTTTGATGAACAGCGGCACCCGTATTTCTAACCCTGTCTCAAGACGCGCGATCTTTGTGCCGCTGCCGCTTGAGGTGTCACCCCGCACCGCAGGCTCGGTGTAAGCGATTGCCAGGTCGACAAAGATGGGCAGTTGCAGACCGATCGGATTGCCGTTGTACTTGTTCAGCTGGATCAAGGTGCCGTCGATGAGGAAATCGAGAGCGTCGCCAAGCATCTGTCCGCTCAACGTCAGCGTCTCGTAGCTCTCCTGGTCGAGAAAATAGGAGCCATCGTTATCGCTATACAGGTAGGTGGCGGGCACCAGAACGAGGTCCGGCTCCTTGAACTTGTCCGAAGCCTTGAAGGTCTTCTCAAAGACGGCGCTGGTCAGCAGGTTCCTCATCTTGAGCCGGACCAGCGTCTGCCCGCCCCGCGCGGTGGGCGAGCTGATGTCCGAGTCCAGACAGGCATAGGGGGTGTTGTCGAGCTCGAAGACCATCTTGCGCTTGACATTAATTGCATCCAGAAGAGCGGCCATAGAGTTCAAGTATAAGGCGGCTCAGGCTATCCTAGCGCGGGTAAGCTGCTCGATCCATGCGGTCCACTCGGGCCATCGTGCCGACAGCTGAGAACGGTCGCCGCTCTCATAATCAACGTACTCAAACCCCGGGCTGACCGTACACCCGAGCAGCGCCCACGCACCGCCCTCCCGTAGCCGCGATCCCTGCCACACACCGCGCGCGACGACGATCTGCGGTCGCTCTCCCGCCAGAAGATCGTTCCCGATCGTCACCACCCGGCCACTGCCATCTTCGTGCAGTTGCAGCATCTCGACCGCGTCGCCCGCATAAAAGTGGAAGATCTCATCCGACGCGAGCCGGTGCATCTCGCTAAACGTCTCTGGCTCCAGCAGATAGTAGATCGCGGTTCCTGTCCGTCGCGCCGCCTCGTACCGCT
>CAXTUR010000132.1:0-8587 GCA_964247455.1 uncultured Acidobacteriaceae bacterium | reverse complement strand
TCCGCAAGCCCAGCAAGAGGGGTCAATTCAAATCGCCCGTTCTGTCCACCCGCAGAGGCGCACTCCACATGGTGGCCATCATCAACGGCAAGTTCCGCCGGTTTCGTCCGGTCGTCGAGATATACCGCCAAGCGGGGCAGCACGCCAGCCATTCGCCGGAAGCCCTGTGCGTGGGCGTCCACGCTTTTGGCTTCGTCGGCCAGACATCGGGGCAGGCCCGCGACACATTTTTTCCAGGCTGGGCGCACATGTTCACGACGATCGAACGCGAGCGGGCTCGGGCGCCCGCCACGCGACAGCAGTTCGATGCGGTGTGCGGCTCTCTGGCGCCTACCTGATCGGCGATCCTGAAGCGGTCGCCGCGAAGTCCTTGCCGCGAGCGAGGCGTTGGGCGGCAACTCGCGCTTGACGTTCCAGATGAGTTCGGCGTTGTTGAAACACGGCGCCATGCTGAGATCGATCGAATTACTCGGCACGAAGGTAGCGCCGGTCGTCCGCGCTGCATCTGCCGGGCTGACGAACACCAGCCGAAACTTGGAGGTGAGCCTTGGGTGAACTGATCGGCGGCGAATGGTGCGTCAACGGCATCGAGACGGTGACCGCCAGCGGTCGGCTCGAACGGCCGCCATCGATGTTCCGCGACTGGGTGACGGCAGACGGGTCTGCTCCGCCGGGTGGAAGGGCGTTCAAGGCTGAACGCGGCCGTTACCACCTGTATGTGTCATTGGCCTGCCCCTGGGCGCACCGGGTGTTGATCCTGCGCAGCCTGAAAGGGCTTGAAGAGGTCATCGGGTTGTCCGTCGTGCACTGGCTGATGGGCGAGGAGGGTTGGACGTTCAAGCCAGGGCCGGGCGTTATCCCTGACACCGTCAACGGCCAACATACGCTGCACGGAGTGTACACGAGGGCTGACCCGGCCTGCACCTCCCGCGTGACGGTGCCGGTGCTGTGGGACAAGGAGCAAAGCACTATCGTCTCGAACGAATCGTCGGAGATCATTCGGATGCTCAATTCGGCGTTCGATCATCTCGGCGCTCGTCCCGGGGACTACTATCCGGCGGAGCATCGGCAAGAGATCGATGCGGTCAACGACCGGATCTATAGTGACCTCAACAACGGCGTCTACAGGGCGGGCTTCGCCACGGACCAGTCAGCCTATGAGGACGCCTTCGCCGGAGTGTTCGACACGATGGATTGGCTGGAGGCCCGGCTCTCGCACCAGCGTTTTCTGGTTGGTTATACGCTGACCGAGGCCGACATCCGGCTGTTCACCACGCTGGTGCGCTTCGAGGCTGCCTACCACGGGCACTTCAAGTGCAATCGGCAGACGCTGATTGAATTTCCGAAGCTTTGGAACTACACGCGCAGCCTCTTTCAGCACCCTGACATCCGGCCCACGGTTGATTTCAGTCACATCAAGCGGCACTACTATATGAGCCACCCATGGCTTAACCTGACGCGCATCGTGCCATCTGGGCCGTTGCGCGATTACGACGCAGCCGTCCATTGAGCGGCCTGCGGCGCGCCGGGCATTTGCCGGCGTCGCGAAGCGGTTAGGAACGGCTCGGCAACCGCACTGCCGGCCGGCGGTATCGCCTCACCCTTTGGCCACCGCGCCGGGCTGCGTCACCCAGGGCATCGGGACATCGATGTCGGACAGCAGCTTGCCTCTGCCGAAGCTCATGCTTTCCAGGGGAACATCGTACATCACGAAGCAGACATCATCCTGCCCCAGCCCCGCCTTCTCGACAGCGTAGCGCGTCACGAGTTCGGCCAGCCGCCTTTTCTTCTCCACCGTGCGTCCGGCCCCGAGCGTCACCGTGATGACGACTGCGCGGGCGGACCGTTGGAGGTCCGGAAAATTCGGGTGGAGGAAGAGCTCGTCCTCGCCGTGCTCGCTGATGACAATGAACCTGTCCTCCATCGGTGTACCCAGGGCCTCGTGAAGTGCCAGGTTCAGCCCGTCGGCCAGCCCTCGCTTTTCACTCCCGGTCAATCGTCCAGCCGGAAGGTGGGCGTGGAACACTGGCATGCGGTTCTCCTCCGATGAATGGCTGGCCGAACGTCTAGCTTTTTCCCGATCCAACGCAGACTTTCACCGCCCCTCCTGCGGCACTTCTATGGCTTGTGCTACAGTTGGCTCGCGGTGCCTTGTCAGGCACGTGCAGTTCGGGACACGTCGTAGCTGTCCTCCAGCATCTGGAAGCGCGTCACGATGTTGTCCGCAATCGTCAGCACGAGGGCGAACTGGGTCGCGGTGATCTTGCCCGTCGCTTTGATCCGTGACTGTAGCCTCCCGACGATCACTGCGCGCGCCTCGCTGGCGAGCACGTCCTCGACGTCGAATGCGAGCGGCTCCGTCATGGCGCGCTGATCGCGCACAAAGTCGGCCATTGCATTGCGTCCGGTCCTGCGGCCGATCCATGGCAGCACCCCGGCATCACCCTGGATCTCGAACACAAGGTCTTCGGCAAAAACCGCCGCGATTTCGTGGGGGTCGCGGCCGGTTCCCATGCCTTCCAGCAGCGTGTTGGCGATCTCGATATTCTGTTCCCTGCTCATCTCGACCTACTCCGTTGCTTACAATCCTGGATCACCGACGCTGATGTCAGCGCCGCCCGTAATCTCCCCAAAAGTCGCACTGGACTTCAGCGGTCGCCAGCCGTCCATCTAAGATCGGGTCTGTCGCAAAGTGCGCGGTGATTCCACCTGACAATAGACGATCTCGCCGCTCACGTCTCCAGCAGGACATCATTTCGTCACGGAGGGTTTTTGGGACAGGGTTCACGTTCATCGCCGGGCACCGGCTGGGTCCGCATTGGCATCCCCCAGGCGCGGTCCGTCGCGGACGACGACGCGGGATGGACCGGTACGGCCCTGTTTGAGTGGCGGCGGATCGACGTAGGGCGACGCGCTCGGTATGCAGACGGGGTGCTGACATCGGGGATGCCTCTGTGGTGCGGAGTGTCTGAGGTGTTGGCCGGGATCTCTCTGCTCCTGTCCAGGGTTCACCGGCTCAGAACGCCTGCGCCACTCCCTCGTCGCGCGCGGTTTGGAACGGGCGTCACCCCCCCCCCCGCAACTCCCGCTTCGCCGCCCAGGCGCAAGCGCGCCTTCGATGGCGGGCGAAGCGCCTGCGGTTCGGAGGGCACCGGGTCCACCCGACCGACAGTTGTGTCAAAAGCCGCCATCTCAAGTTTTGATCCTATAACCCTGATTGGTTTGGGTTTGCGGATGACGCCTTCGGTCGTGTCCACATCAACCGACTGCTCCAACGTGGACCGCACGGCACGCCTGACCGTGGCCAGGTAACGGTTTGCAGGACACTGATGCGCTATTTGATTCCCACGCTCATCCCGCCGTCGGCCATGACGACCGAGCTCAGGATGAAGCTGGCGCGGTCGGACGAGAGGAAGGCAATGATCTCGGCGATCTCCTCGGGCTGTGCCGCGCGTCCGACCGGCGCCGACTTGCCGTGCTCGGCAGCAAGCCCGGCCGGCGGCTGGTTTCAACCACGGACTTGAACAAGATGCGCCCGGCGTTGTTGACGAGGATGTCGAGACGCTGAAGCGCTCCTGCACGAGTGCCACGCGCGTTCCGCGCTGCCGTCCTTGGTTATGTTGGCGACGAGCGGCACTAAGCGGTCCCTTGCGAGTGCCTCGACGGCCGGGTCGATGTCTTCCGCGACAACCTTGGCGCCGCGGGCGTGCAGCACTTCGGCCGTCGTCCGGCCGATGCCGCTCGGCGCCCCGGTCACGATCGCGACCTTGCCCTCGACCTCGTTGACACCTGTCAGACTCGGGATCGTGAATCTTCTTGCGTTCGGGATGGAAATGCGACGAGGGTCCGCCGCACTTAATGCACAGAACTTCGCAAAGCCTGTTCAGCCTTCAGGGTATAATCGGAAGCCCGCGGCTACAGCGGGGTGAGGGCATCGTAAGTCCCGGCACTGGGTCGGCCTCTCCACTCGGGTCTGGCGAGCACCTGCTGGACCATGAGGGTGTTCACGTAGACCATGCAGTTCCGTAGCAGGTGCAGGCTAAGCATGCTGACCTCTTGTTTCTCGCGGCGATTGCTGGAGAACTCGCCCTGGCGGGCAAAGAAGATGAAGGCATTGGCGGAGTTCCACTTCCCGGCGACGTTCAACCCGTCGTTGATCACGCGCCGTCGCGCCTGGTCGGCGCGGTAGCGGGCTAGAAAAGCGGCTTTGCCGGCCTTCCCAAATTCTAACAAAGCCTTGTAGGCTGGGTGGTGTGTGTTCTCCCGCGTGAAGCGACGCAGGATGGATTGCGCATCCGCCGTGCCCAGCCTCATCGCCATCGCATACTCAACCATTTCATCGTATTGACGGGCGATCAGCTCCCGGTTAGTTGGGCGAGACAGAACAGGCTGCAAGTTTGGGTAGGCGCCGGGTTGACCTGTGTCGGGCCGGAGAAGAGGCTGAGCGTGGATCGCCTTCATCTGCCATAGAAGCTGGAAACCCAACGGCTTGGTGAACGCACTCCGTTCGGTAACAGATACATCCATTTCTGGCTTCTAGGGCATTTGCGTCCGCATCCAGATCGACTGATAGAAATACTTGCCAAGGCAGTCGATGTATCGCACGCGGCTGATCGAGGCGTGATCCTGCCAGATATCCACGACAAGGGATTTCGACCGGCCTGTAGATGCAACAAACCTTCTTTCCGATGTTCTGTTCTCAAGCCTCGCTTCATCTCTCAGCCAATATGAAATCATAGTGGAAGACGGCGGTTGCCTCTATGACGATAGTCCCTCACGGTGTTTGACCCGGCTCCGCATGTTCAAGCTTACGGATCAGCGCGTCCTTGACGCCGAAGACGACATCGGAGTCCAGATACTGGTCACCTGCGAGAAAGACATGGGTCACCAGCGTCTCACGTCCAGGCGCGCCAACCATGAAGTGGACGTGGGCTGGGCGGAATGGGTGCCGTCCTTGTGCCTTGAGCATGTCACCGACGGGGCCGTCATCCGGAATCGGGTAAGAGGCCGGCACGACGGAGCGAAACCAGAACCGTCCCTCTGCATCCGTCCGGAACCGAGCGCGGCCAGCAAGGGCTGCCAAGCCGTTCGGATTTTGGACGTCGTAGACTCCATCGCCATCCGTATGTCAGGTGTCTACCACGGCTCCGGCGATGGGACGACCGTCGAGGCCAGATACACTGCCCTCGACGAGCAGCGGGCTGCCTTTCAGGCCGTTGGAGATATCGGCTCCAAGCGCATGCTCCGGTGCTTGCTGAACGTAGAATGGCCCCAGCACCGTTGTCTGCGTCGCCTGTCCTGGCTGGCGATGGTTGATCGCATCGACCAGCATGGACACGCCCAGGGTGTCGGACAGGAGGATGAACTCCTGCCTTGTCTCGCTGCAGGTTTGGCCGGTGCGAGTGAGGAACGCAATGGCAGCAGACCACTCCTCCTGCGTAGGCTCGATTTCTTTGACGAACGCGTGCAGATGCCTGACCAGCGCCTGGCTGATGCTGCGCATCCTGGGTGAGGCGGCCTGGCTGACCCGCTCCAGCACAGCTTCGGTCAGGTTGGTTTCATCGAAGTTGCGCATAGGTCCTCGACCAATGAAAAAGTTTAGCAGAGTCAGACCTGGTTGGCCGCGAGCCTATCCACACTCGAATAAGTGGCCGATAAGACCATCCTTAGGAGGAGGGTCAGGCATGCAACGATGATCAGGGGACTGGCCGCCGCGAAGAACAAACCCTGGCTTGTCAACTGGGGCAGCAACATCCCGCCGATGAATGGCCCGGCGATGGACCCGATCTTCGCGATGCCGATCGCCCAGCCGACACCGTTCGCGCGCATGGACGTCGGGTAAAGCGAGCCCGAAACGCCATGAAGGCAGGTTTGCGTACCGAATGCGAAGCATCCCGCCAGGAAGCACATCGGCAAAAGGAGACTGGGTGCGCCGCCAAGCATGCCAAGCACCGCCACGACCGGAACTGCGACCGTGGCCAAGATAACAACAGCTGACAGGCCGAACCGGTCGGCAAACCACCCGCCGACCACCCCGCCGACCGCGCTGCCGGTGAACAACAGCGCGGTCGCGATCGCTGCGGCGCCGCGCGATAGGCCAACCGACTCCACCGCCACTGGCATCCAGCTCGAGAGGGAGAACACGGTCATTGAGTTTGCGATGTAAATCAGCCACAGCAGCGGGGTGGCGATGCGGAGCACGCCTCGGAACAGGTCTGCAAACCTTCCAGCGGTCGTGTTGCCGGTCACATCGTCAGGCACGATGCGCATCTGCGGCGTGATGCGAAGGTCCGGGCGCAAGACGCCGGCGATCTTTGCCGCCTCCGCCTGCCTGGACGGGATTTCAGCCAGATAGCGCAACGATTCCGGAAGTGCCGCCACAAAGGCAAGCGCGGCGGCCAGCGAGATGGCGCCACCCACGAAGAACATCATCGGCCAGCCGTAGCCGGAGATAATGACCGCGGCCGAGAAGCCCGCCAGGATGCCGCCTACGGAGTAGCCGGCGAAGATGACGCCAACCGAGGTGATGCGCAGGGACTTGGGCGAAATCTCCGCGACGAGCGCCACAGCATTCGGCACGGCGCCACCCAAGCCCAGCGCGGCCAGAAATCGCAGGACCAGCAACGGGCCGTAGCCTTTAGCAAAGCCGGTCGCCACCGTCAGCACGCCGAAGGCGAGCGCACCGGCGACGATTGCACGCTTGCGCCCGATCCGGTCCCCGATGCGGCCGAACACGATCGACCCGACTAGGAGACCGAATAACCCGACGCTGAAGACCAGGCCCATCAATTGCGGCGACAAGGCCCAGCTCTTGATCAGCAGGGGCGCGGCGAACGACAGGGCTGCCACGTCGTAGGAGTCGCAGACCAGGAGCAGGAAGCACAACCCGATGACCTTCAGCACCGGCCCGCTGAACCCTTGCCGCTCCACGATGTCGGAGACGGTGTAACTCATTGGCATGCACTGTTCCCGTTGTTCGTTATTGGCTGAAACGACTAGACTCGCATTTCCTCGGGCCGCTGCAATTCGCACCCGGCTCTGGCGCGGATGTGCGCGCCCTGCCGGAGCAATGTTTCTTGCAGTTGCCCTATGGCGACCTGGTCCGGGTTGACCCCGCCATTGGCGGCAAGCGCCGCCGCTGCCCCGGCCGCATGGCCGGTCAGCCAGCATTGCGGGATCTCGCGCATGAATGTCTGCGATGACGCGTCGCATGACAGGTGCCGCCCGGCCACGATCAGCCCCGGCGTGGCGCGGGGCAGCAAGCTGCCGTACGGCACCGACACGCTGTCCCATTTGGGCGCCAGGCTGGGACTGACGCCGACCTCCGTGTCGTGGATCCGTCCGGTCGACCAGTCATCGCGCAGCAGGCTCTGCGCGCCGAGCAGCCGCCGGGTGAGGCGGACACCCACCTGGGAGGCGGTCAGCATGATCCAGGCGCTGGCGAAGCCGGGTGCATGGGCGCGGTAGTAGCCGAGCAGCTCCATCATCTTGTCGCGGGAACGCAGCTCGACCTCGGTCAGGTCGTGGGCATCCAGGCCGTCGTACCCCGCCCAACGCGGACCCATGAACACCGCGACGTCGTTGCGCCAGGACGCGACCGGCCATTCGAACAGGCCCATCTCGCTGCGCGCCTGGTTGGCAAACGCGTCATACTCGGCCGAGCGGCGGAAGCTGAGCCAGCGTTCGCAATCCACGCCGCCCCAGAGCCATGACGTATTGATGCATTGCTGGATGGAGGACGCCTCGACATCGTTCGCCGACGCCTCTCCGGCGCTGGCGAACACGTCGCCATCGCCCGTGGTGTCCACCACCACGCGGGCGGTGATGGCGAAGCGGCGGCCCTTGCTCTCGAACACCACGCCGCGCAGGCGCCCGTCCTCCACAATGGCGTTGGACGCCCAGACGTGGAACAGCAGTTCCACTCCGGCCTCGCGCACCGCGGCGAGAGACACCGCTTTCAACTGCTCCGGGTCGATCATCGGTGCCCACGTGACCGTGTCGTGATGCGCCGAGAACCGCGGCTTCCATTTGGCTACGGCGTCCACCTCCCGCGATCCCCACGACGATGGGTCCGGCCCATGGATCGCGTTTGCCGGAAGGCGGTCGAGCAGTTCTTCGCCCAGGCCTTTGATGACGAGATTGCCATCCCAATCCGTCATCCGGTCGATCCAGATCACCAGGCCACCGGTGGAGAGGCCGCCAAGGTGATTGTAGCGTTCCGTCAGCAAGACCCTGGCGCCAAGGCGGGCTGCCGCAATGGCAGCCGTGGTGCCCGCCGGGCCGCCGCCGACCAGCAGCACGTCCACATCGTGCAGGACCGGCACCTGCCGCGCCGGCTCGGTGATCGTGCCCAGCACCGGGCGGGTGCCTTGCTTGCGCCCGGCCGTGATCTCCTCGCCGTAGACTTCGGTGATGTAGGTGCCCATGTTAGCCCTCTAAAAACGAGTTTGTTCCACTGGGCTTGCGACCGTTGAAGGCGGCTTCAAGCAGAGTTTGAAGACCCTCGCGCGTCAGTGGCGCCGGGTTCGGGTAGGGGCTGGCCGCCGCGATGGAGGCCGCGCGCTCGACGTCGTCGCGGTTCATGCCC
>CAXTUR010000131.1:0-8603 GCA_964247455.1 uncultured Acidobacteriaceae bacterium | reverse complement strand
GGGGCGGGCGGCACGACCATGTGGAAGGCGGCCATGTTCTGGCTGGCGGACATGCGGGCGCGGGTGTTCTCATGCGCCCAGATGTTGGCTCCGGTGGCGTGCATCCATTCATTGCCGTCGGTGTGATCGTAGTGCCAGTGGGTATTGACGAGGATGCGGATGGGATCGGCGTTGATGGCGGAGAGGGCTTCGGCGATCTGGGGGCGCGAGGTGGAGATGCCGGAATCGACGAGGAGCTTGCCGGCTTTGGTGGGCAGGACGGCGATGTTGCCGCCGGAGCCGGAGAGGGCGTAGACATTGCCGCGGAGCTTTTGCGCCGTGATCTTGGCGGTGGCTGCGGCGGCGCGCGCCTGGACGATCATCGCGGGTATGGCGGGCGCGGCGGAGGCATCCTGCGCGTAGAGGGAGCGCGGGTCTTGCAGACGGAGAAGGGTGGCTGTGGCGGCGAGGGAGGTGGTGGCGAGAAAGCGGCGGCGGGTGAGAGGGGTCATTGCGTCCTTATAGTTTTAGACCAAAACAACGATGCGGGTCTGATCCGAGGGGAGAAGTTCCACGGCCTTCTGGTCCTGAACCCAGAGCCAGCCGGTGATCGCTTCCTTGATATTAGACAAAGCCTCACGTTCGTCGCGTCCTTGTGACAAACAGCCGGGTAGAGCCGGGCACTCGACTACGATCCAACCATCTTCAATAGGTTCCATGGTGACGTGAAACATTATGGCGAATCCTCTCTCGTCATTCTAATGATGAGAAACCGGCTAAGTCGTGTGGTCGACGACGATCTTCCAGCCCTTTTCGGTCTTCTCGAAGACGAGGGAGAAGACACCGTCCGCGTTGCCGCCGTCTTTTTTGCTGCGTTCCAGATGGTACTTGCCAAGGCAGACGGCGAAGGTTTCGTCGAGCTTATGGACCTCCAGCTCCGAGAAGCCGAGCGTGCCCATGGCGGCGCGGGTGGGATAGTTCTGATGGTACTCCTGGAGCATGCCGGAGAAGCCGCGCGAGACCTGACGGGTGATGAAGAGGGTGTCAGGCGAGTCTTTATAGCCCTGCGCGAAGCTGTCGAGATCGCCACGGTTCCAGGCGGACTCCTGCTTGAGGAGGACTTTGACTACGTCGAGCTCCTGCTGGGTGGCCGTGTGGAGGGGCGGCGGCGCTTGTGCGCGGAGGCTTGGTACGGTCATCAGGAGGGAAAGCGCGGCGAGAAGAAACGATCGGCGAAGCGACATGGAAGCACCTCGGGTGTGCCTGAAGTATAGCCGTGCTCCGTCTGGTCTTGGTGGGTAGCACGCAAAACGCAGATTCCCTTCGGGAATGACAACCAGAAAACGACCGTACGGAGACTAGAATGATGCGATGCCCTTGATCGATGCCGAGACGAAGGTGGTCCACGCCGTGTGCTCGCACGACTGCCCGGACTCGTGCGGCGTGCTGGTGACCGTCAATTTGGCGAGCGGACGGGCGGTGAAGGTGCAGGGCGACCCGGCGCATCCGGTGACGCGTGGATTTCTGTGCGGCAAAGTGGCGAAGTACCTGGACCGGGTGTATTCGCCCGACCGGTTGCTATACCCAATGCGGCGGCGGGCTGGCGTGGTCAAGGGGCCGCTGGCGAAAGGGCGCGAGACGGAGGCGTTCGAGCGCATCTCGTGGGACGACGCGCTGGATACGATTGCGGCTCGGCTGACGAAGATTGCGGCGGAGTTTGGGCCGGAGAGTGTGCTGCCCTACAGCTATGCGGGGACGATTGGGCAGCTAGGCTATGGGTCGATGGACCGGCGATTCTTTCACCGGCTGGGCGCGTCGCAGCTGGACCGGACGATCTGCGCGTCGGCGGGGGGCGCGGCGTATGAGAGCGTCTACGGGATTAAGCTGGGGACGCCGCCGGAGGACTTTGCGCATGCGCGGCTGATTATCGCCTGGGGCGCGAACATCCACGGCAACAATATTCACTTGTGGCCGTTTATCGAGACGGCGCGCCGGTCGGGGGCGCGGCTGGTGGTGATTGACCCATACCGGACGCGCACGGCGGCGCTGGCCGATGAGCATCTGGCGATCCGGCCAGGGACGGATGGGCTGCTTGCGTTGGGGCTGATGCACGTGATCCTGCGCGAAGGGCTGGAGGACCGGGCGTACCTCGCGAAGACGACACGTGGGTTTGAGGAGCTGCGCGCCCATGCGCTCTTGCCGGAGCATGCGCCGGAGATGGTCGCGGCGGTGACGGGGATTGCGGTGAAGACGATTGTCCGGCTGGCGCGGGCGTATGCGATTACGCATCCCGCGGTGATCCGGCTGAACTACGGTATCCAGCGCAGCGAGAACGGCGGTACGGCGGCGCGCGCGGTGTGTATGTTGCCGCTGCTGACAGGGGCGTGGAAGCGGCGTGGCGGCGGGCTGCAATTGTCGACTTCGGGATCGTTTCCGTTCCACAAGCAGGCGCTGGAGATGCCGGAGTTGATGCTGGCCAGCCCGCTCGGGCGTCAGGCGCGTGTAGTAAATATGAGCCAGCTGGGCCATGCGCTGACTGGGTTGAGCGATCCTCCTGTCAAAGCACTGTTCGTCTATAACTCGAATCCGGCGGCAGTCGCGCCCAACGGCAATGTGGTGCTTCGGGGGATGCGGCGCGACGATCTGTTTACGGTGGTGCATGAGCAGTTCTTCACCGACACAACGGACTATGCGGACATCGTGCTGCCTGCGCCCACGTTCCTCGAGACGAAGGATGTGCAGGGGGCTTACGGGCATCTCTTCGTGCAGGTGTCGCAGGCGGCGATTGCGCCATTGGGCGAGGCGCGATCGAATGTGCGGCTGTTCAGCGAACTTGGGGAGCGGATGGGGTTTGCCGAGGCTTGCTTTCGCGATACGGACGACGAGCTGATCGACCAGGCATTGTCGAAGGGGCACGCGTGGTTCGCCGGGATCGACCGTGAGAGGCTGGAGCGGAATGGCCATATTGCGCTGCAGCTGCCGAAGAACGAAGCGGGAGAGACGCTGCCGTTCAGCGATAGCAGCTGGTTCCGCACGCCGAGCGTACGTGGCGAGCTGACGCCGGTGCCGGTTTTTGTTGCGCCGGCGGAATCGCGCAGCAAGGCGACGGTCTATCCGTTGGAGTTTCTGCCGCGCAAAGCGGACAACTATATGAACTCGACGTTCGCCAATCTGCCGGGCCATCGACGGATGGAGGCGCGGACGATGGGCGTGCTGGAGCTGCACCCGACCGATGCCGCCGCGCGGGGGCTGGCCAATGGCGATTGTGCCGAGGTCTTCAACGGGCGAGGCAGCATCGCGCTGCGGGCGCAGATTGGCGTGCAGGTGCCGGAGGGTGTGGTGGCGGCGACGCTCGATTGGAACAAGCTTTCGGCCAATGGGGCGAATGTGAACGCGCTGACGTCTGAGACGTTGACGGATATTGGGGGCGGGGCGACGTTTTATTCGACGCTGGTAGAGGTGCGGCGGGCTGTTTAGGAGAGTGGCTTCGTGGCTGTAAGGGCGGAGACGCAGATTCCCTTCGGGAATGACAAACAGAACGGCAACAGCTATTTGGCGGGATCGGGCGGCATAATCGCGCCGGCTTTGACCCATTGCTCAACGATCGCGATGTCGGCGTCGGAGAGTTTGCCGCGCGGGGGCATGGGCATGGGATCGTTGGCGGGACCTTCGTGGCGGATCAAGCGCACCAGCAGGGACTTCGCGGGATCGCCGGGCACGAGCACCGAGCCATCGTGGCCGCCCTTCAGCATCCCTTCGCGGGTCTCGATGTTGAGGCCGCCGCGCCGGTTCATGCCGCCGTGGCAGCGATAGCAGTTGGTTTGGAGGATGGGCTGGACGCGCTGTGTGTAGAACTCCGGGGAAGCCGGGTTCTCCTGCGCTGTGACGGGTCGCAACGTCCAGCCCGCCGCCAGGAGTGCTGTTCCGCCCAAGATTGCAGCCAATCGCTTCATACATCCTCCTCGGGAATCTGTGTGGTCACTTTCCCGATCATAAACCGGGTTGTAGAGTCGAAGATGCTCTGGGCATCTCCGTGCCCCCTTGAATGTTGATTCGCCTGCAACGGTTTTTCCCCGCACTGGTGGCGTGTGCCTTCCTGTGTCTGCTGCCTTCGGCCTTGTACGCGCACTCGCGGCAGGCGATGCCCCGGCCTGCGCCTCGGCTTCGTGTGACCGCCTCTGCTAAACGGACGCGCAAGCCGGAACCTGCTCGGGTCTCCGGCCATGTGCGCCGGGGTGAGCGGAAGGAGGAACGTAAGGGTAAGCGGCTTGCGGTGCGAGCGGCGACGACCTCGCGTGGCCGTAAGCCGGTGCGGGCCCATGCTGCGTCAGCGAAACAGAGGCGTAGCCGTCGCTCGCAGCCTGAGCTCACCCAGTTGATTGCGGCCTCGCGTCCAGAGAGAATGGAGGAGAGTACGACGGGCGAAGGCACGACCTCGCAGGTGCGCGATCTCTACCTTGCACAGCAAAAGACGGAAGATCCGGTGTCTGTGGTGAGCCTGATCCGGCCCATCAGCGACCGTCCGCAACTACCGGACCCGCAGGAGGTCGCCGCAACGCCCGAGATCCTGCCGTCCTTGTATAACAAAGGCGGCCGCCTGGTGATGCCGGTCGCGCTCAAAGGATCGCACGAGATCCTTGTCCATCAGAACGAGATGGCTGACCGCGACGGGCTGGCACGGGTACGGGATGACGACGACTTGGCCGCGATGCGCCGCCAGGGGATGCTGGTGGCGCTGCCGTTGGGCGGCGGGTTGCAGGTGGATGAGCGGCTGCCGGACAATCGGCGGTACTGCCGCCCTTGGACGGCGAACTTCCTTGCGGTGATGGCGCGGGCCTACTATGCACGGTTCCATACGGCGTTGCAGGTCAACTCGGCCGTGCGGACGGTGGCGATCCAGCAGCGGCTGCTGCGTACCAATGGCAACGCCGCCCCGGTCGCGGGCGAGACGGCTTCGCCGCACCTGACGGGGCAGGCGGTGGACATTGGCAAGCGCGGGCTGTCGTTGTCGGAGATCGCGTGGATGCGCGGGTATTTGATGCCGCTGATTGAGGCGGGCAAGATCGATGTGGAGGAGGAGTTTCAGCAGAGTTGCTTCCACATCAGCGTGTACAAGAAGTATGCGGGCGCGGTGCCCGAGGAGATCGCGGTGACGCACCGGGACCGTCCGGCGGCGTTGGCGATCATGCTGCACTAGGGGCGGGGGCCTGATGGCGTAGAGGACAAAACGCGGATTCCCTTCGGGAATGACAAACAGAAAAGCAAGGGTAGCTGCTTGAGCTAGACGGCTTCGCGGAGTCCGGTGCGACCGCTGCGGAAGGCGGCGTCGAGGACGCGCATGTTGTGGATGCCGTCCAGGCCGGTGGCGAGGAAGGGGCTGCCGGTGCGGAAGGCGGCGGCGAAGCTGTCGAGCATGCGGATGTAGCCGTCGCTGTTGTCGTGCGTCGTCGTTTCGACCAGCGCGCCTGCACGGCGGAGGACTACATCGACGGGGCGGTCGACGGTGAGGGCGTTCTCGGAGATCAGGACACCTTCGGTGCCGACGACTTCGACGAGGGTGCGGTAGGCGGCGCGGGCGCTGACGGCCACGGTGGCGGAGAGGCCGCCGGTCAGGTCCAACTGGAGGACGGCGTCGGCCTCGACCCGGTTGCCGGGTTCGGTCTGGGCGAGCGTGGAGACGCTGAGGACATCTGCGCCGAGCACATAGCGTAGCGCGTCGACGCAGTGGACACCCACATCGCCGATGGGGCCACCGCAGGCCAGGCCGGGGTCTTTGATCCACGTGCGCGGGGCGTTCTGGGCCGGGTAGCAGAACTGCGCGTGGGCGAGGAGCGGCTTGCCAATGGTCCCGGCGGCGATCTCCGTGCGGATATGGTCGAGCGAACGGTTGTAGCGGAAGTTCTGCGCGACGCCGAAGAGGACACCCGCGCTTTCGGCTGCCTCGACGATCTCTTCGGCCTCGGCGGCGTTCATGGAGAGCGGCTTTTCGCAGAGGACGGCCTTGCCGTGGCGGAGGGCGAGCAGGGCGTCGTCGCGGTGCATGGCGTCGGGCGAGGTGATGAAGACGGCGTCGATCTCGGGCGAGGCGCAGAGGGCCTCGGGTGTCTCGAAGCAGTGCAGGATGTGGAGATTGCGGCAGTTTTCCGCGGCGGCGGCCTGGTTGCGCCGCCAGATGCCGTGGAGGGTGGTGTGCTCACTCTTGGCGAAGGCGGGGACGAGGCGGCGGCTTGCGTGATGGCCGAAGCCGAGGATGGCGAAGCGGATGGGAGTGGTCACGGGGCTCTCTGCGGAAGGGAGGAGCAGACGCGGATTCCCTTCGAGAATGACAAACAAAAAGAGCAGAAGCAGATTCCCTTCGGGAATGACAAATAAGTAAGAAAACGCAGACTCCCTTCGAGAATGACAAACAAAGGAGCAAGCGTGAGTTACAACGATAGGCTAGCGGGCGTCGTTCTTGAAGATCTGTTCGGCGAAGAAGTTTTCGATTTTGGTCTGGTCGCGCAGCATCTCGAAGAACGCGTTCTTGAGGAGCTGGGAGCGGCCTTCGCGCAGGTTGTTGCGGATGGCCTGCTGCACGGTGGGGTCGCTCAGCTCGCGCTGGCCGGCGGGTTCGCGCGAGATGAGCTTGTAGATGGCGTAACCTGCGGGCTTGTGCGTGGTGGCGTCGAGGCCGACGATGATGTCGGTGATCTGTCCGGCTTTGAGTTTCTCAAGCGCGTTGAAGACCTGCGGGTCGGCATGGAGCTGCGACTCGGGGACGAAGCCCATGTCGCCGCCGTTCGACGCTGTCTCGGGCCACTCGGAGAAGTTCATGGCGATCGAGCCGAAGTCTTCGCCGCTGTCGAGGCGATTCTTGAGCGCTTGGACCTTCTTCCTGGCTTCGTCGTCGGTCTGGGCTTTACTGCCTTGTAGATTGCCGGGCTGCGCGGTGGGCGCGCTAGTGACGCGGATGCCAGCGAGGTGGAACTGCGGCTCATTGACGTTGTAGTCGATCTTATGCGCGTTGTAGAAGGCGCTGACGTCGGTGTCGGTGACAGTGATCTTGGAGTTGATCTCTTTGTTCAACAGCTTGTTGATGGTGAGCGAGCGGCGGAGATCGTGCTTGACGTCGTCAAGCGTGTGGCTACTGGCGCGGAGGCGATCATTAAACTGCTCCTCGGTGTAGGGCGCCTTCATCTCGGCCAGTTTTGCGTCGACCTCTTCGTTGGTGGCCGTTAGGTTCATCTTGGCGGCGCGCTGCTGCACGATCTCCTCGTCGATCAGCTCGCGAAGAAGGTTGAGGCGAAGCGAGTTGGCCTGCTCCTGCGAGGGCTGCTGTTGCGTCTCGCCGAGCTGATCTTTGTAGGCCTTTTCCATCTCGGCGCGCATAATGGCGTGGCCGTTGACCGTCGCGACGACGTCGGCGTTGTGCGTGCCGTGACATCCGGAGAGGGCAAAGAGCGCAAGCATCCCCATACAAACGGCAGTCGAACGGTTTTGTGGGGTACTGATTGATCGGACCACGGGGTACATCTCCTGCAAGGGGTCGGTTAGTTGCCGGCTTTGGGTGTGGGCACCGGAGCGGCAGGTGGCGGCGGCGGAGGGGTCTGTCCAGCGGCGACGAGTGCGCTGTCGACGGCGCGGTAGACGTCGGCCAGCGGCACGGCACCGTCGATCTTTTCGCCATTGATGTAGAGCGCGGGGGTGCCCTCAATGCCGAGCGACTCGCCGGTCTTGATGGAGGCCTTGATGGCGGTGTCGTCCTGTTTGGCGATGCAGGCCTTCAGGGTGTCGGCATTCGCGTTCTGGCGCTTGCCCTCGTCCGTGGCCAGGGCGTCGAGGGCGTCGTTGGCTTTCGCAAGGCTCTTCTCCGCGCCGCCAAGATCGCTTGCGTGGGCGTGGATATAGTCGACCAGGTTCCAATAGCCCGGGGTGCTCTGCGCGCCGACGCAGTTGGTGTCGATCGCGGCACGCATGGCCCAGGGATGGTTGGGCAGCGGGTAGTCGCGGTAGACGAGATGGATGCGGTTGCCGTAGCGATCGAGCAGCGCGGGAAAGAGCTGCTGGTGCATCCGGGCGCAGAAAGGGCACTCGAGATCGTCGAAGCCGACGATGAGGACGGGCGCAGTCTCCGGGCCACCGCGGGCGGGGCGGTTGGCGTCCGAGACCAGCTCGCGGGGATCTTTACCGATGTCGAAGCTGTTGAACTGCGCGAGCGTCTTACCGTCGGTTGAGATCAGAAACGGCGCGGGCTTGCTGTCCTTGCCGTTGGCGGAGAAGGTGACGAGGATGCGGTCGAAGCCGGGGATCTCGCTGGCGGTACGCGGGCCGATGGCCACGGTGTAGTTCGCGGGCACGCTGGATTTTGAGCGGATGAGGACTTCGACGCGGCGCGCGGTCTCCGGAGACAGCGTGGCGGAGGCCGGGGCGGGCAGCTGGGCATGGCATCCGATGGCCGTAAGCGACAGGCCCAACACGACGGAACCGAGCGATCGTACAACAATATCCACAGGTTGATTATCTCACGCGGGGTAGGTGGGGATGGGGTTGCGGGGTGGTGCGGAGCGCGGAGTCACTTCGGGAATGACAATCAAGAAAAGCAGGACGCGCTTAGAAGAGACGCTCGGCGCGGCGGAGGTTTCCGG
>CAXTUR010000130.1:0-8628 GCA_964247455.1 uncultured Acidobacteriaceae bacterium | reverse complement strand
CAAATGGCTCATGCAAACCGATGCCACAGCCGATTTGCACCATGAACACCAAAAGCGATGCACCAGGAGAGCACCCCCATGCCGCATGCCCACGAGAGCACTCACCCCGGAGACTGGCTCCGCCGCGAGCTCGCCGGCCATACTGAGATCGCCCCGTTCCTCGGTGTCTACGACTGCTTTTCCGCAACGATCGCCGCACCTTACTCGCCCAATCTCTTCCTCTCCGGCTTCGGCTTCAGCGCCGGCTTCTACGGTCTGCCGGACATCGGCTTCATCGCCTGGTCCGACATCGTCGCCGCCGCCTGGCGCATCCGTCAGATTCTTCCCGAACACAAGCTACTCGTCGACATCGACGACGGCTACGTCGACACCCACACCGCCACCCATGTCGTCCGGCAGATGGAGTCGATGGGCGTCGCCATGGTCATGCTCGAGGACCAGACGCGCCCCCGTCGCTGCGGACATGTCGCCGGCAAAGTCCTCCTTCCGCTTGCCACCTACATCGACAAGCTCAACGCCGTACTCGACAGCTGCGACAGCCTCTGTGTCCTGGCCCGTACCGACTCCTCCGGTGATGAGATCTTCACCCGCCTTGACGCCCTATCAGCCACCGATGCCGATGTGCTGCTCGTCGACGGCATCGACTCCGTCGAGACCCTCCAGCGCGTCCGGGCCGCCACCGATAAGCCGCTGCTCTTCAACCAGATCGCCGGCGGAAAAAGCCCGCGCCTGTCCATGTCCGAGCTGCGCAGCCTCGGCTTCAACCTGATCCAGTACTCCACCCCGCTGCTCTTCGCGGCCCAACAGGCCATGACCGATTCACTCGATCTGCTTCTCTCGAACGACGGTCTTCTTCCCTTTCGCGGCGACCCTGACCGCCCGGCTGTCGGCGTCCCGGAATGCGTCAGGCTACTCGAGAGAAACATCCCTTCAGGCGCAAAGCGGTCCAGGCCTCTCGTCGATGTCCCAGCGTCGGTGGCCTGTTAGGCTTAAGCCGCGCTCGAGCTCCAGACAACACGCCCCCGCAGGTCGATGTACTTGGAGACCGTTCCTTCCTCCACCGCGGCAAGGTGATCCGTAAAGTGCCCGGCAGTCGTGTATGCACCCTTGATCGCCGTCGCGCCGCTCTTATCGATGAAGCTCCATGCGCCATTACGCCGCACGGGGCAAAGTCCCTCGCTGAACTCGCCCACATCCTCGAACGCCGGCGCGATCATCGTTTTGCCAGTCTTCTCGATAAAGCTGAAGACCGCATCCGTCCGTGCCGCAGCCAGCCCCTCATTGAACGACTGCGCCAGGGCGTAGCGCATAGGAATGACAACCGCGCCCGCTTTGTCAATGTACCCCCATTTGCCCCCGAGCTGCACCGGCGCGAGGTCTTCGTTGTAGCCATTCGCGCCATCGTAGAGCGGCTGAATGGCGAAGCTGCCGTCGGGCGTGATGTAGCCCCACTTCCCCTTCACCTTCACCCGCGCCCTTCCGTCCTGAAACGACCGCGCCGACTCGTACTGCAAAGGTATGCCGAAGCCGCCGTCGGCATGGATAAAGCCCCACTGCGATCCCACGCGCACCGGCGACAGATTGCCATGGAAGTTGCGGGCCTCATCGAAGCGCGGCGGAAGGACCACAGCTCCAGAGGTGTTGAGATAGCCCCACTTCTCCCCTTCCTTAAATGGAGCCAGACCATCGGAGAACGCCCATACCAGCTCGAAGCGCGGCGCGATGGCCATCGTTCCCTTTGCGTCGATATATCCCCATTTTCCACGTTGTTTTACGGGAAAGAGAGAAGGCCCGGCATCGTCCGCAAACAAAGCGCGGGCAGTTATCGCGGCGACGCTGAGGCCGGACAAGTGTAGAAAATGGCGACGGGAGAGAGTCATGAATGAATCCTTTCAGAGCAGCAGTACATGGTTAGTTTGCACCGGAGGCGAACAGTGCTTCTTTCGACGAAATCTTGCCGGCAATCTCATCACGAATGGCCAGTCCCATCCGGAGAGCTTCCTCTTTTGTCGCCGCGGCCTTGTACGGGATCTCCATCACCATCATCCCTACAGGCCGCTTCTGGCTATCGGTCATCGGCAGGCCCAGGTCGAAGAAACCGCCCTCTTCCTCATGCGGATACACCTTGGGCTGACCCGACGTAACGACCGTCAGATCGTTGGCGGACGATACCTTGCCGATCTTCGAAACAATCGGGTTCGCGATGATGGCGCTCTCCGTGCCGCCAGGCGGAACCGCATGAAGACCGATCTTCTTAAGCTCGGGATGAGCCGCCTTGGCGTCGAGCAGGAGCTTCTGGGCGAAGGGAGCATCGACCTTGATGTACCGTGGCGAAGCCGGAGCTTGCGGTGCCTGTCCGCCCCATGCGGCCGGACCAGCGGCAAGCGAGAACAAAAGCAAAACAGCTGCGCGAATCATGATCTCTCCAAAATGCGAAGACTACGGGTTGACGCGAAACACCAGCAATCCAGCCTCATCCACCGTAGTCTTTGGGTGGATCGCGTAGAACTGGTGGACGCTGGGCACATAGGTCGAGGTCTTCGCCCCGTTCGTCGGAATGTTGGCGATTTCCGTGTACGTGTCCGGCGTGTCCTGGTGGAAGACGCTGAGCCCCTGCGTACCGCTGATGTACACGCGCTTCAGCACGGGGTCATACGTCATGTCGTCGTTGATATCCACACACTTCTGCTGGCTGACGACCTTTCCGTCGGCATTGAAGACATAGAAGATGCCCGGCTTGCGCCCCGCCACAAAGACGCGCTGATTGACCGTATCCACTGCCAGCGCCGTGTTGCCCTTCAGCCCCGGCGCGGTCCAGGTTGTCAGGAGCTTCCGCGTGGCCAGGTCGACCACGCCGATCTGCTGCTTATCGCGAATGTTGACATACAGGCGGCCATGCACGGTATCGACGCCCATGCTCTCGACGTTGTTGCCAGGGATGTCGATGTCGCCGATCAGCTTGCCCGCATCCACCGAGAAGATGGAGATCGTCGAGTTTGGAAGATTCGCCGATGCCCCGCCGTTGCCGAGGTAGTACAGCCGAGTCACCGCGTCATAGAAGGCCGCGTCGGGCGAGTCGCCCTTACCCGTGGCTGAACCGTCGATGAGCGGAATGCGGGCAACGCGCTCCAGCTCAGCCCCCTTCAGCACGATCAGCGCAGAGTCTCCACCGTCGGCCACGAGCAGTTCGTCCTTCTCCGGGCAAAAGGCGACCGAGTGCGGCGTCTTGAAGCCGCCAACACTCTGGAGATGCGCTCCGCTCTGGAGATCAAAGACCTCGATGGAATGATGGACCTCGGCCGAGACGAAGAGTCGGTTACGCTTCAAATCGACAGCGAAATGGTCGAAGTCTCCCGTAATCTCCGGCAACGCCGTGGCGTGCAACAGTGTCAGCGGCTCGGTTTGGGTGGCTGGCGCAACCTGAGCCTGTGCGGCGAAGAATCTGGCTGCCAACGTGACGGCAATTACGACGCGAAGAAGCATCCTGTTCCTTTCTTAGTAAGTGATCCGCAGCGCAAACTCCAGCACGCGCGGCGTTCCCGTGCCCACCAAGCCGCTTGAGTTGATGGTGCTTGTGATCTGACCGAACGTGGCCGGCGGCGCGATGACCTGCGTTCCCGGCGAACCCAGCGGATGCGTGCTGTCGGCCGGTGTGCAAGGCGCGCCGTTATAAGGCGTGATGCCCCGGCCTGAGCCCGTAGTCGGGCAAGCTGCCACAGAAAGGCTCGAGTTTGGCTGACCGTATTGCGCCCGATTGAAGAGGTTGAATGCCTCCGCCCGAAAGATCGCCGATGTTCGCTCCGTCACGTGGAACGCCTTCTCAATGGCCGCGTCATCCTGCCACAGGGTTGGCCCAAAGGCGGCTGTCCGATGGAGGTTGCCAAAGGCGGAGGTGGCGGGCGACGCAAAGGCCCCGCTCACCGGGACGCTGAACGCGTTCGGGTTCAGCCAGCTCCCGATGCCTTTCGCGCCATAGACCGACTGCCCCGGCACATAGTTCGGCCGCTGGTTGACGTTGTTGCCATCTGGCAGCGCGGAGCTGGCGCGGCTCAACGTAATATCCACCGGCAAGCCGCTGCGCGCAATCAGCAGGCTGTCGACCGACCATCCTCCAACCACGGTGTCAAGCAAGCGACTCCCGTTTAGAAAGCGGCGGCCAACCCCGAACGGCAGATCGTAGACCACACTCGCATTCGCCGTGTGACGCACATCGTTGATGCTGTTGGCGTAGTCCGCAGCCGGGTTCGCCACATTTTCGGGAGCGTTCGACTCGCCCGCGCCCACCGAACCGTCATCCAGCGCGTGCGACCACATATAGTTGCCCGAAACGAAGAAGCCTCCGCGAAAGCGCCGCACCACATTGAACTGCAGCGCATGAAAAATGCTCGCGCCCTCGGTGAACTTCGTATCGATCTGGCTGGGATACTGTGGCAACGGACGCACCGTGCTTCCGGGAGTCAGCAGATTCACATAACTGCGGCGAAACAGATGCGTTCCCTTGATGCCCAGATACGTCGCCGTAAGGGTCGTACCGCCGCCCAGCGCCTGCTGCACGGACCCTGTCCACTGCGTTGTGTACGAGTACGGATGATGGCGCGCCAAAGAACGCGGCGTCGTAGCCAGCCCCGTCGTGGGGATCAGCGCGAGCGCCGCCGGGTAGGTATAAACAGTCGTTCCGCTTGAGGTCAATGTCGTCGAAGGCTCCGTGTTCACCACCGGGCTGTCTTCGTCGCCGAGCTGTGTCTCGCCGTGGTAGATTCCGAAGCCGGCGCGGAACACCGTCCTTCCGCCCCACGCCGACGGCGAGTACGCCAGCCCAACACGCGGGTCGAAATCCAGAAAGTTGCGGAAGTAGAACTCCGCGCCGATGCCACAATAGCCGCCGCACGAGTCGATGTCGAAAGGATCTTCATTGTTGTGCCCCTCGACGAAAGGCGAGAAATAGTTGTAACGCAAGCCGTAGTTGATCGCCAGATCCGGCGACGCCTTCCATAGATCCTGCACATACCCGGCGTACTGCGTCTTGCGCAGGCCGCGATCGGTTAGCGGCGCGGTCACCTGGATCGAGTTCAGCTGGCCCGCGAGCAGCCTTGCCTCGGAGGTGTAACTCAGCGTGCCGTCGGTCGAGTTCGCCTCGTTGATGTACACGCGCCGGATGTCGATGCCCGTCTTGATCGTGTGCTGTCCGCGCGTCAGGGTGAGGGTGTCGTTCACGGAGAACGTCGTCGGCACCTGCGCCTTACTATACGTCTCGGAGAGTCCGGTGAAGCCAGAGATCGAGATGTTGTACGGCAACCCTGTGTCCTGGTTCTGGATGTAGGTATTGCGATTGAAGCCTATCTCCGTCTCGTTCAGCGTCGTCGGGCTGAAAATGTGCTGCTCTTCAAGCACCAGATTCTGCACGCGCGACCCGACCGTAATCGCCTCTCCTGCACTGTTCAACGCCGTTGTCGAGATGCCGTCATCGATATTAAAGCGTCCGTACACTGAGTCGCGATCCGACAGCCGATGGTCGACCCGAATGACTCCGGAGTTCTCATTATTCGGACTGGGCACCACAGCCGTGTAGAAAGCCGCGTTCGGGTCTGTGGGCGAGGGCGTCGTTCCCGTCGGATACGCATTCAGAAAGGGGGCGAGACCCGGTTGTGCCGCAATCACCTGCGCCTTGAAGGCCGCCGAAGGCACTGTGCCAATCGACGGAATGCCACCAAGCGTCTGGCGGAACCCTTCAAAGTTGACGAAAAAGAACGTCCGGTCACGAAGGATCGGGCCGCCCACGTTGCCGCCAAACTGGTTGAGATGGAAGTTCGGATGGTAGGTGCTCTTGATCGGCGAAAGCGCGTCGAAATAGCTATTGCGCAGATAATCGAAGACGCTGCCATGGAAAGCGTTCGTGCCCGACTTCGAGATCAGGCTGACCTGGCCGCCAGCCGAGCCGCCCGTATCGGCCGTATACCCCGCCGAGGCTACCTTGAACTCCGCGACGGCTTCGGTCGAAAACTGTAGCCGCAGCCCGCTCTTGATCGCCTGCCGAATCCCGCCCGCCGCGTCTACGCCGTCGAAGCGGTAGTTGTTGTCGTCGATCCCCTGGCCGGCGAAGCGAATGGTGTTTTGCTGGCCAGAGCCCGTGTCGATCGCGCCGGGGGCAAGCAACTCGAGCGTCGCGATGTTTCGCCCATTCAATGGCAGCCGCGACACCTGCACCGATTGGATCGTGCCGCCAAACGTCGCGTCGTTCTTGTCCAGTTCCGCGCCGCCGGTGTTCGTCTCTACCGAGACCGTTTGCGCCGCTCCCGCAATCGGGAGACGCGCGTTGATGGTCCGCGTCACCCCGGAGTTCAACTCAATATCCGTGACTTCGAAATCGCTGAACCCGCTCCGCGCCACCTTCAGCGTGTAATGTCCTAGCGGCAGCGACGAGAGAACGAAGGACCCGCCCTCACCCGAAACCGCGCCGCGCGTCTCGCCGGTCTCCTGCTGCAGCAACGATACGTTTGCCCCCGGAATCACCGCCCCGCTGGTGTCGGTAATCGTTCCATTGATCGCGGAACGGTCAATCTGCGCCTGTAGACCCAGCGTAAGCAGCGCGAGAAACAAACCGCCTCGAATGATAAAGCGGAGTACAGAACGACTGAGACCACAGGCCATGACGATGCCGAAGAGCGCCTTCCACGCACAGTCATCTTTGCTTCGGTAGGATGATCATGGACAGCTCCGGTAACAGCTTTGTAAATCTACTTCCAAAATCGTCTCTGTTCACCAACCTTTGACAATAGAGCTGGGCGCAGACAGTATCTTGCGCTCTTTATATACAAAAGCACCTGCCGTTTGACAGCCGCATCTCCTCGTCAGCAACCCGCCAAAGCCCGCAACGCCGCCACATTCCGCGCCTCGTCGCCTGGCGCGTCCACGGGTGTCTCCGCGATAAACACGCCGTCTGCGAACCGTCCGTCGCGCAGCAACCGCGCGAAGGCAGCCGCTCCGATCGTTCCTTCGCCGATATGCTCGTGCCGGTCGAGCTTCGATCCCCGCGCCGCCTTTGCGTCGTTGCAATGCCACACCCGCACCGCGTCGAACCCTACCGTCGAGCCGATCAGTTCCACCGTCTCCGCATACCCTTCCGGCGTCACAAGGTCGTATCCAGCCACATGGAGGTGGCACGTGTCCAGGCACACCCCAACGGGCGCGCACACCTCCAGCCGCGAGACCAACTCCGCCACCTGCTCCAGGCTGCCGCCTAGCGAGAACTCCGCCCCCGCCGTGTTCTCGATCAAGATGCGAAAGTCCACACAACGCCACGCCAGGCCATCGATCGCTTGCTCAATTCCCACGACCGCGAGCCGTAAACCCTCCTCGCGGGTCAGCCCCTTCCAGCTGCCCGGATGCAGCACCAGAAACTCCGCCTCCAGCGCCAGCGCCCGCTCCACCTCGCCGCGAAACGCCGCAACGCCATTAGTCCGCACACTCTCGGTCTGGCTGCACAGATTTATCAAATAGCTCGCGTGGATTGAGACCGGCCCTACATCGTGCGTCGCTCGCAGCTTGCGCATCTTCGCCGCGTCCTCCGGCTTGACCGCGTTGGCCTTCCACATCCGAGGACTGGAGCTGAAGATCTGAAAGGTGTTCGCCCCAGCTTCCACCGCCCGCTCCACCGCCTTCCAGCAGCCGCCCGCCGTCCCCAGATGCACCCCGATTCGCTTTGTATCCATAGCTTCGACCACATCGCGTAGCGCTGCTGTCTACGCGGCGGCTTCGCGGGAGAACTGCTTTATGTTCGGACCAAAAGTCGCACAAGCTTCCTGTTCGAGGCGGCGCCGAATGATTTCGAGTTGGCCAAGATCGTTACTGTAATCAGCCTGTTCATCCTCATCAGTCGCGGCGTTCGCAGCATCCAGCCACTCTTTGTGTAAAGCGCGGCAGGCCTCCAGTAGAAAGCGCGCCTCCCAGTGGTTCAAGTCGAGATGTACCATACTCATGTTCATTGCTTCCTCACTCTCAGGCAATGTAGCGCAAGCTCGGACAACAGGGCGATATTTGTCCAGTGTCATATCAGTGACAGGGCAAAGCGAGAAGTGGCCGGGCCGATCCGGATTAAGAGCGAGTCCAGGCACCATCGCTGTATTCTTCGGGATGCGCCACAACCAGCCCGGCTTCCGTGCGGCATCGGCTTCCGTAAGCAAGCTGATACCTTTTCCATTTGCTCGTATGTGCGTGATTGAGTTCACATCGTAGAGGTCCACATCCTGAGTACGCACATGGTCAAGACGTGAAGGTAATGAGTTTCCAAAGCGATAGAGGTCCTCCTGGGAAAGGTAGAGGTAATCCGTTTGAGCGGTCATCATGTCGTTCAGAGTAGCACCGGAGCGGTACACTCATCCCACACCTCAGGAGCCCCCATGCCCGCCGCCCAATCCGCCAAAAGCCACACCGCCATCGATCCCATCTTCCATTACGTCATCCTTCCCCTCGTTACCCTCAACTTCGCCTTCTCCTTCGCCCTCAGCCACAATCATCGGGCTGAGCACCCGCACATCACCGTCTGGTGGATCGTCCTTTCCGCCGTTCTCATGCTGATGGCGTTCAAGACGCGCGTGTATGCTCTTCGCAACCAGGACCGCCTCATCCGCC
>CAXTUR010000129.1:2960-8660 GCA_964247455.1 uncultured Acidobacteriaceae bacterium | reverse complement strand
TACGCCTGCGACCGCTCGCAGGAGGTCTTCGAGAACAGCGTGCTCGACGCCATGCTCATCTATAACGTCGCCGCCCTCGCCAAAAGCGACGCCGAACTCGAGCGCCCCGAGCCAGAACGCATCGCCAGCGTGGCCTGGACGCCCAACGGCCTCCAGGCCGTCCTCTACCTCGACGGCACCCCGCAGGCCCTCTTCGACTTTGAAGCCCGCTGCGGATATTGCCGGATGAACTTCCCCAACTTCATGGAAACGGACGGCGACCGCTGGCGCAAGAGCAGCCACGCCTGGAATGAGTCCGCCATGGCCCGCTTCGAAGCCACCCTTTATAGCGCGTAACCTGGTGCCATGAACCGTCTTCTACTTCGCGCATTCCTGCTGTTTCTACTCGCAGCTTCTGTCTCATGCAGACCGGCGAAAGCCCAGACCACTGGCAGCGTTGTAGGAAGAGTAATCTGCGCCGACACGCGAACTCCTAGCTGTTACGCCAGCGTCACCATCGACACGGCTCCTCCACGCAAGGAGGCCGCAGCCGGAACGAAACCGCCCACGCACTCCTACGCGGCGGCAACCGATCTGGAGGGCGCGTTTACCATGAAGAACGTGGTTCCGGGTGAGTACTACATCACAACTATTCAAGCGGGCTATCTCTCGCCCTACGATCTCGCCACAAACGAAGTTCACGGCGACTCCTCGTTGAAGGCTCAAGCGGAAGAGATTGCCCTGGAGCGGATCTCCGTCCAAGCTGGTCAAACAGTAACCGCGAACGTATTGCTGTCGCGCGGGGCTTCGCTCAGTGGCACCGTACGGTACGAGGATGGCGGACTTGCAAATACCGTATCAGTAGGCTTGCTACGCCGTGACGGCGCGGGCAAGTGGCAGCCGTACACAAACACAGTGGGCACCGGCGATATGGCTCGGCTCGGCTTTGGGCAAAAGACGGATGATCGGGGGCGTTTTTACGCGCCGGGTCTGCCGCCAGGCACCTATGCTCTGCAAGCAAGCCTTCCCAGCTCAGCGATGCTGCTCACAAACATCACGGGAGATCGGTCAGTTGACATCAAACTGGCCATGGGCGGCGCGCTGCAGGTCTTCTACGGCAATCTCTACCGGATGAAGGATGCCAAACCCATCGAGTTGCGCGAGGGCGAGGAACGCTCCGGACTCGACATCGACATCGACATCCCAACCTCGGGTATATACAGCGTGAGCGGCACCGTCACAGGCGGCACCCAGGGCACAGACTCTATGAGCGGCAGGGTGGAACTGCTCGATCCGGACGACAAGACGATGCTCCGAGATACGCTAATCCTCGATGGGGGCGTGTTCCTGTTTGAAAACGTAAGGAAGGGCTCCTATATTGTGCGAGTGGAGCCTAAGAGCTATGGCCAAAGCACGCCCGTCCACTACCAGCCATTCACCGTGTCGCTTCTTGTAGAGGGAGACGTGGCAAACCTGAGCTATCGCCCGTTGAAAGCCAAGCCCTGAAGCCATCTATCAACCCTGCGGTCGGTCGTACACTGGCCTTATGAACTTCCCCGTCACCCGCCTGCGCCGCCTCCGCCGGACAGAGGCCCTGCGCTCCCTCGTCCGCGAGACCCGCCTGTGTCCCGGCGCGCTGATCTACCCGCTCTTTATCTGCCCCGGCGAAGGCGTTCGCCGCGAGATCGGCTCCATGCCCGGCGTCTTCAACCTATCCATAGATGAGGCGATCAAAGAAGGGGAAGAGTGCGCCCGTCTCGGCCTCGGCGGCCTGCTGCTCTTTGGCCTGCCGCCCGAAAAAGACGAGACCGGCTCCGGCGCATGGGCCGACGACGGCATCGTCCAGCAAGCCCTCCGCGCCCTCAAAACCAACCGCGCTCTTGACCCCCTCGTCGTCATCGCCGATGTCTGCCTCTGCGAGTACACCTCGCATGGCCACTGCGGTCTGGTAGCCCGTGATGGCGAACACTTCACCATCGAAAATGACAGCTCCGTCGCCCTCCTCGCCAAAACCGCCGCCTCCCTCGCCGCCGCCGGGGCCGACATTGTCGCCCCCTCCGACATGATGGATGGCCGCGTTGAGGCTATTCGCGCCGCGCTCGACGACGCCGGTCAGCATGACACGCCGATCCTCAGCTACGCGTCCAAGTTTGCCTCCGCCTTCTACGGTCCCTTCCGCGAGGCCGCTGGCTCCGCTCCCCAGTTCGGCGATCGCCGCTCCTATCAGATGGACGGCGCCAACCTCCGTGAGGCCATGCGCGAGATCGACCAGGACATCGCCGAAGGTGCGGACATGCTGCTGATGAAGCCGGCCATGCCCTATCTCGATGTCATCCGCGAGGCCCGCCAGCGCTACGATCTGCCGCTCGGCGCATACCAGGTCTCGGGCGAATACGCGATGCTCCAGGCCGCCTTCGCTCGCGGCTGGCTCGACCCCGAACGCGCCATGCTCGAATCGCTTCTCGGCATCCGCCGCGCCGGAGCCGACTTCATCGTCACCTACTTTGCCAAGCAAGCCGCACAGGCACTCTAGCTCGAACGCGGCTGGCATGGCCTTGTTTGGTTACGATTCCACAAGGAATCTGCATCGCGCTTTCCATAAAGCCGTTACGCCTTAAACAACACGCGGGGAGCCATGTACGCTCCCCGCTTCGTTCGTCTGCAACCCGTGTAGGCAATTACTTGGAGAACCGTCGCCGCACCATGCCCGCCGCGCCGAGAACGCCCGTACCCAGCAACATCAGCGACGAAGGCTCAGGAGTAGGAGCCGCGGTGGTATTGAAGGTCACAACAGTGCCCGCGTCTGCGTTCGTGTTCAAGGAGAAATCAGCCGGGGTGTTGGCGTAGCCGGTCTCCGAGAGGATGCCCGTTCCCACGAAGCCAGGACCCGCCGCGTTCGTGCCGCTGCTGATCACGCTGGTCAGAGTGAAGGTAAGCGTCTTGCCCTTCTCGGTCGTGGTGAAGACTTCCGCGCCTTCTCCAAGAGTGTTGGTGTTGAAGTCGAACAAGTCCGCAGCATGCTGGAACGTGAAGATCGCGAGGGAATCGCCGGTCTTGGTGTCCGCTGCATTCACGTACGCGTTGTGGCCGTTGCTGTAATCCGCGCCGGCGGTGAACTGCCCACTGGTCATGTTGTAGACTCCGCCGCCGCCAAGACCGATGCTGCCAGTGATCGGGGTGATGGTGCTGGCATGGGCAAGGGTGGCGGTTGCAGCGGCGAGAGAAAGAGTGAGCACTGCGGAAAGACTCTTGAAGTTCATCGGTATGGCCTCTAGTTGGGAAGTTGCTTGCTTGCTACAAGACCAAAACTATCAGCGCGCAAGCGTATTTCCTCCTTCTCATCGCATGGGCAACTACACCAGGTTGCGGCACTCGTGGTGACTAACAGTTTAAAGGGTATTACTCGGTACACCGTACTGGTAACTCGCTATAGAGTTACCCGCTCTGCATGGCCGAAATCATGAGGGAAACTCAATATTTGCAGGTGTTTGTATGCGGATTGGCTTACGGTACTGTAGTTTACGAGAGGTCGATCGAAGACTCTTCACGCGGCAGCGGGGTTATCAACACATCGTCATCACCTAGGCCAAGTTCGATCCGCACATCGTCCAAACTAGGCTCCGCCGGGGGCTGCGTATAGCGGATGTTGTAGTTCGCCAGCGTGCTTGCCACTAAATAAAGCTTTGCGCCGGGTATTTGCCGCCAATAGGTGTTACCCGGCTTGTGAATCCCGTTGGCGCGGTCGCGGTCCAGGTCTTCCTTACGGAACCGGAAGGCGTCTTTGAGGAATATTCCCTCCAGCTTGCCGTCCGAATCCAAAAACCAGTCGTCCAGCTTGCCCCGGTAGAGCACATCCATCGTCGACAGCGCGTCGACCTCGATCACCACGTCTGAGTCTTTGCCCGGCAACGCCAGAGAGGTGAACAGGATCTCCCACTCCGAAACATAGGTCAGCAGAAACTTGTCGCAAAATCGCTTGCGTCGCGAGTCGTCCGGATAGTCCCCATAAGAGGTCACCATCCTGCCCATCAGCCATCCCTCAGCCCCGCACAGCAGCCAGAGCAGGCCAAGAAAGCGGGACTGCTCCAGAAATCCGCGTAAGTAAGCGTCGGCTAACGGCGTCTTCTCGAGGTCCGGGCCAGGTAGAAGGGACCTAACCACAAGGTGGTAGGCCGCCTCTTTGGACCCGCCAACTGTAAGATGACCCATTCCGCCTAGGGGTGTATGCAGCAAAATCCATGTAAGCAGAAAGGGTACGAGAGTAACCAGAATCGAGAAAACGATTTCCTCGGTCCGGTTGCGCTGAAAGCGTTTTGAAGGAATATAAAATGAAAATGCCAGGCGGTAGATCACGCCAGGCGCCAGCAGGTAACCAATCAGGAGAAAACCCGCAACCAGCGCGCTCATGCGCTAAGCCGGTCGGCGCTCGATCAAAAAGCGGTTTCCTTTGTCGTCGACAAAGATTGCTTTGCCGTTTTGACGAATCTCCTGCTGCACGCGCTTAGCGGCAAGCGTTGCAGAGGAGTCGCGCGTCTCCGGGGCCCTCTTCTTGAATCCTTCACGCACAGACCGTGTTAGCTTTCCAACGTTGCTGACCATTGAAGTAATTATCGCTGATATGTCAAGCGAAATCACCGTGTTTTCGCTTTATCTTCGTCTATTTCGGCGAATATTTCTTGCAGGTCAAGCGTAATGGACATGCCTTCAATGGAAAGCACTTTATCTTCGGGCTGCGTAAAGCCGCGCGACGAGGCAAAATACCCGTGCCGCTTCCATGGGTCAATTACCCAAATATGCCCCACGCCCATCCCCTCGTAATCATCCACGCGCTCTTGCGTCTCGGAGAGCGTGTCGCCCTTCGAAAGGATCTCAATACACAATAGCGGCGGAACCCGCACAATCCTATCGAATGGATCGGAGCTACGGAGGATGCAGACATCCGCAATGCGGTATTGGGTCGCAGAGGTCTGGACCCGCTGCTCGGTCAATGCGCGCACATTCCACTGCTTACGGTTTTCGCGGAAGATCCCGGCAACGATGGCTTGCAAATGCGCGTGCGGCTGTTCGCCCATGTTGCGTTCTCTCAGTTCACCGTTGATGTAATCGCGGTCGGGACGATAGTTCGTGTTGAGGTACTCACTAACGGAGATGAGGGCTGCGGTCGCCATGCAGACAGTATCGCCGTTCTGTTGGGCCTACGGGCGTAAAATTGAACCTGCGGTTATCTAAAGCAATCATGGAGCAAGTTTTGGCGGATATGATCTTCGATATAGTGGTGTTGGGCGGCGGTCCCGCCGGGTATACATGCGCGATTCGCGCCTCGCAATACGGGCTGAAGGCCGCGCTGATCGACGCCAATGAGCGCCTCGGCGGCACCTGCCTCCTCTGGGGCTGCATCCCCACCAAGGCGATGCTCTTCTCGGCCGAGCTCTGGGACCATCTGAAGCACGCCGAACGCTACGGCATTGAAGGTGTCGACGCCCGCGCGGTGAACTGGAAGGGTGTGCTCGCCCGCAAGGACGACGTGATCACCCGCCACACCAAGGGCCTCGACTTCCTGATGAAGAAGAACAAGATAGTCGCCATCAAGGGCTACGGTCGCCTCACCGGCCCCGCCGCCGACGGCGTCCACACCATCCAGGTCAAGCGCGCCGACGGTACCGACGAGACCGTAAAGGCCAAAAAAGTCGTGCTCGCCACCGGCTCCGACGCCCGCATGCT
>CAXTUR010000129.1:0-2860 GCA_964247455.1 uncultured Acidobacteriaceae bacterium | reverse complement strand
ATCGACGTCCACGTCGGCGCAAAGGTCGAAAAGATCGAAAAGAACGACACCGGCGCGCTCGTCTCCTTCACCACCTCCACCGGCAAGCAGGAGACCAGGCAGGCCGAAAAAGTCCTCGTCGCCGTCGGCCGCGCTCCCCGCACCTACGATCTCGGCCTCGACAAGGTCAACATCCAGCCCGACCGCGGCTTCATCCTCACCAACGAATGGATGGAGACGACCGAACCCGGCGTCTACGCCGTCGGCGACATCGTCGCCGGCCTCCCTCAGCTCGCACACGTCGGGTCCATGTGCGGCTTGGTAGTCGCCGCCAAAATGGCCGGCAAGTTCGCCAAGCCCGTCCACCGCAACCGCATCCCCGGCTGCACCTACACCGACCCGCAGATCGCCAGCGTTGGGTTTACCGAGGCCCAGGCCAAGGAGAAGGGCTACCAGGTCAAAGTCGGCAAGTTCCCTTTCGTCGGCAACTCCAAAGCCACCATCCTCGACGTCCATGACGGCTTCATCAAGGTTGTCGCCGACAGCAAATACGGTGAGATCCTCGGCGTCCACATCATCGGCCCCTACGCCACCGAGATCATCGCCGAAGCCGTCATCGCCATCGAACTCGAAGCCACCGTCGAAGAGATGATGTTTACCGTCCACGCCCATCCTACCGTGGCAGAAGCCCTGCTGGATGGGTTCTCAAGCGTGGAAGGCATGGCGGTGAATGTGTAAGGAGAGCAGCCGATGTCGCTTGAAAATGGAGCACCCAAAACCTTCGATCAGTTAGCTGAGCTGCACGTGGCGGGCCTGTTTGCGGAGTCCGGCTGGAATGTTTACTTTCCCCATCGCGATAAAGGATTTGACTTTATAGCGGTAAAGTCTGTACGGGATTCCTTCTTGATACGTCCTGTCCAGGTAAAGGGAAAATATCCAGAGGCTGGCAAGAACAGCTATCCCACTTACGGCTATGTTGGCAAGCTCAGCCAAGTACATCCTGAAATGGTCTTGGCTATTCCATACTTCGAGAGTGGGGACATCCCGATCCTGAAGCACGTAGCTTTCCTGCCGTTTTGCATGGTTCGCAGCCACTCGGAAGGCCATCGATGCCAACCTGCAAAGTTTGTCAACGGATCAGCTTACCCTCGAGGCGATCACTCCAAATACTTCGATCATGTCGGGCTTACAAGGCTAGAAGATAAAAACTGGCAAGCTGAAAGCCTTGTTGACGACGAGATGTCCAAGGATCTTGATTCGTGAGTTCCTCTGTTCCACAACAACTGTTTCGGAGGTCATATGCAATATAAGGTCGAAATAATCCATTCCAATGAAGGATTCGCTATAGGCTGTCCCGAGCTCCCCGGCTGCTGGACTCAAGGGCAGACAGAGGAAGAGGCGATTGCAAACATCAAATCAGCGATCTCCGATTATCTTTCCGTCGTGAAAGAGACCAGTCAGGAAGAGGCATATGAGAAGAAGATTCTTTTCGTAGAAGTACCGCAAGCGGCTTTGAGCAAGGAGCCTTTACCATCTCGTGAGATAAAGCCGTTCAAGGTCGTTCCATTCGACATCTCGATTCCGCATTTCACCAAAGTCGAAGACCTCCTCGACATCTTGGAAGGACCGGATCGGCGTTGATTGTTGTGGACGCGAATCTCTTGATCTATGCCTGCAGCATAAGATCGCCGCACTACGAAGCCAGCAGGCGCTGGCTTGAATCTGTTGTCTTGTCTGAACAACAGATTGGCATTCCCATGCAGGCGGTTCTTGCTTTTGTTCGAGTACTGACGAATCCCCGACTTCCAGGTCCCGGCTTGTCTGTGGGCGAAGCCATTGCTGCGATCGATTCGCTGCTCCGGGTGAGCACGGTTTCAGTCCTTCATCCGGGTCCGCAACATTGGGTGAGATTCCGAGAGCTTTGCCTGGACGTGGGGGCGGGTGGGAACCTTTCAACCGATGCTCACTTCGCAGCGCTTGCAATCGAGTACGACGCTGTGCTCTGTAGCGCGGACTCCGACTTTGCACGATTTCCCGGTCTCCGCTGGCACAATCCGCTGGCAAGCGTATAAATGCACCTTCACCTCCTCCATCTCGGCCGCATCCCCTACGCCGAAGGCCTCGCTGCACAGGACCGCGTCGTCGCCGCGCGCAAAGCCGGACTCATCGGCGACACCCTCCTCCTCATGGAACACCCCCCCGTCCTCACCCTTGGCCGCAACGCCCGCCGCGCCAACATCCTCGCCAGCGACGAGCTCCTTGCCCAGAAAGCCGTAGAACTCCACGAAGTTAAGCGCGGCGGCGACGTCACCTACCACGGCCCCGGCCAGCTCGTCGGCTATCCCATCTTCGATCTGCGCGGCGACCTCCCCGGCAAGCGCGGCCCGCACCTCGGCCCGGTCGACTTCGTCCGCCTGATGGAGGAAGCCCTCATCCGCACCTGCAAAGACTTCGGCGTGATGACCCAACGCATCTGCAAGCTCACCGGCGTCTGGACCCTCCCAGGCGGCAGCATCCCCGAAAAGAAGATCGCCGCCATCGGCGTCCATGTCTCGCAGGCCGTCACCTCACACGGCTTCGCCCTCAACGTCACCCCCGACCTGCGCGACTATCAGTGGATCGTCCCCTGCGGCATCGCCGACAGAGGCGTCACCAGTCTGGAGCTCGAAGCCCCTGAAGGCATCGCCATCTCCATGCAGCTCGCCGCGGACTCGGTCGCCCGCAGCTTTGGCCACGTCTTCCAGCGCCAGGTGCTCGCGGTCGACACCCTCGACGAGCTCCTGCCCGCCGGTTCCCCGCACACCTTGTTATCCTGAGCGAAGCGGACCACAGCCCCACCGTGATCCGCGAAGTTGAAGAACCTGCGGTTCCCCTCCACGCC
>CAXTUR010000128.1:2835-8701 GCA_964247455.1 uncultured Acidobacteriaceae bacterium | reverse complement strand
GCGGGCGATCTGGTGTTGATCTGGGTGGGTACTGTGGTATGGGCGGGCGTCTGTTTTGGTGTGCTAGCGGCCATGGGATCGCGGCTGCCAGGGCAGGTGATGCGGCGCTCGTGAGGCGTGGATAACGAAGGTCCTTCGACTCCGCCAACCACGATGAGACCGTGGCCGGCTGCGCTCAGGATGGGAGAGCTTATACGGTTGGCAGATCGGCGGTAGACTTACTTGGCGTCTTTGTACTCCTCGTGCCAGGCGGTCTGGATGGCTTCGAGGAGGCCTTCGTTCGACTTGGCGGGGTTGCCGGTGAAGCCGGGAAGCTCGGTGACGTAGCGGTGGAGGTCGGTGAAGCGGACGGTGTAGGGGTCGAGCTCGGGAAACTTCTCCTGGAGCTGGATGCCGATCTCTTCGGTGTCAGTCCAATCGATCTCGCGGGGCATGGGGCTTCTCCTGCTGGCTAGTTTATCGCGCAATGCCGGATGATGGCGGGTATGCGGATGGAAGAGCGAGGGTACAGCGCATCGATGTTGCGGCGGGAGTTGAGTGCGCGCGCGGCGAAGATGGCGCGTGAGGACGGTCTGCTGCACGAGGTGTCGACCGGGGCAAATCCGGCGGTGCTGTTTGGGTTGGATGAGAGCGGACGGCATGGGAACTTCGACCCGGCTTCGTACCGGAGCATCGTCGCCAACGCGGAATGGGCGGCGCGGCTGACGAAGGTGCATACGCGCTGGCTGAAGGTGCGGGCCCGTGCGGATTGGCACTGGAAGGAGCTGGATTCGGCTAACAGCTCCGATGCTCTGTTGATGAACGTCTTTTGCCATCCTGAGGTGTCTGCTGGAGGCGAGTTGCTGGGAGCTGTGGCGGCTTTGCTAGGCGTGACGCCGGATGCCGTGCCTGTGTTTGGAACGAACCCCGGCGTTCCGCTTGCCGATGGCCGGATGGAGCCGGCTACCGAGATCGATATGGAGCTCGGTGAGCTATTTGTGGAGGCGAAGCTGACGGAGACGGGCTTTCAGAAGGCGCGGCTTCGGCTGATCGAACGCTACCTTCGTCTGGAGGAGGTGTTTGAGGTCAGCCGCCTTCCGTGGCAGGCGGACGGCACCGTGCAGGGGTACCAGCTGATCCGCAATGTGTTAGCAGCGTTTGCGCACGAGAAGGCGTTCTGTGTGTTGTGCGATGCGCGGCGGCGAGACCTGATCGAGCAGTATTACGCGGTGCTTGCGGCGGTACGTTCGCCGATGCTTGCCTGCCGGTTGAAGCTGCTGACATGGCAGGAGTTGAGCGGGACCTTACCTGGGGAGCTGCGGGTGTTTCTTAAGCGCAAGTACGGGATTGTAGCTGGCTGATGTAGGCGCTGAGGAGAGTGCGAACCGCAGATTCCCTTCGGGAAAGACAACGGGAAGGGCAACGACAACAAAGGGTTGACGACAACCAGGCTGAACGACAAACAAGAAGGGCAACGACAAACAAAAACTAGGCGCCGGGGCCGTGAGAGGGTTTGCCTTCCTGGACGTAGTTACGGTTCCACTTGGGAATCTCGACGGTGTAGGCACCGGGCTTTTCAATGATGGCCTGGCAGCCGAGGCGGCTGTTGAGCTGGATATCGGCGGCAGTCTCCATGCGGTCGAGCTCGAGGTCTTCGGGCTCGGAGATGCCCCCTGCACCCTCTTTGACGTGGATGTGGCAGGTGGTGCAGGCGCAGACGCCACCGCAGGCGTGGTCGAGGAAGATGCCGTAGTTTTCGGCGACATCAAGGAAGCTCATGGGCGCGCCGTGGCCCTCGTAGGGGAGGGAGTCGAAAGCGAACTCGACCGTCTTACCCTCGGGCTGGAAGGTGACGCGGACCATTCCTTCGGCGGGGGGTATGGAGAGGTCATACACGGGAAGAGACGTGGCGGCGTGATCGGACATTGTTTCTTGATTCTACCCGGCGCGGGCCCGGTGTATGCGGATACGGTGGCCTCACAACACGTCCGAGACGCGGTGTCGAGGCTTCTGTGCGGTTCGGAAGAGGAAGTAACCACACGATCGATGACTTCCGCCGGATATAAAGTAACAGTTACCTAATTTAATCTGGTTTTCCTGGGCGGAGCGGACCAAGCTGGGCGTAGCTGTTCAATCTACTCCAGGAGATTAAAGATGCGTATGCACCATGTACTAGCGCTTGGACTGTTCGCCGCAACCGTTGCCGCTCATGCCAGTAGCATCACGTACAGTATCCAGGGATATATCAACACGGACCCGGCGCAAACAACCAAAGTGACCGGAATGACCACCATCGACGTCAATAACACCTTTCCTTCCGTGCTTGCCATCTCGTTGAGCTTCGCCAATGGGACGACTGAGTCGGGGATCGGCGTTGGGGGTCAAGACCACTCCCACAACGTGTATGTCGGGGCGGCGAACGACCTGTTCAGTTTCACCGACGATCTGCATAACTTCACCGCGGCGGGTGGAAACTTCAATCTGCGGGATATGTCCGGCGACTACGTGGGCAGTGTCTTCAACGGGACGCTTACCGCCATGCCACCCGCCGCTGCGACCCCGGAGCCATCGAGCCTGGTCCTGTTGGGTACCGGTCTGCTCGGTGTCTTCACCACGGTTCGCAGGCGCATCGGCTAAACATGTCTCGGTATGAGGACCCCGCTTCGGGTGGGGTCTTCCTATGCGAAACGTTCACCTGCATGGATCGTTCTGCCACCCGATTCAACTTTGGTTGTTCGCGGAGGCAAGATACGATTTGAGAGGGCGGAGACGCGCCATTGACTGGATCTTGAGTATCTAAATGGCACGGGTCAGTGAACAAGTAAAACAATCTACTTCCCAAGACAGCGCCCTTATGCTCTCCGCACTGGGAGTTCTTGCCTACGCCGCGTCCATGATGACGCATGAGGCGCTGGGTCACGCCGTGTATTGTCTCGCCGCAGGAGGCCGTAACACGATGCTGACAGCCTATGCGGAAGGCTGTAGCATCTCCGGCGGATACGGAATCAAAGCGGCGGGTCCCGGGGTGCAGTTCGGTGCGGGTCTGCTGGCGTGGCTGGCGCTGCGGCGGTTGTCCACGAACGCGGGAAGGCTGCGCTTCTTCTTCTGGCTGTACATGGTCTTCAGTCTGTTCATCTCCTCTGGCTATGTCATGTTCAGCGGCACCACTAATATTGGAGACGCCGCTGAACTCATCGCCAGACTTCATCCGCGGATTGTGTGGCGGAGCGGGCTGTTTGTGATCGGTTCGGTGGTCTACTTTCTCTCGATGCGGGTGGGGGCGTTCGAGTTCAAGCGCTTTGCCGGAGATGACGATGGGATGGGCCGTTTGTTCCGCCTTGTGTGGATTCCGTATGCGGCTGTTGGCGTGTTTGCGTGCTGTACCGGCGCGTTGAACCGCACCATGGAACACGGAGCCGCGCTTGGGTTTGCGGCGGCATCCTCCTTCGGTGCCGGATCGGGTATGTTCGGCCTTCCGCCTATGGCGCAAGTAATGGTCTCGAGAGGGCGCTTGCCTGCTGTCTACGTTTACCGGAGCACGGCTTGGGGTGTGGTCGCGGCGGTGGTCCTTGTAGGTTTTCTGACTTTTATCGGACCGGGACTGCGATGAGCGTGGGCCGCTTGCACTTACTGCCTGGAAGCGCGGGTCATTGTTTGGGCTGGGTCATCTTCACCATCTGCTTCAACATGAACGCTGGCGCGATCCGGCTCATCATGTGAAGAACGTTGCTGAGGCCGGGGCGGACCTCGACGTTCCCGCCTTCAATACCTGCGATGGCTTTACTGACCAGCGCTGTCACGTCCATCCCTTTTTGTCCCTTCATCTCGGCCGCGAACTCACGACGCAAGAGAGGCGTTTCCGTTCCTGGAGGAGCCAGCTCCACGACCGTCACGCCACTGCCCTGCAGCTGGGCGCGCAAGGACTGGGTGTAGGAATGAAGCGCGGCCTTGGTTGCGCAGTAGACGGGCGACGCCGGCATGGGGACGAAGGCGAGGCCAGAGGAGACATTGACGATCAGGGCATCCCGCATGGTTATTAGATGAGGAAGGAATTGCTGCACCATCCGCACCGGACCGCTTAGATTGATGTCGATCTCGCGGGTGACATCTTCCAGGCTGCGGTCCTGGTTCAGGCTGAGGTTCCGCATTATTCCGGCGTTGTTGATAAGCACGTTGAGGGAGGGAAAACTCGCAATGACACGGCTGTACAAGGCGGCTATGGCCTGGGGATCGCTGACATCGCTCATCAAGGTGTGAAGACCGGACAACGACCTCTTCGCCTGATCCAGCCGATCCTGTTCGCGCCCGGTAACGATCACCTCGTTCCCTCGCGTAAGCAGCTGTTTGGCAAGCTCGAAACCGATGCCGCTGGTTCCGCCGGTGATGAGGATCGTCTTTTTGGTGAGCTTCATGGAGATCTCCTTTGGGATATTGAGGCCGCCACATAAAATGTGGTGCCGATAGGTTCCCTATCTGCGAGTATAGGAGATGTGCTTTCTTTTGGTAAGAAGGCACTCTATCGTGCTATAGGCACCGGAAAGAGAGTGAGCATGGCTCGAAAACAACAGTTCTCACAGGAACAGGTCGCCGCGCTGACCGCGTTTGCCGTTTGCGATCAACCAGCCATTACCAGCTCTCGGGTGGAGAAGCTGGTCACGGACTTGATCGGCCGGGTTGCGGACAAATGGACGATGTTGGTGCTGGAAACTCTTGTTGCGAAGGGCGAGCTGCGGTTTACGCGCTTAGCGGAGTTTATCCCCGGGGTGAGCCAGAAGATGCTGACGCAGACACTGCGCGCCATGGAACGCGACGGTCTGCTGGTACGCACCGTGCATCCGGTGATCCCCCCGAAGGTCGAATACAAGCTGACGGAGCTTGGATTGAGCCTGAGTGCCGCGTTCTGCGGAGTGTGGATGTGGGCGGAGAAGCATTTGGAACAGGTGGAGGCCGCGCGCGCGGTGTTCGATGGACGGGGATAGCATCTGGAGTGCCAAGAACCTGCAGGGGAACAGCAGATCGATGCAGCAGCTTTGATCCGTGAGTCCTTGGTCTACTCGCCGTGCATCTTTGGATCGGCTTCAGCTTCAGCGATGAGGCTAGGCGCGGAGTTGTCGATCTGCACGGCGGATGAAGGTCAGTGCAGGCGGAGGAGACCGCACACGGAGATGTCTTTGTCGAGCTCCTCCCAGTGGATGCCGTAGCCGCCGCCGATGATCTCCCATTGAGAGCGCCGGGTGCTTGACGTTTTAGGAGCGCTGGGCGTATTGTTCTCCGCACTGAGCAGTAATCGGCTTACGTGTTCCTAAAGTTTGGGTCCTAGAGGAATCTGCCATGCTGGGAAAGTGCGTCTCTATCGCAGCTTTACTCACAATTTCGTTAGGTGCCGCCGCTCAGAAACCCGCCGGAACAACGACGTTCTATCCGGCCAAGCCGCTGCCCGGCGTTACTCCAGACGCTCCCATGATGCAGATGCCTTCGGCGATCCCTTTGTTCGTGACGGGCGGCAGCTTCTCCAGCATCCTCACGCTGGTCAATGTCTCCACAGCGAATACCTACGCCGACGTTACCGTTCGCGCGCTGAACGGAAGCACCCTTGCGACCAAACGGGTAGATTTTACGTCCCATAGTCAGCAGCGGATGGACCTTGGTCAATTGTGAAACGCGAGAGGGTCGTCTCTTGCGACAGGCAGCATTCTGGTGATGCAAAGCCCGGACCTGATGGGACCAACGATCTTGGCAACGCTGAGCATGACTTATCTTGGGTCCGCCGATCCGAACTTCATCGATGAAGAGCTCTTCATGCCAAGCATGATGGGTTCCCAGGTGCTTGAAGGTGTCGCCGACCACGGGGACGGACCACCTTTCGTGGCAATTTCAAGTCTCGCGG
>CAXTUR010000128.1:0-2735 GCA_964247455.1 uncultured Acidobacteriaceae bacterium | reverse complement strand
GGTGTCGCCGACCACGGGGACGGACCACCTTTCGTGGCAATTTCAAGTCTCGCGGAGATGGCTCAGCATATAACCGTTCAGTGCCTGGGAGAGCGGGGCGGGACGGAAGCGCGAAAAATCACTCTTGCCGCTGGGCAAACCATGGTTGTGGATGCCTGTGCGACATCGGGGACTGTTGAGACGGACTTTGCGTCAGCTTATGAACACAAACCGGATGAAGGGCGTGGTCCCGTGGGGATCAGGCTCACTTCCGACGCCATGCCCGGCTCGTTCGCGGCGTTCGCACTGGTCCCGCACGGCAACGACGGAGAGCGGTCCTTTAGCAGTGTGCCCTTTAGCGATCCGAAGACGCTTCACTCGCCCAATACGGTGTTTACCGGCGTGCCGGTTGGCTCCGCGACGCTACTACCGGGCACGTACACTCCCCAGATAAGTCTTACCAATTTCTCCGCCAGCGAAGTTCATGTCCACACGTCATTTGCGAAGACCTTTGACGGGTATGCCGTGACGCGTGAGGTTGGCTCCATCACCGTGCCTCCCGGTACGAGCCGGAAGCTTGTGCTGAAAGACCTTGAAGGCGATCCCACGCTGCAAAACTCGTTTGTGGTGTACTCGGACGGCGCACCGGGTGCGCTGATGGCGAAGCTCGTCTCAAAGAGCGACGCGCGGCTGCCGCAGGTGGAGTTGCAGGCCAAGGATGCGCTGGACGAGAACAATTCGGGCGGCCATCCCTGGTCCATCAAGCAAGGCGTCGAATCCACGCTTCTGCTCTTCAACCATGGCGACAAGGCGCAAGTCTTTACCGTCTCGGTCTCCGGCAGTGACGTTTGGCAGAAGGCGTATACGCTGTCACCGATGCAGACGAAGGCCGTAAGCATTCGTTCGCTGATCGAAGATCAAGTGAAAGATGACAACGGCAAGACACTGCCACGAAGCGCCAGCTCTGGGGAGATTTCCTGGCTGGCCGCCGACACAACGCAGGTAAGCGGCCGTCTCCTCCAGTCGAACCGTTCGACGGGCATGGCGCGCAACTTTAGCTGCGGAGTTTCCGGCCTTCTTTGCGGCGCAAACCTTCAGACCTACACCACAACGCTGCCGGACGGGGAGATCGAATCGTACGGCCAAGTGACAGCTGTCACCTGCACGTCCGGCGCTCAGAATGCCTGTTCAGGGCAGCCAACCGGATCGAGTCAAAATTTCGATATCACGTGGAGTTCCCAATACACGAACATCGCGTCAGTTTCCGGCTTAAACAAGACTCCAGGCGTCAGTCTCCTAGGGATGTCAGCTGGTTCTAGCAACATAAGTGCGTACCTTAAGAGCGCTTATTGCAGTGCCGGAGGAGGAGGACCTGTGACCGTACAACAGCCAGGAAAGCTATATGTCAAGAACGATACTACTCAATCTCAGAATTGCCCTGGCAGATCACTCGTGGCCCGGCTGATTACATATCAGATTACAGATACAACTGGGTCTGCAATGCTGTTCCCTGTTGACATCCGCGAGAATGTTCCCGCAGTGACAAGCTCCTGCACCAGCGCTCCCGTCGCTACTGGGACAAGTTGCTTCTTAAACTCTTCAGTAGCGCCAGGCTCTACCAATTTGTTTATCGATGCTCTCTCGGCTGGATGTCCGACGAGTTCTGCTCCTTCTCCCTGCGGTTTCACATTTCCCAACCAACAGTGGCAATGGTGCAAGAGTGATGGAACCACTCCCTCTATTGGTACGATCGGCCAGGACATTGTCAATAATACGAGCGTCTCGGTTGGTGGAAATACAGTCGGATTGACGGGAACTTTTTTTAATCCATAGCTACTGAAAACAGAGGACCGTAATGATGAAACTTCGCACACTAACTCATGCAGGCTTAATGCTATTTGCAAACATCTTCACCATGAAGGCTGCAGCACAAAGTGCGGCTCTGCAGGGCAGTGTGAGTGGTCACGTATACGACGGCGAAGGACGCCCTCTAGTGAATGCTCGAGTTATTCCCTTTCCTCTTGAAGTAGGGGTAAGTGGTTCACTCCCTTACGCTCTCACTAACATAGAGGGAGCGTATAAACTTGTGTTGCCGGCTTTTGGGCGAACAAGGATATGTGCGTCTAAGACAGCTTCTGGCTATCCGGACACGACGGCGGCTGTTTTTGCATCAGGTAATGAAAATGAGCCTGAGGTTTCTGTGGGCGCGGGTTCTCAGCTACATGATATTGACATTCGCCTTCCGCCTCCTGATGGCATTCTTGACTTAGAAATAGTGGATGCAATTACCGGAACGATTGTGCCCAACGCCCGCATAACTCTTCGCCGGAACGAAGAAACGTCCATCATCTATTCGACTGATGTCGGAGAAGGTGGCGTGTTCCAAGTTGCGCTGCCTGCACGTGCTATACAAATCGATGTTAGAGCTAATGGATACGAGTCGTGGAGGTACAGGGACATTTCAAAGGATCAAGCGTACGCAAAACTCAGCGCGCGTGAGCACACAAAAATCACAATAAGATTGAACAAAATAGTACAGAAATAAAACGGTCAGCCTTCCTTTGACTGGCCGGACGTCTCCTGATCAGCTTTGGCTTCAGCGATGAGGCTAGGCGCGGAGTTGTCGATCTCCGCCGCGGCGAAGGGGTGGGGGGCGGAGGGGCCGGTGCCGATGGCTTCGCCGGCGGACTCCATGGTTTGCCCCTTCATGGCGGAGGCGAGGGTGGTGTCCATCATCAGCTCGGCGAAGCGGCGGG
>CAXTUR010000127.1:0-8765 GCA_964247455.1 uncultured Acidobacteriaceae bacterium | reverse complement strand
TCTTCTCGGTGTGGCGGAAGTCGGCGATGACGCCGTCCTTCATCGGCTTGATGGCAACGATGTTGCCGGGGGTGCGGCCGAGCATCTCCTTGGCCTCTTTGCCGACGGCTTCGACCTCGTTGGTGATCTTGTTGACGGCGATGATCGACGGCTCGTTGACGATGATGCCCTTGCCGTGCGCGAAGACCAGCGTATTGGCGGTGCCGAGGTCGATGGCGAGATCGCTTGAAAAGAGCGAGAAGAGCGAGCGCATATTGTGGATGCGCGAGTACCGCATTTGAAACCCGTTCGATGACATTGTTGGCGATTCAATTCCTGGGACGAGAATGAGTTCTTATTGTACGGCTTCATTCCAGGCCTGCGCGGGGCGCACCTACTCGGTACAATAGAGGCGCGAGGGTAGAAGGAGAGACGATGATTATTGGGGTTCCGAAGGAAGTCAAGGACCACGAGAGCCGCGTCGGCGTGACGCCCGCCGGGGTGAAGGCGTTGGTGGAGGCTGGTCATACCGTGCTTGTGGAGCATGACGCTGGTGCGCTTTCGGCGATGCCGGACGACGACTACCAGGCCGCCGGGGCGGAGATCGTCGGCTCAGCGTACGACGTGTGGCGGCTGGCGCAGACAGTCGTCAAGGTCAAGGAGCCGACCGAGAAGGAGTATCGCCATTTTCGCGAGGGACTGGTGCTGTTCACGTATCTACATCTCGCGCCCATCACGGGGCTGACGAACGCGCTGCTGGAGAAGAAAGTAACAGGCATCGCCTACGAGACGGTCCGCGACCGCACCGGCGCGCTTCCGCTGTTGACGCCGATGAGCGAGGTGGCCGGGCGGCTGAGCGTGCAGATTGGCGCGGCGTATCTGGAAAAAGAACATGGCGGACGCGGGGTGCTGCTGGGCGGTGTTCCCGGCGTCGCACCGGGTAACGTCTGCATCATTGGCGGGGGCATCGTGGGCACCAACGCGGCCAAGATTGCGCTCGGCATGGGCGCGAAGGTTACGCTGATCGACAACAACCTGAACCGCTTGCGCGAACTCGACGACATCTTTTCCGGGCGGCTGTATACCGTCGCCTCGAACAGCCATAACGTCGAGATGGCCGTACGCGAGGCCGACCTAGTCATCGGCGGGGTGCTGATCCCCGGCGCGGCGGCTCCGAAGATCGTCACCAAGGCCATGGTCGCCAAGATGAAGAAGGGCGCGGTCGTCGTCGACGTGGCCATCGACCAGGGCGGCTGCATCGAGACGGCGCGGCCCACGACGCACAGTGATCCATCGTATGAGGTCAACGGCGTTGTCCACTACTGTGTGACGAATATGCCAGCGGCGGTGCCCAACACCTCGACCCTCGCGCTGACGAACGCGACCTTCCCGTATCTCATGAAGCTAGCAAAGCTTGGAGCCGAAGCCGCCATCGAGGAGGACAAAGGCTTCGCCGAGGGCGTTAATACCTACAAGGGTATCCTCACCTATCCCGCGGTCGCCGAGGCACAGCTCCGCGAGTGGACACCGGTGGCCGAACTGCTACCCGGCGAATTGGCCATCGCATGACGGAGAGCGCGCGGCGACGAAAGCTAGTCAGCATCCTGCTGGGAGCCTGCCTGCTTGCGCTCTTCCTCGTGCTGGGCGCGATGAACGCCTTCAAGAACTTCCTTTCTCCACAGACCGACGGGCAGATCGCCATTTACACGGGCCTTTCCGCCCTAGCGTTTGTTCTGTTTGTCAGCGTACTTGTGCTGCTCGTCCGCAATGTATTGAAGCTGTACGTCGGCCAATCAAGCCGCCTGATGGGACGTCGCCTTCGAACGCGGATGCTGTGGGGCGCGGTGCTCGTCAGCCTCATCCCGATCGCATTCATGTTCGCCTTCTCCTACGACCTGATGAACCGCGCCGTCGACCGCTGGTTCTCGCAGCCGGTGACGCGGATGCGCGACGACAGCAACCAGATGGCGCTGGAGCTCGCGCAGTATACCGCTGCGAATGCGCGGGTGGAGGCCGGAGCCATCGCGGCCAGCCTGCAGCCTGTGGAAGAAAACGCCAGACGCCGCGACACACTCCAGAGGACGGCCGAGATCCTTCGTGAGCACGAGATCACTCTCCAGGGCGGGTTCGTGGTAGTCTACCGCGACAATCGCGCCTTGGCCGCCTTCCATCTGCCGCAACGGCCCGGCACCGCACCGCGCGTCAAGCCGTGGCTGCCCGATCGGAGCGAGGCAATCGACGACACGGGCAGCGCGCCCACAGGTATTACGCCCTCAGGCGAAGGGGTGGCCCTCAGCACGCCACTGGACGGTGCAATTCTAGCTGCCGCGCGCCGCAGCGACGAACCAATGTTTTCGCTCGGCCAAACCGACTTCGCCTTAGGCACTGCAGTGCTGAAAGAAGGCGGCACGGTCGTCGTCGGCCTGCCAATGCCTTATGGGATGTCGGCTACGATGGAGCGGCTACGCAAAGCCGCGGACGACTATTGGCGTCTCTTCCGCAGCCGCCGCTTGATCCGCAATACCTATATGTGGCTGCTCCTGATGATGACCTCGCTGGCTCTCTTCGCCACTAGCTGGCTTGCGTTGCATCTGGCGAAACAGGTGACGCAACCGGTCGAGGCGTTGGCCGACGCGATGGAAGCGATTGCCGCCGGGGACTACGCCCATCGGGTGAGCGAGTCCGCCACAGTGGAACTCGAAGAACTGGTCCGAAGCTTCAACCACATGGCCGGAGACCTCGAAGACAGCCATCAGGCCGTCGAAGAGTCCACCATCCAGCTCAGCAGAGCGAACGCCGCGCTCGAAGCCCGCCGCAGCGAACTTGAAACCATGCTCCAAACGATGCCCAACGGGGTTGCCACGCTCGATCCCGAACGGCGCATCGTCCTGGCCAACCGCGCCCTCTCCGAGATGATGGACCCCGGCGGTCAGAAACCATTCCTCGGCCTCGCCGTCCAGGATGTCTTTCCCGCCGATACTTTGGAGACCTTGGACCGGCTGCTCCGCCGCAGTCATCGCATGGGTACGGCCTCGGGTGACCTGGAGATGGCGCGGCAAGGCTCCCGTAGCCCGGGCACGCTGAACTTGCTCGCCACAGTAGCGCTGCTGGAGGCCGCCGACCGCACCCACCTTGGCTACGTGCTGGTGCTCGAAGACGCCACCGAGCTGCTCCGGGCGCAGAAGCAGTCCGCCTGGAAGGAGGTCGCCCAGCGCGTGGCGCACGAGATCAAGAATCCGCTCACGCCCATCGCTCTCTCCGCAGAGCAGATCCACCGTCACGTGGCCCGCCTGGAAGCCAGAGGGGTTGATTCGCCTTCAGTCGGGGTGATCCGCCGTTCCAGCGAAGTCATCAGCTCGTCGGTAGAAAGCATGAGAGGCTTGGTCGACCAATTTTCCGCGCTCGCCGAGTTCCCTACCGCGAAGCCCCGCCCCGCTGACCTGAACACGATTGTCGACAGTTCGCTCGCGCTCTTCGCCGGCCGCCTCGACAGCATTCGCCTGGTTCGCCGCTTCAGTCCTGACCTCCCGCTCGTCATGGCCGATCCGGAGGCCCTCAAGCGCGCCCTCGGCAACCTGATCGACAACGCCGCGGAAGCCATGCAATGCTCCCTGCTTCGCGAGATGCGCCTTTCTACTTCCCTGCTGGACAGCGGGTTCGTAGAGCTCATCATCGCCGACACTGGCCCGGGCCTGACCCCCGAGATGCGGGAACGCCTCTTCCTTCCTTACGTCTCCACCAAGCAGCGCGGCACGGGCCTTGGCCTCGCCATCGCCGCCAAGATCGTCCAGGAACACGACGGCACCATCCGCGCCGAAGAGAACGAACCGACCGGCGCGAAGTTCATCGTAGAGCTACGGCCAGCTTCGATCTCAGACGCCGTCACGCCCGACACCCGACCCGCCTTTGCCGAGGCGGCGCGCGCATGAACCACGTCCTGATCGTCGACGACGAAGCCGACATCCGCTCCACGCTCGACAGCATCCTGCGCGAGGAAGGCTACCTCGTTACGACTGCACCGACTGCCGCCGAAGCATTGGCCCTCTTGCGCGACGCCGCCTACGACGTAGTCCTGCTCGACATCTGGCTGCCCGACCGCGACGGCCTCGATGCATTGGCCGAGATACGCCAGCTCGACCGCGCCAACGTTCCCGAGGTCATTATGATCTCCGGCCACGGAACGATCGAAGCCGCCGTGCGGGCCACCAAGCTCGGAGCCTACGACTTCCTTGAAAAGCCGCTGTCGCTCGCCCGCACCCTGATCGTCCTCAAGAACGCCATGCAGGCGCGACAGATGCGCGAGGACAACCAGGAGTTCGCCCGGCAACTCGCCATCAAAGGCACCGTCACCGGCAACAGCGTCCCGCTCAAGGCGCTTCGCCAGCAGATCAAGCTGATGGCCCCCACCAACGGCCGAGTACTCATCTTCGGCGAATCGGGTACGGGCAAGGAGCTGATCGGCCGCGCCATCCACGCCGAGAGCCTCCGCAAAGACCGCGTCTTCCTGGAGCTGAACTGCGCCGCCATCCCTGAGGACTTCATCGAGACAGAGCTCTTCGGCTACCGGCACGGCGCGGGCCCGACTGGCCCCGGCAGCCCCGCCGAAAAACGCGGGACGTTTGAGCGGGCGGACGGGGGGACTTTATTTCTAGATGAGGTAGGGGACATGAGCCTGAAGACACAGGCCAAGGTGCTGCGCGCGCTGGATGAGCAGCGCTTCCTGCCGGTCGGCGCAAGCCACCCCGTCCACGTCGATGTTCGCGTGATTGCCGCCACCAATAAGGACCTTGAAGAGGAGATCGCCCGCGGCAACTTTCGCGAAGACCTCTTCTATCGCCTCAACGTCATCCCCTTCTTTGTGCCTCCACTCAGAGACCGCAAGGAAGACATTTCCTTACTGGTGAAGGAGTTCCTCGCCGAGTTCGGCCAGCAGTACGGCCGGCCCCGCGTTGAGATGACCGACGACGCCCTCGCCGCGCTGCGCCAATATCACTGGCCCGGCAACGTCCGTGAGCTGCGCAACCTGGTCGAGCGCGTCCTCATCCTCAACCCCAAGGCCGCCCGCATCGAGCGCAAACACCTCCCCGCGCTCGTCTTCCGCGAACAAGCCTTTCGCGAGCACAGCAAACCCGCCTCGCGCGGCGAAGAATTCGAGACACTCCTCCAGGCCCGCGAAGCTTACGAGCGCGACTACATCCTCAAAAAGCTCGACGAGTGCCACGGCAATGTCAGCCGCGCCGCCGAGGCGCTGGGGCTGGAACGCAGCCATCTCTACCGGAAGATGAAGGCTTTGGGGGTGAGTATCAAGGAGTAGGAACGGCCTTCTTCTTGTGGCTGGCGGTTTTCGCCTCGTTGTTGAAATCGAACTCGACTTCTTTGCGCGAACCGGCGTCAATCATAAGCAAACCAGCTTTTTTCTGCTTGGCGGCCGCAAGGTCTGAAGATAATGCGGCTGGTATGGGTAAAAGGATACCCAACTGAGTGATCTGTCCGCGACAAACCTCCGAACCATGCGGCAGGCCAATACGCACCGCAACCTTGTCATCGCGCACATCGTAGAAAGAAAAGTTCTGCAGTAAATTCTCTCCAAACGTAAAATCGCACTCACCGACCTGAAATGACTGAAATTTTAGGGCATCGACCAGTTCCTTCAAGTTGGAGGGAGGAGCGATCTTGAGCGCGCTCAGTGTTGCCGCTACAACTTTGTCGTGCTCCAATGCCGCAAGTATCCCCGGTTCCGGAAACACGTCATTGAGCGACGCGGATGGCTGTTTAGAGGCATCGCTCTTCGACAGATCGATGGCTTGAAAAGCGACGGCTGCACTGGGATGGGCACCACCGCAGTCGCAATACTCGCTGTTCTGAATGCTCAAATAAGGCCCGACAAACGACAATATTTTGTAACTTAGTTGAAAGTCTAGATGCTGTCCTTGCGCGTCCGCAGCTATCTTTCGCCACGATTTCTGGGCTATGTCTCGGAACGAGATGATCTGCTGGGTACTGGCACTTTTAAGGACTTGAATGTTTGCGGGCGTCTGCCTTAGCGAGAGCGTTCCCCTTGTAGGGGATAGCATCTCCTGCCCGAAGACTTGGGTGCTCGACAACACGGCTATAAACAGGAAGATGCGAAAGGTCATAGGTTTAGTGGGATTAAGGCGTTAGGCGTTGAGCGCGACGCTGAGCACTAATTTGAGCGAACGCGGCTGCCATATTTTGGTCGTAGCGGTTTACGGCGTAAGCGGCACCGTTGTAGGCGCGCGCGAAGGAAGCCCAGTCCTGACTTGCGATGGAACGCTCTAAGTGTCCGTGACGAACATAGCCTACGAACGCTCTCAACTGTTGTCCTTCCCCACGGAACATATCGTTCACAAAAGCGTCGATACTTTCCCATCCAACACTTGAATAGTTGAAGCCCATGACCTGGAACATACCCCATGAGGCGGATTGCCAGGCATCCGAAGTACCGCGTGCACCGCTCAAACCACGCAAGATCATGGCGCCATAGACCAAACTCCATTCCGTCGCTTGCTTGCCGTCATGGTACTTGTTTCCAGCCGCCAAAGTGGGCTGCGAAAGATGTGGATGAGTGACGTGGTATCGCTTGGATGTTCGTCCCTGGAACACATGTAATTCGTATCGGATGATCGGTTTTCCGTCGGCTGCAAATCCCGATCGTCATCCCGCCTCAACCTGAGCCACCGCCATGATTGCCGCCACTGTCGACTGAATCTGGCGGGCGGCGTTCGTAAAATCCATCTCGGCTAGTTTTACGGGATTGGTCAAGGCGACCGGCAGCGATCCTGTCAGGTCGTGCTCGAAAAGCAAGGGTGTAGGGTTAGCCGCAAACGCTTGCGCCTCCATGATCTGGTCGTTAGGCAAGCCTGCGGGCGGTTTAGGGCAAACTTTGCGGTTTACAACGGTCTCGTGTGCATATTCAATTCTTGGGAGGTTGATCGAACCTGCGAAAGCAGCCCGCTGGGCCCACAAGTCCCCAAGATCAAGTATGTCGAGGGCGGCCATTCCGCGAAGCAGCTCGACCATGTTCAATCCATTTAGGTCCAGGTAAGCCTCGCGCCAACTACGCGCAAGAACGGCCTTGATGAATTGCTCGCAAGTTGGTGTCACGCGCACCCGCTCCTTTCGTTCCAACGAAGTGTACACCGGTCTCGAAGTAGCCCGCTCCACGTAGGCGGATTCACCATGCCCAAACCTGAACCAAAGCTGGTTCCATACTCTTGTAGTGTCAATTGCGTTTGGTTCCGCACCTCTAAAGGTGTCAAACTGAGGTGACGCCATGGATAACCAACCTCACTCCGATAGCCGGACCGAGCCGCTCCGCATCCACTACGACGACGTGCCGCACGGCGCGCGCATCAAGGTCATCGGCGTTGGCGGCGGGGGCAACAACGCCGTCAACCGCATGATCGCCGCGCACGTCGAGGGCGTGGAGTTCATCGCCGCCAACACTGACGCGCAGGCCCTCGCTGCGTCAAACGCGTCTGTCAAATTGCAATTAGGCACCAAGCTGACCAGCGGCCTTGGCGCGGGTTCAAACCCCGACGTGGGTCGCCGCGCCGCGCTCGAAGATTCCGAGAAGATCATCGAAGCGCTCGAAGGCGCGGACATGGTCTTCGTCACCGCCGGTTTGGGCGGCGGCACCGGCACCGGCGCGGCACCCGTAATCGCCTCGCTGGCGTCCGAGATGGGCGCGCTGACGGTCGCCGTCGTCACCCGGCCCTTCGGCTTCGAGGGCAAACGCCGCATGATGCAGGCCGAGCGCGGGATGCGGGAGCTGCTCGAATCGGTCGACACCCTGATCGTCATCCCCAATGAAAAGCTGCTTGCCGTGGCTAAGGACGCCGGCTTTTTCGAGAGCTTCCGCATCGCCGACGATGTGCTCCGGCAGGGCGTTCAAGGCATCTCGGACATCATCACCATCCCCGGTGTGATCAACCGCGACTTTGCCGATGTGAAGACCACGATGGCCGGCATGGGCTACGCGGTTATGGGCACGGCCTCGCGTTCGGGCCCGAGCCGCGCCGCCGACGCCGCGATCGCCGCCATGGCCTCGCCTTTGCTCGAAGCCGGTGCCATCGATGGCGCGCGCGGCATCCTGATTAATATAACCGGCTCCTCCTCTCTCAAGCTCTCAGAGGTAAACGAGGCCTCCACCATCATCCAGAACGCAGCGCACGAGGACGCCAACATCATCTTTGGCGCGGTGCTGAATGAGGAGATGGGCGACGAGGTGAAGATCACCGTCATCGCCACCGGCTTCCGGCAGGACGAGACGGCGGAGCTGACCCATGAGCGGCGCGAACGGATGCTCGCCGAGCCTGCCCTAGCCAGCCGTCCGGCGAACAACTACGAGGTGCCAATCCATCGGTACGCGGTCACCAAGCCGGAACCGCCTCCCACACCCGCTCCGCCGCCCCCGCGTTTTACGGCGGAACCGACCGTCCACCTTGACCCGCCGCCAGCTCGTCAGCCTGAATCGCCAGTCCGCATCTACGCCGAAGCGACCGCTGCTCCTCCTGAAGCTCCGCGCCCGGTCCGCGAAGAGGCCCCTGCACCTGCACGTTCGTTCCAGCCACCAACGTCCAAGTCCGTCTTCGATGACGACTTCTTTCGCAACTCCAAAGAGGCCGCACTGCCCGCGACCGAAGCGCCCGCCCGCTCGTGGGAGTTCCAGCGCTCCCAGCACGACTTTCACCTCTCGGCAGACCCCATTCGTCCTGAGCCTCCCCGCGCCTCCGTCCCGCAGGCCGTCCCCGCCTGGCCCACGC
>CAXTUR010000126.1:0-8776 GCA_964247455.1 uncultured Acidobacteriaceae bacterium | reverse complement strand
TTTGTTTCCGAGGGCGGGGGTGGTGGTGTGGAGGAGGGGGCGGGGGGTGGCCACGTCCTGGTGGGCGGCGGGGTGGTGGGCGGCCTGGAGGTCGAGGCGCGAAAGGACGAGGAAGGCGGCGGTGTTGGGCTGTAGCTGCAGGGAGGTAGACGCCTCGGCGCGCGCATCGGCAGGATTGCCGCTGGCCTCGCGGACCTGGGCCAGGCCAGTGTGGGCCGGAGCGGACCTCGGATCTGCGGCGAGGGCGGACTGGAACTCCTGCTCTGCCTCGGGGGCAAGGCCGTGGGCGAGGTAGTCGCGGCCCAGCGCGACGTACTGGGTGGCCTGCTCGGCGGGCGGCAACGTGGCCATGCGGAGGGCGCGCATCTGGTCCATCTGAAAGGCGGCCTGGCGGAAGGAGGCCTCGGACCAGGTGCGGCGGATGCGCGGGACGGGGTCGAAGCCGTTCGCTCCAATGGCGTTCCTGAGCGGCGCACCGGATAGCGACTTGGCGGCGACAAGGCGGGTGTGCAGGTCGGCGATCTCGACGTCTTTGGCGTTCAGGCCGAAGGCGGTTTCCGCCTCGCGCAGGGCGTTGACGCTGTCGCCCCGATCGAGCCACGCCACGGCGAGGTTGAAGTGGAACTCGGCGTCATTGGGGTCGGCGGCGGAGGCGCGCTGGAAGAGAGCGGTCGCGTCCTTCTTCTGGCGGCTCTGCGCGACGGCCTGGTTATTGACCACCTCGGGCAGCGGCAGGCGGGCGGCCACGGCGGCGAAGGCCTGCTCGGCGGCGGCGTACTTGGTCTCGTTGAAGCGCGCGAGCCCAAGAAAAAAGCCGGCTTCAAGGGCTAGCCGATCGGTCTGGGGGATCTTGGCGAGGTGCGCGGCGGCGTGGTCGTACTCGCGCTCAGTGTACTCGGTCTTGCCCAGGGCGAGCAGCGCGGCACTATATGTTGGCGTCTCGGCTACGGCCTGCTGGAGGCGCTTCTGACGCTCCTGCGGGTTGGCGGCGTCGGTGCCGCGAATATAGTTCTCGAACGAGGTCAGCCTAACATTGGCCGAGGCGGCGAGGAAGGTCTGTTCGGCCACCCTGAACTGCGGGTCGATCTGGTGGGCGACCCGCCAGGCAACGGCGTTCTCGGCGTCGAGTAGATGGTCAAGCGGCGCGCTCTCGGTCAGTGGCGTGGAGAGCCGTAGCTGGTTGACGGCGAGCGTCTGTGCCTGCACGGCGATGTGCCCGGCCGACACGGTGTAGCTGCCGACGACGACCGTGTCCGCGTCGAGCTGCTGGGCGATGCGGATGGAGGTGGCGCGTGAGGGCTTAAAGTCGGCGGGCAGGCCGAGGTGGTCGAGCGCGAAGAGCCGGTCGTCGCGAGTAATAGTCAAGAACCCCGCGGAGGTGAGCCGCTGGTTAAGCGTGTCGGGAAAGGAGTCGCCGATCCAGGAGAGCGCGGGGTCGCCGGTGCGGTTGTCGAAGGGAAGGACAAGGACGAGGCGGCCACCGGTATCGCGGGTCTGGGCGGCGGTTGCTGGTGTCGCGGGCGTTTGGGCGAGGGTGGAGGCGCAAGGGAAAAGAAGTGCGAAGGCGAGAAGGAGACGGGCGTGCGGGCGGGTCGGCACGATTTGATTATAGGAGATCGTTTCGGAGAGGGTTGCCAGTTCCGTATTGTCTGTTCCGCAACCTTCAAGGCCACGGTCGATGACATAGTGTAAGGATGCTTTCAGAGCCTCGTCTGCTATGGATTGTGCTGCTTTCGCTCGTGGAACTGTGCACGTGGGGCGGCGTCTCGATCGACGCCCAGACGGCCAGCGTTCACGCGACTCTTCCGAATGGGCGTGAGATACACCCGGTGGGCCGGTGGGCTTCTCTGGCACCTTACCCGTTTGCGATCGCGCTTCGGCCTGACGGGCGAGAAGCGGCGATCCCCTCGATCGGCTTTCCTTTTGCCCTCAACGTGGTGGCCGATCCTGCCGCTGCGGTCCCTAGCGTTCGCCGTTTGCCGGAGGGAGCCAGCGACAAGGCGGCTGTGGAGACGCACGCCGGGCTTGTCTATTCGCCCGATGGCGCGCTGCTGTACGTGGCCACGGGAGACTCCGGCAAGATCACGGTGTACACGACTGCGGACTGGCGGAAGATTGCCGAGATCCCGCTCGACGGGGCGTTGGGCAAGGTTACCTACACCGGGAGCTTCGCGGCCAACGTCACGCTTTCGCCGTCCGGGAAGTGGCTCTATGCTCTGGACCAGGGCAACTGGCGGGTAGTCGTTCTCGATACGCAAACATGGCAGCTTGTCGCCTCCGTTGCGACGGGAGCTTACCCCTTCGGCGTAGCGGTCTCTCCAGACGGTGGGAGGTTATATGTCACCAACGCCGGGTTGTTCGAATACACGTCCGTGGCTCGAGCTGCTGGAGGCGAAGCAGGGTTCGGTTTGCGCTTTCCACCCTTTGGTTACCCGTCAAAGGCGGCCCGCGATGGGGTGACGGTGGAGGGTCGAAGGGTTCCCGGCCTGGGCGATGCGAACTCCACCCGTGGCAGCTCGCTTTGGACGTACGCTCTGGGTGAGGGCGGGTCGCCGGTGATCACGGCAAAGCTCCGCCTGGGCACGGGGATCGAGCTGTCTGGCAAAGGTCCCATCGGCGGAGCCGCGCCGACGGGTGTGGTGGCTGGTAGCGATGCGGTTTACGTCGCGCTCGCGCACCAGGATTCTGTTGTCAAGGTGACGCCCGACGGCACACATTTATCGGGCGAGACGCCGCTCTCCCCCTTTCACTTCAAAGACAACCAAGGGCGTCCTCTCCGCGGCGTTATGCCAAGCGGTATGGTCCTCTCCGAGTCCAACGGGAAGCTTTATGTGGCGGAGTCGGGCATCAACGCCGTCGCCGTGTTAGACACCGCTTCCATGCGGGTGATCGAGCACCTTCCGGCTGGCTGGAACCCCTCGGCGGTCGCTCTCTCTCCGGGCGCGGCCACCCTCTACATCGTCAACGCCAAGGGGAAGGGAACGGGTCCGAACGGCGGTGCAGCGCACAATGCCGCACAGCCCAGCTACATCGGTGCGCTGGAGTACGGCGGCCTGCAGGCTGTCGACCTTGCGAGCCTTTCACCCGCCGAAGAGCTTACCGCAGCCGTGGTCGCCGCGAATAGAGCCGCCGTAGCCGCTCAGCCAACGCTTCCGCGCCTTAAACACTGCTTTCTGATCATCCGTGAGAATCGCACCTTCGACGAGGTGCTGGGCGACCTGCCGCGCGTCAACGGCGACGCTTTGCTTGCGCGCTACGGGCTCCAGGGGTGGGCTGAAGAGGACAAGCAGGCCACGGGCCTCCGCGTCACGCCGAATCTTCACGCGCTGGCCATGCAGTTTGCGATCAGCGACAACTTCTTTGTCGACTCGGATGTCTCTGCCGATGGCCATCGCTGGGTGCTTGGGATCAACCCGACGCCGTTCTTCAACACGGCTTGGACATCCAACTACGGCGGTCACCGCCACGCCTCGCCGAGTGCGGCCCAGCCTGGCCGCCGAGCTCTCTTTGGTGGAGCCGACGCTCCCATGCCCGAGGACGAACCGCAGTTTGGCTCATTGTGGGAGCACGTTGCGCACTCCGGCAAGGGCATCCTCAACTATGGCGAGGGCCTGGAGCTGGAGGGCAGCGACGAGGCGGACGGGCAGGAGCCAGAGGGCCAGCGCCTTCTCCTCAACGCTCCTTTGCCGAAGCCGGTGTTCGAGTCGTCCGACCGGCGCTTCCCCACCTTCAACCTGGGGATTCCGGACCAGCTTCGCTACGCCGAATTCGAGCGCGACCTGACGCGGCGCATCGCCCGTGGAAAGGTGCCCGCTCTCATCGTGATCCGCCTGCCGAACGATCACACCGCCAACATCCGCCCTGCCGATGGCTACCTCTATCGTGCCTCCTATGTGGCGGACAACGACCTCGCTACCGGCAAGATCGTGGCGTTTCTATCGCGCACCGCTCTCTGGAAAGACTCCGCTATCTTTATCACGGAGGACGACGCGCAGGGCGGGGTCGACCATGTGGACGCGCACCGGAGCGTTCTCGCCATCGCCAGCCCATGGGTGAAGCCCGGGACGGTGGCGCACACGCACAGCAGCATGGGCAGCATCACGCGGACGATCGACGAGCTGCTCGGACTAGGTCCGCTGAACCTGGAAGACGCGCTGGCGGGGGAGCTTCTGGGCGTGTTCGACACGGTGCCGCATCTTGAGCTGTTTACCGTCGCGCCGTCTGATCTCCGGGTCTTCGATCCGGCGCGGGCACGCGTGGCAAAACCGAAGACGAAGACGGAAGCCGCCGCACTGCTCCGCATGGACGATCCGAACGACATACGGCCAGTGGTGGAGCGTGCCGGGCGCAAGCGTTGACGCTTTGGAGCGCATCCTTAAGCTTGCCGGGCGTGATGATCTTCTGAACGGGTAAATTATTGCTCCGTTTACCCGGGGACGGACCGGGCACTTTAAATTGATGGTATCCAAAGCTGCTTAACGCAATCGCTCCGATCCGGCTACCCGCGGGATACGCGTTGAGCTGCTTCATATTCGGCGCCGCTCGGCTTTCAGGAGAGTTCTATGCACCTGCCACACCCGCACCCACGACGTATGATCCTGCTTCTGCTTGCTTTGCTCTTCTCCTTCGGCACGGCGCACGCGCAGTCTGTACAGGGCAGCATCCTTGGTACGGTGACCGACAAACAGGGCGCGATCGTTTCGGGCGCGGCGATTACGCTGACCAATCTGGAAGAAGGCACGGTACGCACTACGTCTTCAAACGTGTTGGGGATCTACAACTTCATCGACGTGAAGGCGGCGCACTACACGGTAGAGGTCAGCTCCACCGGCTTCAGCAAGTACGCGGCGACAGACGTGGCGTTGACCGCTCGCCAGCAGCTTCGGCTCGATGTCGCGCTTGAAGTCGGCAGCGTGCAGCAGGAAGTCCAGGTCTCGGGCGAGACGGTCTCCGCCATCGACACGGAGACCCCGTCGATTAACGCCGTCTACACGGCGGCGGATGTGGCGAATCTGCCGGTCAACACGCGCGCAAGCGCCGGCGGAACAAGCGCGCTGAACATCATTGGGACGCTGCCTGGGGTGCAGGCCGACCATGGGCAGTTCTCGCTACAGGGCGGCCTGCCGTTCCAGACCGAGGTCTCGGTGGACGGCATCACGATCCAGGATGCGACGGGTAACTCACCCATCGCGGACGCTTTTCCGTCCACGGAATCGATCTCCGAGGTGCGCGCGGACGGCGCCATGAACGGTGCCGAGTTCGGCCAGCCCGGGGAGGTGACGATCACCACGAAAGGTGGCAGCAATCGCATTCACGGCTCTGCTTTCTGGTACAACCAGATCGCCGCGTTCGACGCGATTCCTTACACCTACCCCACAACGCTCAAGAAGGCAAAGCTGGTTTCAAACACGTTTGGAGGCAGCCTGGGCGGTCCTGTCTTCATTCCCCATCTTTATGACGGACATAATAAGACGTTCTTTTTTGGCGCATATGAGGGATGGCGTCATCCTTCGCAGACGACCAACTCCTTCAAGGTTCCCAGTACGCTGATGAAGCAGGGCGACTTTTCGAAGTACGTCTCGACGAGCACCTCTTTTACCGGGCTTACCAATCCGTTTACCGGCGGGAGCTATGGCACCAAGCTGCCCTCGATCAACGCGGCGGCGGCCAAACTGCTCTCGCTCTATCCCGATCCGAATCTCGGTGACCCGACCGCGTACAGCGATGACGGTGTTCCAAACTATCAGGTGAACCAGGACTCCAGTGCGTCGTCCAATCAGTTCGATGTGCGGGGTGACCAATATTTTGGCGCGAACCAGAAGTTTCTTCTTTGGGGCCGGTTCACCTTCAAGAACTACCCAACCAATCGTCCTGAACCGCTTCTTGTGCCATCCGCCCAGAATGCCAACAAATCCCGTGTACTGAAGGTCAGCGCGAACTATACGCTGACCCCGCACCTGATCAATGAAGCAGGTTTCGGCTTCACCCTCTACTCCACCGGGCAGACCAACAGCTTTGACGGCAAGGCGTTTACCAACTCTCTTGGGCTTACCGGACTTCAGAATCTCTTCTACAACGGGATTCCCGAGCTCGACTTCAGCAAAATCAGCAACCTCAACGCGGACCGGTTGAGCTCGGCCACTAATTCGAACACGTTCGTCTATACAGACGCGTTGACCTGGACCAAGGGGAACCATGAAATCCGCGTGGGTCTGGACATCCGCTCGCTGGAAGCAGTCACGGCGCTTGGCTTCAACGGGTCCGACAACTACGGAACATTCCAATACAACACCAAGAATAGCGCAGGCCTTTTTACCGGGGTCGACTTTGCGGATTTCCTCTCCGGTCTGCCGTACCAGACCTTCTACGACGTGGTGCAACAGGATAATGACGGCAAGGCCAATCACTATCACTTCTTTGCCCAGGACCAGTGGAAGGTAAGTCCAAGCCTGACGTTGAGCTATGGGGTGCGTTATGAACTGCACCCCGGCTACTCCGACCCGAACGGCGACATCGGCAACTTTGACACTAGCGTGGCTAAGTCCGGCGCCTCAATCTATCCGGACGGCAAACAGTCGTTGCTGGCGGGTTCTTTTCTGGCTAGCGCGAACGCCTGCGCGCCCTACGGCACCGGCGCAACGATCAACGGGGCGCCCTGTATGCCGGTGCTCGGCAACAGCGCGGCGGGCTATCCTTCCGGGTTGAAGAAGGTGCCGCATCTCCGCTTTATGCCGCGCTTTGGGTTCGCCTACCGGCCCTTCCACGACGACAAGACGGCGATTCGCGGCGGGTTCGGGATGTACAACATTACGGTGCTGGGCTCGAGCTTTTACTCGCTGACGGGCACGCTGCAGGCGCAGACCTCGCAGTACACCAACACGTTGAACACGGCGACCCACACGGTCGGGTATCAATGGCCATCTATCTATGCGGGCGCGGGCAACGCCGGCTGTTCCACCTGCTACGGAACGGACTACTTTGGCACGGCGAACAGCACGAACTGGAAGGACCCGTATACCGAGCAGTTCACGCTTTCGGTCGACCACGACTTCGGTCAGGGATATGCCGGGCGCATCTCGTACATCGGCTCCGAAACTCATCAGCTGGTGTGGGCACCGGACGAGAACACCCTTCCGTTTTCCTCCACTGTATCGGCCGACAATCAACCGCTGAGCGCGCGCCGCTATCCGAACTGGGGCCGCATCAATTCGCGGGACACGGGAGCGAACGCGAGCTACCACTCCGCGCAGGTGGAGATCAACCACCGCTTTCAACGCGGGCTGCAGATCAACTCCTCCTACACGTTCGCCAAAGCGCTCTCCGACAATGCGGGACCGAACAACACCGGTTTTGCGGGGGAGAGCGGCGGCGGGCGATCGACCTCCATCCTCGATCGATACGCTGACTTTGGCAACGTCTTTGGCACGCGCCGCAATCGTTGGAATACGACCATGGTGTACGACCTGCCAGTCGGGCGCGGCAAAGCGTTCGGAGGTTCCATGTCGCGTGTGGCCGATCTGCTGGTTGGTGGATGGCGGCTCTCGAACATCTTTCTCTGGCAGTCCGGCCCGTTTGAGTCGCCGTATTTCCCCAGCGGACAGGGCGATCCTTCAGGGACGGGGTCGGGGCTGAATGGCGCAGCCTCGGGATTTGACGGCGGGCACCGCAACCAGCATCCAGACCGCGTGGCAGCCGTGAGCATGACGCCCGCCAACCGCACCCGACTCAACTGGATCAACCCGGCCGCTTTCACCTGCCCGGGCTATCCGGGATGGGCACCGGGCACGGCGTGTACGACGGGCAGCGCCTCCGGGCCATTGCCAATCGGACGCTTCGGCAATGCGCAAGTGGGTTCCGTGGTCGGCCCGGGCACGGTCAATCTGTCCTCCGGCCTCAGCAAGACGTTTTCACTAACGGAACGGATCAAGCTGCGCGCCGAGGGCACCTTTACAAACGTTCTCAACCATACCAACCTGAGCGATCCCAATATGGATATCAGCTCGCCCAGCTTTGGTTTGATCACCAGTGCGACCAGTCTGGACGCGGGCGGCGCGCGGTCCGGTCAGGTCTCCGCGCGGCTCGATTTCTAGGTGAGCCGGGACCATAGGTGCGCTCCGCGGATGGTCCCGGCCCGGTTGTCGAAGAGGCTGTCTACCTCGATTCGAGCAGGGCGTCCACGCAGGCTGCTGGGGCGTTGACCGGGTTGCAGCGGGCGATGTTCCCACCGGGGAACTGCACACTGTAGTGGCCGTCCCAGCGGGCGGGCTCGTTGGCGGGGTAGTCGGTGGAGAGCAGCTGTGCGCCGGTTTGGAGGGCGCGGTCGCGCTTGGCGGTGTTGTTGGCGTGGGCGTCGGCGGTGGGCTCGTCAGTGCGGGTGCGGATGAGATAACCCTGTTTGACGAGGGCCTGGATCGCGGCCGGAGTGCCGTCGTTCTGCTCGACGAAGGCGGCGTCGGGCGCGCCGGGAGTGCTGTTGGTAAAGAGGATGCGGCCGCGCAAGGCGGGATGGCCTTCGGTGTAGACCGGCGTCATGTTGGCCTGATCCATGAGGAAGACGACCTTACCGCGCGCCTGGGCGAGGGTGGGCCAGCCATGGGTGGAGAGTGCTTCGGGAAGTGTGGCATGGGAGCCGCGGACGAGGTCGGGGGTAATCATTTCGCCCGGTTGGAAGACGGAGCGGATCTCGGCGTCGACGGCGTCGAAGAGCGCGGAGGTAAAGGGTTCTGTGGGCACGGCGTAGGGCTTGGGCGGGTTGGGGGGTGGATCGTACTTGGTC
>CAXTUR010000125.1:0-8796 GCA_964247455.1 uncultured Acidobacteriaceae bacterium | reverse complement strand
GGTTTGCCGGGGTGAGGAGCCTGGTGCATGGGTGATGCAATGGAGAAGCAGATTCCTCCGCTTCGCTACGGAATGACAACCGTGTGCATGGAGAAGGAGTTGACGCCGGCGCGGGTGGCGCTTGCGACTACGGGGGTAAGCCTGTCGACGAGTGCTCTGCTGGAGTTGCGGCGGGCTGAAGCGAAGGCCCGGGACGCAGTGTCGGAGAAGTTGGCTGCGGTGTCTTTGATGGAGGAGCTGGCGAGATTGGGGCTGTCGGCCCGGGTGCTCAAGTCGGCGGCGTGGGGCCGGGCGGAGTACCTGCGGCGGCCTGATCTGGGGCGGCGGCTGGCTGACTCTTCGATTGAGAAAGAAGTGTGCAATCTGGTGGTCGTAGTGGCGGATGGTTTGTCGGCGCTAGCGGCGAATCGTCATGCGGTGCCGCTGCTGCGAGAGCTGCTGCCGCTCCTGGATGGCTGGAAGCTGGGACCAGTGTGCGTGGTGGAGCAGGGGCGTGTGGCGATCGGGGATGAGATCGGCGAGCGACTGGGAGCGGGGATGGTCCTGATGCTGATTGGTGAACGGCCAGGTCTAAGCGCGGCGGACTCGTTGGGGGCTTATATTACCTGGCAGCCGAAGGTGGGCCGGACGGACGCGGAGCGGAACTGTGTGTCGAACATCAGACCTGAGGGACTCGGCTACAGTGCGGCGGCGGCGCAAATCGCCGAGTGCCTCCAAGCCGGACGGCGGCTTTGCTTCACGGGAGTGGAGGCGCCGAAGAGACTTACGGGAGCGACGGAGTGATGCGCGAACGCTGCATGAGCATATGCCAGGCAAGCGCGGCGGCGATGTAGGTGAGATAGAGGTAGGGAAGCCAGGAATAAGGACGGGGTGGCATAGGGTAGAGGCTGCCTTCCAGGGCGAAGGCCATGGCAACGGTCGCGGTTACCGCAAGCACGACGTAAGCCGGGTGAAGTTGGGCTCGGCGGTGGAGGGCGATGGGGAGCGCGATAGCCACCAGAGCGTAGACGGTGATGAAGCCATAGGTGGCGAGCGAACCCATCCAGCCGTAGATATCGGAGCCAGATGCGCCGCGCGCGCTGAGGATCGCGGCGGGCAGGCCACTGAGGATGCCGGTGAGCAGGACGGCGAGGTGGGGTGTCCGGTTGCGCGGGTGGATGCGGCAGAGAGCGGTGTGGCAGAGCTTGTCGCTGGACATGCGGAGAAGGACGCGGGCGGCGGCGGTGACGCATCCGAGGGTGGCGGCGAACATGCTGACCAGGACGCCAAGGTCGACGAGCGGGCCGAAGAGGGGGAGGCCGACGCGTCCGGCGAGTAAGTGGAAGGGGGCGCTCGTGTCGCCCAAGTTCTGGCCCGTAGCCCGGTAGCCTAGGGTTTCGCCATAAGCGGCGAGGATGAAGAAGGCCCCGCAGAGGATGGCAGACTGAAGGACGGCGCGGGGGATCGTGCGGAGGGGATGGATCGCCTCTGCCCCGAGGGTCGTCGCGCTCTCGAAGCCGACGAAGGAGAAGAGGGCTAAAACCATGCCGAGGCGGATGCCTTGCGTGGACGCGCCGGTGAGCGAGAGTTGGGTGAGGTCGAGGTGTGGGCCGTGCTTTGCGAAGATGGCGGCGAGGAGGATGGCGATCAGCGCGACGGACGTGCCTTCGATCCAGAGCATCAAGCGGGCGGAGATGCGGACGTCGCGATAGGCTATGAAGATCGAGACTGTGGTGACGAAGACGGCAAGCGCGACCGGCGTCAGGACTGTATGGGCATGGTAAGGAGTGAGCGTTTCGAGGACGACCATGCCGTAGTTGACGAAGCCGCCGGTGACGGACGCTCCCGTAGCGATGTAGGCGAGCAGCAACGCCCAGGCGGTAAGGGCACCGGCGGCGGGCGTCAGCGTCTCCGTGCAGTAGGTGTAGAGGGAGCCGGGCGAGGCGGACTCGCGGGCGAAGGCGCGGATGCAGAGGGCGACGAGCAGGATGGAAACGGTGGCGAACAGGTAAGAAAGCCAGGTGCCGTTGCCGGCGGCGGCGAAGACGAGCGGGATGGTCATCGTCGGCGAGGTGCTGGGCGCAATCGTGGAGATGGACTGGCCGAGGGTCTCCATGGGGGAGAGGACCTCTGGGCGCAGGGCTTCCGTGTCTGGCATGGTGGATGAGGGTAGGGTAGCACCCTGTAACCATGTCTCAGGATAGACATAGGGCGCCCGGTTTTCGGATTAGTATGGAGGCATGGCCGCGATCCATGTTTCGGAAGCCGACGCCGTGCGCGACTTTGCGAGTTTGATGGCGCACGTTCGGGCGGGTGGAGAGGTGATCATCGAGAATGGCTCCACGCCGGTCGCGGTGCTCCGCAACCCGCCAACGCCGGTTCCTACACGAACGCTCTCGGAGACGATCGCCCGCATGAAGGCCAGCTCAGAAAAGCTGGGCTATACGCCAACGATGGATGCCGAGTTTGCCGCCGACATGGAAGAGATCATTGCCAATCGTAAGCCTCGCCAATCGGGATGGGACTAATCCTCGACACGACGGTTCTCATCGCCAGTGAACGAGCGGGTGGGTCTCCGGACGACATTCTGCGACGCGCACGTACTTTATACGGCGAGACCATCGTCGCCATCTCTGCCGTTACCGCGGTGGAACTGACGCATGGTATCTACCGCGCACGAACGGAAATCGATCGTAAGAGACGGCGCATCTTTGTAGAGAAGGCTTTCAATGACTTGGAGGTCCATCCGGTCACACTTGAGATCGCCCAGCTGGCAGGCCGGATCGAAGGGGAGCAGGCGGCAGTAGGCAACGTGATCGCCTTTCAGGATCTGGTAATCGGTGCGACGGCGCTTTATCTTGGCTTCGAAGTGGCGACGCTCAACGTGCGTCACTTCGAACGCATTCCCGGGCTTGCATTGGTCGCTCTGTAATCCTGGCGGCTGATGTCGCAGACTCCCTTCGGGCATGATAAACCAGCCACTAACCGGCGTAGACGCAGATCAGGGGCGTTTGAACCAGCCGCCGTATTTTTCGGTAAGGGCGTCGGCTTCCGGCGGTCCCCAGGAGCCAGGTTCGTACGAAACGACAGGTGTCTTATGGTGGAGAATAGGGTCGAGGATGCGCCAGGACTGCTCTACGTAGTCCTGGCGGGCGAAGCGGCGTTGATTGCCGCCCATGGCGTCTTCGAGGAGCTCTTCGTAGGGGAGCATGTCGTTTTCATCCGCGGGTGTCGCGGAGAGGAGCTCGACCGGGAAACCGTCAAAACCTTTGTTCTGGCTTTGTTCGAGCGCGCCGATGGCGATCTTCACGTCGGGGCTGACCTGGAAGCGGACGTAGTTGGGCGGAGGCGGATCGGCGGAAAAGATGGCCGGCGGTTGACGGAGACGCGCGACGACCTGGGTGCAGGTGGTGGCGAGCGATTTGCCGGTGCGAATGAAGAAGGGAACGCCCTTCCAACGCCATGAGTTGAGGAAGAGGCGGAGGGCGACGAAGGTCTCCACTTGTGAATCTTTGGCGACGCCGGGTTCCGCTAGATAGCCCTTGAACTGGCCGCGGACGACATCCTCGGGATTGAGGGGCTGAATGGCGCGAAGAACCTTGACGCGCTCATCGCGGACGAGTTCCATATCAATGCCGGGAGGCGGCTCCATAGCGATGTTCGAGAGCAGCTGCATGATGTGGTTCTGGACCACGTCGCGGACAGCACCAACGCCGTCGTAGAAGGCTCCGCGGCCCTGAACGCCGAAGCTCTCGGCCATGGTGATCTCGACGGACTGGATGTGATGACGGTTCCAGATAGGCTCGAGAAAGGAGTTGGCGAAGCGGAAGTAAAGGAGGTTCTGGACGGCGTTCTTGCCAAGGTAATGGTCGATACGAAAGACGTCTTCCTCGGCGAAGTAGGAGTTGACGGTGTGGTTCAGTTCGATAGCGGAGGAAAGGTCGTGACCGAACGGCTTTTCGATGACGATGCGGGCTCCCTCGGCGCAACCGGCGTCCTGGAGCTGCTTCATCACCACTTCAAACAGGGAGGGTGGAATGGCGAGATAGTGGATGGGGTGTTTGGCGTCCCCGAGTTGCTGGCGGACCTGCTGGAAGGTTGAGGGATCTGCGTAGTCGCCGTCAACATATCGGAGGTGTTCGAGGAGCTTGGGGAAGCCAACAGGGTCGAGGCCGCCGTGCTCGGTGACGCTTTTGCGGGCCTGCTCCTTCAGCTGATCGAGGGTCCAGCCCGACTTGGCCACGCCGATGACGGAGCCGGGGAGCTTATCGCGCTTGGCGAGGCGCTGGAGCGAAGGGAAGATTTGTTTGTAGGCTAGATCGCCGGTTGCGCCGAAGAAGACGAGGGCGTCGGAAGGGACGAGGTCTGTAGGGGTCTCGGTGGAGGTCGTCATGTGTCCTATTGTGATGCGCGGACACAGACTTAAGGTGAACGCGGGCATCTTGTGAACTTCCTTGCGCTTCCAAGTAAGTGGAGAGATCTCCCACATGGCACGTCCGTATTGGTCTGGGCAATTGCGTATTTCGCTAGTGGCGTTTGGCGTAAAGCTGTGGACCGCGACAGAGGCGAAGAGTGAGATACGCTTTCATCAGCTCAGCCGGAAGACGGGCGAACGGATCAAGTACCAGAAGACGGTGGGTGGCGGCGACTCTCCCGCTCCGGGGGAACCAGCCGCGACGCAGGTGGGGATGTCGGACATTGTGAAGGGCTACGAGTACCGCAAGGGCGAGTATGTCCAAATTGAGCCGAAAGAGATCGAGAATCTGCGCGTGCCTTCGAAGTCGACGATCGACCTGACTCAGTTTGTGGATGTCGAGGAGGTCGATCCAGAGTTCTTCGAGAAGCCCTATTTTGTGACGCCGGAGAACGACGCGGAGGCGGAGGCATTCGCGGTCGTGCGGAAGGCGCTGGCGGAAACGAAGAAGATCGCGCTGGGCAAGATTGCGTTTGGCGGGCGGGAGCATCTGGTGGCGATCTCGCCTTCGGGCGACGACGAGATGCCGGGAATGATGGCCTATACCATGCGTTATGCGGAGGAGTTGAAGAAGCGCGGCGAGTTCTTCGGCGAGATCAAGAAGGTGGCGGTGGATGAGGACCAGCTCGACCTGGCGAAGGAGCTGATCAAGCGCAAGGCGTCGAAGTTTGAGCCGGAGAAGTTCCACGACGAGTACGAGGCTGCACTGCGGGCGATGGTGGAGGCGAAGGTGAACAACGTCGCTCCGGCCGAGGAAGAAACGCCTGCGCCGAAGGCCGGAAAGGTGATTAACTTGATGGACGCGCTGCGGAAGAGTGTGCAGAGCGATACGGGCGGTGGGGCTCCGCAAGAGGCGGGCGGAGTGAAGAAGAAAGCGCTGGCAAAAGGAATCGCGCTTGTGAAGGATGAGAAGCCGAAGGCCAAAGCCAGGAAGTCGGCTTAGAGTGATCGTGCGGTTGGCATAGCAATCGTGCAGATACTGGCCATTTCGGGAGGCTTGCGCAAGAGCTCGAGCAACACAGCGTTTCTAGAAGCCGTAGCCTCTGTCGCCGTGGACCATTTTTCTATCAGCGTCTACAAGGGATTAGCCGAGATCACTTCATTCGATCCAGACTTGGACGATTCTCCTGCGTGCGAGCCGGTGGCCCGCCTCCGATTGGCAGTATCTACCGCCGATGCGCTTGTGCTTTCGACACCGGAGTATGCGCATGGTATACCCGGTTCTCTAAAGAACGCTTCAGATTGGTTAGTAGGTAGTGGAGAGCTGTTTGGCAAGCCTGTCACGTTGTTTCATGTTTCGGATAGGGGAGTTTACGCTCAGGAGAGTTTGCGCGAAGTTCTAAGAATCATGGGCACGCACCTAATCACGGACAGCGAACTTACGATTGTTCCTCCATGGTCAAGTGCGGACGTCGAGTTCAGGTCGAAGATAAATGTAGCACTGCAAATTCTTGATGAGACGGTAAGCAGGGTGCAAGCCGTGCAACCGAACTGCATCATCGATTAGGTTTCAGAACTATGGCAAACACCCGATCCCAAGCACGATCCGTAGCGACAAAGCTGCCCGTTCGCGACAAAGGGCCTAAGCCTAAAGACAATCCGGGCGACGCAGTGGATGAGCAACTGGCGCGGTATCGGTCGATGCGGAATTTTAGCGTTACAGCTGAACCGGCGGGCGGGAACAAAAGTTCTGCGCCAAAGCTAGGCTTACCATTTGTGATCCAGAAGCACGCGGCGACCAGGCTGCACTATGACTTTCGGCTGGGCTGGAACGGGGTGCTGAAGAGTTGGGCGGTGGCGAAAGGGCCGAGCTATAACGTCCGGGACAAGCGGCTGGCGGTCGAGGTGGAAGATCACCCGATGGAGTATGGCGGCTTCGAGGGGATCATCCCCATGGGGCAGTACGGCGGCGGCACGGTGATGGTGTGGGACCAGGGCACGTGGGAGCCGCAGGCCGGACATACGGACGTGGACGCCGGGTTGCGCGATGGGTCGCTGAAGTTCCTCATGCACGGGACGAAGATGCAGGGGAAGTGGACGCTCATCCGCATGGGCGGCAAAGCGGCGGGCGGGGCCGCAAACGGGGGCAAGCCGAACTGGCTACTGATCAAAGAGCATGACGAGTTCGAGCGTGCGGCGGGTGCTCCATGCATTACGGAGGAGGCTCCGAAGAGTGTCGTGACGGAGCGGACGCTTGAGGAGATTGCGGGTAGCGAGGACCATGTTTGGAACTCGAAGGAGACCGCGGGTACGGGGCAGGCGTGGTATCGGAAGGGGGTGGATGACGGGAAGACGGGCAACCGCAGGTCCTTCGACTCCGTGAACCACGATGAGGCTGTGGTGCGCTCCGCTCAGGATGACATTTTTTTAGGCGGTGCAAGTACGTCGAAAGGCAAGGATAAGAAGCGATTCAGGACAGGCACGGTCGAGGAGCTGCCGGAGTTCATTTCGCCGCAACTGGCGATGCAGGCCACGGAAGCGCCTGAGGGTATGGGTTGGCTGCATGAGTTGAAGCTTGACGGCTACCGGGTGCAGGCGCGGAAGGACGGGGCGAAGGTCCAGCTGCTAACGCGGACGGGGCTGGACTGGACGCACCGGATGAAGGCCGTTGCGGCCGCGGTGGCGAAGCTGCCAGACGACAAGCTGCTGCTCGATGGCGAGGTGGTGGTGGTGCGAGCGGACGGAACGACGAGTTTTGCTGACCTGCAGGCGGCGTTTCAGGAGGGGGCGAAACACACGCTGACGTACTTCGTCTTCGACCTGCTGCATCGGAATGGGGTGAATACGCGCGCGCTGCCGTTGATCGAGCGGAAGGCGATGCTGGGCGAGGTGCTCGGCGGTTTGCCACAAGCGGAGGGCGAGACGGTCCAGATCAGCGAGCATCTGGCGGCGGGTGGCGGGGTGATGTTCCACAAGGCGTGCGAGCTCCATGCGGAGGGCATTATCTCCAAGCGCGCCGACAGCAAGTACACCGGTGGACGCACGGGCGACTGGCTGAAGCTGAAGTGCGTCCATGAGCAGGAGTTTGTCGTCGGAGGGTTTACCCTGCCGGAGAAGGGCAGAAAGGGAACGCAGGCGATCGGGGCGCTGCTGCTGGGGTACTACAACGAGGCGAGCAAGCTGATCTATGCGGGGCGGACAGGGACGGGGTTTACAGCGAAGACGCACCGGGACATGCGGGAGAGGCTGGATAGGCTTCGGGTGGAGGCTTGTCCCTTTGACAGACCACCGGCGGAGGCGCGGCGCGGCGCGGTCTGGATCAAGCCGGAGCTGGTGGCGCAGGTAAACTTCGCGACGTGGACGGCGGATGATCTCCTGCGGCAGGCGTCGTTCAAAGGGCTGCGGGAGGACAAACCGGCGAACGAGGTGCGGCGGGAGGAGCCTTCGATGTCGCCGCGTGGAGGTGGTGGCGACCGCAGGTCCTTCGACTCCGCGGACGGCGATGAGACTGTAGTCCGCTCCGCTCAGGATGACAGTTCTTTAGGCAAGCAGAAGAAGGCGGAGAAGCCGCTGGAGCAAGCGCCGATTCGGTTGACGCATCCCGACAAGGTCGTCGATGTGGAATCTGGGCTGACGAAGCGAATGCTGGCAGATTACTACTGGGCCGTGGCGCAGCGGATGTTGCCGCATGTGGCGGGGCGGCCGCTGTCGCTGGTGCGGTGTCCGGAAGGAAGCGAGAAGCCATGTTTTTTCCAGAAGCATACGAACGTGATGCTTTCGCCGGGAGTTACGTCGGTGGAGGTGACGGATAAGAAGACGGGCAAGCCGGAGCCGTACATCACGCTGGCCACGGCGGAGGCGCTGGCTGGCCTCGCGCAGATGGGCGTGCTGGAGGTGCATCCCTGGGGCTCGCGGAACGAGGACTTAGAGCATCCCGACCGGCTGACGATCGATCTCGACCCGGACGAGGCGATTGGGTGGGAGGTTCTGGCGGAGAGCGCTGAAGAGGTGCGCGGGCGTTTGAAGAAGTTGGGCCTGCAGAGCTTCTTGAAGACCACTGGCGGCAAAGGCCTGCATGTGGTCGTGCCTAACGTGCCGGCGTACGACTGGGGCGTCATCAAGCAGTTTGCGCATGGGTTGGTGCTTGATCTAGAGAAGCGGAACCCGGCTCGTTATCTGACGAAGATGTCGAAGGCGGCCCGAAAAGGGCGGATTTACCTGGATTACTTACGGAATGAGCGGGGAGCGACGGCGGTGGCGGCTTATTCGCCGCGGGCACGGGCGGGGATGGCGGTTTCGTTGCCGCTCGATTGGAAAGAGTTGAAGGGGGCGGCGAGGCCGGTCTTCCGGGTCGGGGAGTTTGCGGCGTGGGGAGATCGGTTGAAGGTTGATCCGTGGAAGGG
>CAXTUR010000124.1:0-9006 GCA_964247455.1 uncultured Acidobacteriaceae bacterium | reverse complement strand
CCGCCTCTTCTACGCGAACGTCCGCGACGCCATCCTCGGCCTAGCTCCCCTCGCTGTCCCCGCCGAGCAAGGCTTCCGCGTCGTCCGCCTCCTCGAACTCGCCCGCCAAAGTAGCGCCGAACGTCGCACTTTGCCCGTCAACTTCTAACTGCCCAGCTTGTACTTCTAACTGCCCAGCTTGTACTTCGTCTCCGCCAGCCGAAACATCGGCCGCCACAGCAGCCGGTTGGTCGTCACCACCATCAGCGAGATCATGACCGTGCCCAGCAGCAGCACGGGAAAATTGCCGCTCTCGGTTGCCGCGCTGATCTGCGCACCCAGGCCAAGCGTATGCAGGGTCTGATTGTTCAGCCGGAAGTATTCGGCGATAATGCTGGCGTTCCACGCTCCACCCGACGCCGTCACCATCCCGGTCACCAGGAACGGGAAAATGCCCGGTAGGATGACCGTCTGCCAGCGCTGGAGGGTAGAGAAGCGGAACAGCGTGGCGACCTCCTTCATGTCCGTGGGGATGGCCAGCGCGCCGGCGATCACGTTGAACAGGATGTACCACTGCGTGCCGAGCAGCATCAGCGCGATCGACCCGATGCCCAGCCCGCCGCCTACCCGGACGAGCATCAGCAGGATCACCGGAAACAGCGCCGTCGCCGGAACCGACGCCGCGATCTGCGCCAGCGGCTGCGCAATCTTCGCCAGCCTGGGATTGAACCCGATCGCCACGCCAACCGGGATCGTCCAGGCGGCCGCCAGAAGCAGCGACAGGTTCACCCTGCCAAACGTCGCCGCCGCGCCCTTGAGCAGCTCAAGGTACTGGTCCGCGCGGACGGGCCGCAGCAGGCCGACCGTGCGCGTCGCCAGAAACACGACCAGCGCGGCGACGGCGGCCCCAAGCAGCCAAAGGACAGCCTTGGACGTTGTACCCGCCGGCGCGTCCGGCACCCGCGTCTTGATCCGCTCCTCGCGCCGCTTCGCTAGCGCCGCGTACACACGTTCGCCCAGCGGGTCCGTCGTATGCCGACGCAGCGCCGCCAGGGCGTTCGAGTGCGTCAACAGATGCAGCACCGGCGACACGACCCGCTTCGAGCTCTCCACCTGCTCAAACTTGAACTTGTCCGACCACGCGATCAGCGGCCGCCAGATCAGCTGGTCCGTCGCGACGATGATCGCCACCATCGTCAGCAATCCGTAGGCGATGGCCCTGCCGTTGCCCTGGTCCGCCGCCGTCTGCAAATACGATCCTAGCCCCGGCAGCCGGAAATCGCGCGACCGGAAGTGGAACATCTCGCAGGCCATTAGAAAGAACCATGCGCCCGCGACCGACATGATCGAGTTCCACACCAAGCCGATGGCCGCGTAGGGCAGCTCCAACTGCACCAGCCGCTGCAAAGGCGAAAACTGGTAGATCGCCGTCGCCTCTCGCAGCTCACGCGGGATGCTCTTCAGTGAGCCGTAAAAGGAGAACGCCATGTTCCACACCGCGCCGGTAAAGATCAGCACGATCGCTCCCAGCTCCACGCCCAGGTGTCGCGTCGGGAAGAGACCCACCATCGCCAGCATTACCCCGGGCAGAAAGCTCAGCACCGGAATCGACTGCAGGATGTCGAGCACCGCCATCATGAACGGCTCCATGCGCGGGCTGTATGCCGCTGTGTAGCCGTACCCGATGGCGAACGCGAGGCTGAGCAGGTACGCGAAGCCAATCCGCACCAGTGAATAGAACGAGTAGAGCGGCAGCGCGCTGGGGCTCAGCGAGACGACCATCTGGACGTTCGGCGGCCCCGCCCAGAACTTCGCGATCAGCACGACGCAGTAGAAGACGCCCAGCCCGATGGCCGCCACCGCGAGGTCCATCACGAACGGCCACGAGCGCTTGAGCACCTGCGCGCGCGCCAGCGTTTCGCGTCCAAAGTTGTATCCCGGCAGCTCGATCACGCGTCGATCTCCGCCGTCTCTTCCGCCCCGTGATGCAGCTTCTCCGCCCGCATAAAGCGCCGCCGCGCCGCGTCGAAGTCGAAGAGTTCGGCATAGCGGCCCCAGTTGATCGCCGTCTCCAGCTGCCGCAGCGTCTCTTCCTCGGTGAACTGCTCGTCCAGCATGTCGTGGAAGAACTCTTCCGAAACGGTGCCATCCGACTTGGCTTCAATAGCGCGGACGATCTGCCGCAGCAGCAGCACATGCTCCACCGCCGCCGCGCGGAACAGCTCCTTCTGCCGCAGGATCTCGGAGTTGGCATAGTCCGCACCGGTCGCCGTGATGGCCGCGTCGCCCTCGGTCACCGTCAGGAAGCCGAGCAGCTGCGCCGCGTCCACAATGGGCAGCAGATCGTCGATCTCGAAGCCAAGATCGTCCGCCAGCCGGTAGATGTCGTCCTTGCCATGATGGTCGAGCACCAGCTCCAGCAGACCCGCGATCCCGCCCGGACGCGCATGCGGCAGCATCTGGTAGTGCGCCTTCCGCTCGGCCTTACCCGCAAGGGTAGTCGGCAGCTCCGGCGGCTGCGCGTCCGGCTGCGTCAACACCTTGTAGATATAGTCCACTAGCTGGGTAAACGCCGGTGCCTTGCGGTCGCGCGGATGCGGCAGCGTCACCTTGAAGTCCGTCCGGATGTGCCCCGGATTCCGCCCCAGCACGATGATGCGGTCGGCCAGCAGCACCGCCTCCTCAATATTGTGGGTCACGATGAAGATGGCCTGCGTGGGGATGGTCTTCTTCTGCCAAAGCTCCAGCAGCTCCGAGCGCAGGTTCTCCGCCGTCAGCACGTCCAGCGCGGAGAACGGCTCGTCCATGAACAACACCTCGGGCTCCACTACCAGCGCCCGGGCAAAGCCGACGCGCTGCCGCATCCCGCCCGAAAGCTCCTTCGGATACGCTCCTTGAAAGCCGTCCAGCCCTACCGTGTCGAGCATCTTCAAGCCCTGCCGCCGCCGTTCGCCCGCCTCCACGCCGCGGGCTTTCAGCGGGGCCTCGACGTTCTCCAACACCGTAAGCCACGGAAAGAGCGCAAAGCTCTGGAAGACAATCGAGACGTTCACCTCAACTGTCGCGATCGGCTGCTCATGCCAGAAGACCTCGCCCGCCGACGGCACGGACAGCCCGGTCAGCATCCGCATCAGCGTCGACTTGCCCGACCCCGACGGTCCCAGCAGCGCGACGATCTCGCCCGGCACAATCGACAGGTCGGTAGCCGAGATCACCTGGATGCGGTTCTCGCTCGGCTGAGCATAATATTTCTCGACGCGCTCGGCGCGGATGATAGCGTTCTGCATAATAGAAGAAATGTGCTGATGCGATGCGCGGCGCCCCGGGGTAGCGAAGGACAGTTGCGTCTTGGTCAGCGTATCATTGGCAAGCGCAGCCCGGTGTGAACGATCTTCTTTCGCCTGTGTTGCTTAAGCTGTACTCTGTATCAGAATTGGGGACATTGCGCATGACCGAAACAGCCGCCACACCCTCCAAGCCGCGCGTCCTTGTCGCCGACGACGAGCAGGTGATCGCAAACACGCTGGCCATCATCCTGAACCAGGCTGGCTTTGAGGCCCGCGCCGTCTATAGCGGCGAAAAAGCCCTTGAAGCACTCGACCACTTTCAGCCCGACATGCTCATCTCCGACGTCATCATGACCGGGATGACGGGGATCGAGGCCGCCATCGCCACCCGGGAGAAGATGCCGAAGTGTAAGATTCTGCTCTTCTCCGGCCAGGCCGCCACCGCCGATCTGCTGGAGAAGGCGCGCTCGCAGGGCCATGAGTTCGAGATCCTCGCCAAGCCCGTCCACCCCACCGACCTGCTCGCCAAGCTCCGCGCCTAACTGGTCCCTGCAACAATGCGTCTTCCGTTTAGGGCGCGCCGTCTCTGGTTTGTCGTTCCCAAAAGAAGCAGCCGCGTGGGCCTTGTGAAGCAACCGCTTTAAATCAGGCCCGCGCCATGGTTGCACCTCAGCACCCTTGAAGCTTGCAACCCGTCGGATTCACGGGCACCAACTACAAAGCAGAAGACCCACTCTCATCAAAAGAGTGGGCCTTCTGGCGGTGATCTGGTGGAATTGACTTGAGGCGTCCACACTCGTATATGGGCCGCTGCGGGACTTCTTCAATGCAACATCAGGAACCGCTGGGACTAGAGCTGAACGCCCTAAGCCTCAGTCACCTCACGTACCGTTGTGCAACTGTTTGAGTCATTTTTCATAGGCTGGACCATCCTCCTTTCCCGTGTACCCAGAGAATAGCGCAGAACCCCTCCGCGCTGCAAGCGCTCCTCAACGGTATTTCACTCACTTCAAATAAGCACGCACCAGATCGATCAACTCCTCACCCAAAGCGAGCGTCAGCGGCGCATGGCCATCCTGAAGCAGATGCAACCGGATGTGATCCTCCAGCACTTCGCCCATCAGACTGTTGATGCCGCCGCGGGTTGCCGCCAGCAGCATCAGCACCTTGGTGCAGTCTTCCCCGCCCGCCAGCGTCCGTTCCACCGCCTCAATTTGACCCCGTATGCGCTTGACGCGGTTCATCAACTTGGTGCGGTCGCGTGACATCTCCGTCATGATCTCTCCTTACATACCCTACTGGGGTATACTACGCTACATACAAATGCCACAAAGCACGCCCGTGGCCCGCTTGCAGTACCTGTTGCACTCTATTGATGAGAACACCCGAAGATAAAAGTTAATCACTCTGTACAGACCATCCAGGCTGTGCTGCTATTGCCAAGACCAAGATTGGATACTGGAATGTACTTTCCCGCTCTGCGTGCCGCATTGGTTCGCTCTCCAAAGCGATCGCTCGTTCTTCAATCTCTGTGGATCGGCTTCCTTGCGCTGCTTGCCTTTATGGCGCATGCCCAGAACGGCGCGCCCGCTCCCATCCCGGACGAGCAGCCCAGCCTGATGAAGTGGCTGGCCGCGCGGGGCGAGCACAATCTCGAAAACGAGCGTTGGAACGCCTACGGCCAATTCACTTATATCTATGGATGGAAGCAGAAGTTCGACGCGCCGTACACTAACTTCAACGGCAGCATCAACTCTCTGCTCTCCAATCCCGAGCAAAGCTTCACCGGCACCGCCACCCTCTATTTCGGCGTTCGTCTGTGGAAGGGTGCCGAAGCCTACGCCGTGCCCGAGCTCATCTCCGAAAAGCCGCTCTCGCAGCTCAAAGGCCTCGGCGGGGCCATCCAGGACTTCGAGCTGCAAAAGGGCGGTGCCGAAACGCCGACCCTTTATCGCTCCCGCGCCTTTCTCAAGCAGACCGTCGGCTTCGGCGGGGATAAGCTCACCGTCGAATCCGGTCCAACCCAGCTCGGCTCCAAGTACGACAGCCGCCGCCTCGTTCTCGTCGCAGGAAACTTCAGCGTCCTCGACTTCTTCGACAAGAACGCCTTCGACATCGACCCTCGCCAAGGCCTCTTCAACCTGGCCTTCCTCACCTACGCTGCATACGACTTCGCCTCCGACGCCCGCGGCTACTCCTGGGGAGCGGTCTCCGAGCTTTACTGGGACAAGTGGGCCATTCGCTATGGCCGCGTCACGCCGCCGCGCGACCCCAACCAGCTACCGATCGACTGGCGACTCTTCAAGTACCACGGCGACCAGATGGAGGCCGAGCACCATCACCAGTTCGGCTCGAAAGAGGGCATCGTGCGCGTCCTCGGCTACCGCAACCGCGAACACATCGGCAGCTTCAACGAGGCCATCGCCGCCTTCCAGGCCGATCCCGCCAAGAACGCCGCCGCCTGCACCGCCTTCAACTACGGCTCGAACAACGCCACCGCCCCTGATCTCTGCTGGGTTCGCCGGTCGAACGTGAAGAAAGGCATCGGCGTCTTTGCCGAGCAATATGTCGCCAGCGGCATCGGCGTCTTCACACGCGCCATGTACTCCGACGGCAAAACCGAGGTCGACGCCTACAGCGCGTCCGACCGCTCCGCCACCTTCGGCCTGCTCGGCAAAGGCACGCTCTGGCATCGCACTCGCGACGTGACCGGCACTGGCCTTACCTTCGGCTGGGCGTCCGACCCGCACAAGCGTTACCTCGCGCTCGGCGGTGTGGACGGCTTCATCGGCGACGGCAAGCTGCCCCACTCCGGCGCGGAGACCGCCTTCGACCTCTTCTACAGTCTCAATCTCCGCAAATCCTACTGGCTGGCGGGCGATTACCAGCGCATCGCCAACCCCGCATTTAACAAAGATCGCGGCCCGGTCAACATATTAAGTGTCAAGCTTCATGGCGAGTTTTAGCGCGGCAATGGAACATCCTGAGCGAAGCGCAGCGGAGTCGAAGGACCTGCTGTTTACTTTGCGCCGACACAAAGCGCGATCATTCAACCGCGCCGCCGCCGTAACCCGAACCGTATACTTCATCCGTGACCCTGCTCTGGACATTCGAGGCCGCCGCACTCCTGCTCGGCCTCCTCTTTGGCAGCTTCCTCAACGTCTGCATCGCGCGGCTTCCCAAAGGCGAGTCCGTCGTCACCCCGCGCTCGCGCTGTCCCAACTGCGGCAAGCCGATCCGCTGGTACGACAACATCCCTGCCTTAAGCTGGCTGCTGCTTCGAGGTCAGTGTCGTGACTGCCGTGGAAGCATCTCTGCGCAGTACCTGATGATCGAAGTCTCCACCGCACTCTGGTTCGTCATGGCCGCCTCGCGCTCCCTCTCCTATGTCTTCGCGCCCGGTCCGCAGCTCTCCACCGAACAACTCGCCTCCCTTATCCTCCCGGCCATCGCCCTCGCCATCCTCGGCTTCCTCCTCATCGGCCTCCTCGTCATGGACTGGCAGACCCACCTCCTCCCTGATGCTTCCACCCTGACCGGCATTGCCATCAGCTTCTTTCTCACCTGTATCCGCGCCTTCTTCCTCCAAGGCTCCGAAGACCAGATCGTCCTCAACTCTGCCAAGCAACTCCGCCTTCGCTCCCCCGGCAGCTTCGCCAGCCAGGGCAACATCTTTCTTACCGGCCCTGAACATCTGCTCGGCGTCTGGCTTCTCTCGGTCGTCGGCGCGGCGGCGATCCTGCTCGTCATCCGCTGGGGCTACAAAGCCACACGGAAGCGCGAAGGGATGGGCCTCGGCGACGTGAAGCTCCTCGCCATGATCGCCGGCTTTTTAGGCTTCTGGCCCGCCGTCCTTACCCTCTTCCTCGGTACGCTGCTCGCCACCGCCTACGCCCTCGTCCTGCTCGCCCGGGGCCGCGCCACCGCGCTCACTGCACTCCCGTTCGGCAGCTTTCTCTGCGCCGCCGGCCTGGTGACCGCTCTCTTCGGCGGCCCCATCATCGCCTTTTACGGGAGCTTGCTTCGATAACACTCACACAGCCGAGAACCCTACCCTTGACTCTTGCCAGCGCTCCTCCTACAGTCGAACTTAGAGCGAACGCCTGGCTATGCAAACATACCCCTACATCTGGAACTATCTCCCGCTCGTCCTGCAAATCGTGGCCGCCCTAGGGCTAGCGGGCGGCATGGTGGGCGCGTCGTTCTTCATTGGCAAGCACAAACGCTCCCGCACCAAGGGCGGCGCCTACGAGTGCGGCATGGACCCCATCGGCGACGCGCGCGGCCGTTTCTCGGTCCGCTTCTACATGGTCGCCATGTTGTTCATTCTGTTCGATGTGGAGGCCGTCTTTATGCTTCCCTGGGCGGTCATCTTCAAGCAGCTGCCCGCCATCACCGGCCAGAAGATGTTCGGCTTCTGGGAGATGTTCGTCTATATCGGCTTCGTCGCCGTCGGCCTCTTCTACGTCTGGAAGAAGGGCATCCTCGACTGGGCCAACGATAAGGGAGACCTCTAACGATGAGCGGTCAACTCGAAGAATCCAAGCGCGAACCGAAGCTCTACGATCCCGCGTCCGCCCTTCGCGGCAAGGACGCCGTCCTTGAAGCTCATCCCGCGAATCCGGCCCTGATCGCCCTGGCCGACCTGCTTGTAGACGCCAAGTACGACCGAGCCGAGCTCACCCTCACCGTCGTCCCCACCGACATCGTCGCCTCCGCCCGCGCCGTCCAATCCGCCGGGTACAACTTCCTCGAAGACGTGACCGCCGTCGACTGGTACCCCTCCGAGCCGCGCTTCCAAATCACTTACCACATCCTCTCCCATAGCCTGAAGCAGCGCGTCCGCCTCGCCGCCCGTCTGGACGGCACCGCCCCCATCATCGATTCCATCACACCCGTCTGGCCCTCCGCCAACTTCTACGAGCGCGAGATCTTCGACCTCTTCGGCGTCTCCTTCGCCAACCACCCCAACATGGTCCGCATCATGATGCCGGAAGACTGGCAGGGCCATCCGCTCCGCAAAGATTATCCCGTCGAGGGCTACCGCTAATGCCGCCAGCAGTCGAAGAACGCATCGCCACAGAGACAGTCGCCAAGCACGAGATCGCAGACGTCCTCAACCCCGGCGTCAAGGACCTTATCGCCGACGCCAACCGCCACAACGCCAACGCGGACGCCTCGGCCGACAAGACCATGATCCTCAACATGGGCCCCCAGCACCCGTCGACCCACGGCGTGCTCCGGCTCGTGCTCGAGATCGACGGCGAGACCGTCGTCGCCTGCGCCCCCGACATCGGCTATCTCCACACCGGCATCGAGAAGACCTGCGAGGCCAAGTTCTTCCAGCAGGTCGTCCCCCTCACCGACCGCATCGACTATCTCTCGCCGATGTCGAACAATCTCTGCTACTGCCTGGCGGTTGAGAAACTCCTCGGCCTCGAAATCCCCGAGCGCGCCCAGTTCCACCGCGTCCTGCTCAACGAGCTCACCCGCATCCAGTCGCACCTCGTCTGGCTTGGCACCCACGCGCTCGACATCGGTGCGCTGACGATGTTCCTGTATTGCTTCCGTGAGCGCGAAGAGTTGATGCGCATCTTCGAAAACGTCTCCGGCCAGCGCATGATGACAAGCTACTTCCGCATCGGCGGCCTCAGCCTGGAACCCCCTCTCGATTTTTATGCTCAAGTCCAGAACTTCCTCAACATCATGCCCTCGCGCATCGACCAGTACGAGAACCTGC
>CAXTUR010000123.1:0-9007 GCA_964247455.1 uncultured Acidobacteriaceae bacterium | reverse complement strand
CCCACGCTGCTCGACCACTTCGCAGAACGCCATCCCGGCAGCCTCTTCATCGCCAGCGCGCCCGTCCTGCTGGCCAACGCCTATGTCCAGCAGGGGAACCCGCAGGCCGCGCTGCGCATTCTCGAGCCGCTCGCCAACACGCCCCAGGGCAGCCACGCCGATTTCCGCTACATGCTTGGCCGCGCCTACCAAGCCTCCGGCGACTCTGCCAAAGCCGCCACGCTCTTCCGCGGCCTCTACACCGGCGACCCTCTCAGCCCCGAAGCCGCACAGGCCAAGACCCAGCTCCAGGCCATGGGCACGCAGCTCTCCGCCGCCGAGCGCAAGACCCACGCCGACCGCCTCTACGACGCCAAGCACTACAACGAAGCCGCAGCCGAATACCACGACCTCCAAAAGAACGACGGCAGCCTCAGCCAGGCCGACCGCGCCGCCCTTGACATCTACGCCGCCGTCTGCGACCTGAAGCTCAAACGCCTCACCCGCCGCGAGGTCGACAACCTCCCCCAAACCGGAGATGACTCGGCCGCCCTCAAGCTCTATCTCCTCTCCGAGCTGGCCCGCAACACCGACGACCGCACGGGCCACGACGCCCTCGTCGCCCAGATTGTCTCCCGCTTCCCGCAAAGCCGCTGGCTCGAAGAGGCCCTCTACTCCGGCGGCAACATGTACCTCGTCAAGCGCGATCCCGCCAAGGCCATTGACCAGTACGAGCAGCTCGTCCAGCACTTCCCCAACAGCACCTACGCGCCCTCCGCCCACTGGCACGCCGCCTGGCTCTCCTACCGCCTCCGCCGCTATCCCGACGCCGCCCGCCTGATGGACGAGCAGGTCCAGCAGTACCCCGGCGGCATCGAGGTCCCCAGCGCCCTCTACTGGCGCGGCCGCCTGCTGGAGGAGCAGGACCGCAACTTCGGCCAGGCCGTCAACTACTACCGCGCCCTCTCCGCCTCTTACCCCAACTTCTACTACGCCCTGCTCGCCCGCCAGCGCCTCACCGTCCTCGCCTCACAAGCCCCCGCCGAGCCGTCGCCCGTCCTCATCTCCGTCAAGCCGCCCGTCATCCCCGACCTTACCGGTGAGCTCCCCGAGAACGACATCCACCTCATCAAGGCCCGCCTCCTCGCCAACGCCGCCCTCAACGAGTACATCGGCCCCGAGATCATGGCTAGCCCCACCGCCAGCCAATGGGGAGCGCTCGCCCAGGCCGAGATCTACGCCTCCTTCGGCGAGTACACCCGCTCACTTCAATCGATGAAGCACAGCGGCATCTCCTTCTTCATGCTGCCCTTCGACCGCGTTCCTGTCATCTACTGGCAACTCCTCTTCCCCAAGCCGTACTGGACCGACCTCGTCGCCGATTCCGAGCGCAACGGCCTCGACCCCTACCTCGTCGCCTCGCTGATCCGGCAGGAGTCCGAGTTCAACGCCGGCGTCGTCTCTCACGCCAACGCCTACGGTCTGATGCAGTTGCTCCCCTCCGTCGGCAAGGCCGCCGCCAAGAAGCTCGGCCAGAAGGGCTTCAACGCCAACCAGCTCCTCAACCCCGCCATCAACCTCCAGCTCGGCACTCTCAACCTACGGGAGGTCCTCGACCGCTTCTCCGGCCAGAAGGAGTACGCCCTGGCCGCCTACAACGCCGGCGACACCCCCATCCGCCAGTGGCTCGCCGCCGGCGACTACAAGGACATTCCCGAATTTGTCGAGTCCATCCCCTACACCGAAACCCGCGACTACGTCCAGGCAATCCTTCGCAACCGCGAGCTCTACCGCCAGCTCTACACCACAAAATAGCGACCGCCGCGGGTTAGGATAAGAGAGCGCCCGCCCCTCCGCCCGGATGGTGAAATCGGCAGACACAGCGGACTTAAAATCCGCAGGCCCTAACCGGCCGTGGGGGTTCAAGTCCCCCTCCGGGCACCACCTTAGAGACAAAGAAACGGCAAGGACCTAAGTCCTTGCCGTTTTCTGCTGGTACCGCGTGAATGGTTAGAAGTTGGCCTTCAACGCAAACTGGAGCTGGCGCGGCACGTAGTTGGGATCGGTCTGGTTGATCGTTCCGAACTGCGAGTTGCCGAACTGGGTCGCTCCATTGCCCGAGCTGATGTAGAAGTTCGGCGTATTGGTCACGTCGAACGCCTCAGCCCGGAACTGGAGCGCCAGACGCTCCGTCACGGCGAAGTCCTTGAACAAAGAAACATCGACGTGCCGGAAGTCCGGTCCAAAGAGAGAGTTGCGGTGGGTCGTTCCGATCGTTCCTAACGGCTGCGGCGCAAACGCGTTGATGTTGAAGAACTGCGCGTTCGTCTTGTTGGAGAGGCGCGCGTCCATCAACTGGTTGGGACGATCGTTGCCTCCATTGTTAATCGGAGTCGCACGATTGCCATAGCCATGCTGCTTGCCATCGCTTTCGATAGGATTGTCGGCACCGCTGCCGCCATTCAGAATGGAAAACGGCTTTCCGCTCTGCCAAACGGTGATGGTGTTGAAGTGGTACCCGGCAAGTACAGTCTTCTTCAGACCCGTAAAGCTCTTGCCGTACTGTAGTTCATAGTTGAGCGACAACGCAAAGCGGTTCTGTACATCGTTCTCCGCAATGCCGTAGTCGATCTGACGAATGTGGGTCGGGTCGGCGTTGCTCCATCCCTGGGCACCTTCTTGCGAAAAGCCGGTGATGTCGCTGAGCGCCTTGCCCCAGGTGTAGTTCGCGTCGAACGCCAGACCGTTGGTAAAGCGGCGTTGAAACGAAGTCTGCAGGGCGTTGTAGTTCGAGACACCTTCGCTTTGAAGCCAGTTGACCGTTCCGAGGTTTGACAGCAGGCCGTTGAGCGGGCGCGTCGACGCGGATGGATTGGTGATGGGGTTGAAAGGCCTCGGCACGTTGATGTCGTTGATCGTCTCGGGAAGATGCTGCCCGATGTTGCCAACATAGCCGATCGTGAACACATTCGCGCCAAACTGCTGCTCAACCTGCAGATTAAACTGCTGGATCAACGCCGAGCGGAACTTCGGATCTTCCGCCACAAAGGAGAGCGAGGGGCTGTTGATCGTTTGCGCCGCTGGTAGCGGAAGCCCTTGATCAAAGGTCGTGCTTGCGCCGGCGATGGTGGCGCAATCGGGATTCACCGACGATGGTGAGACCGCGTTTGTTGTAGTCGGGCTCGTTTCGATTCTCACCGCAAGGCTCGACTGACAATTCGGGCTATACACGGACACAAACGGCGCGTTCTTCAGGTCGGCGTTTGAGGTGTAATTACCCGGAAAGAAGCTGAGCCCGTAGCCGCCACGCAGAACGATCGACGGAGTCAAAGACGCCGAGAATCCAACCCGAGGAGCCACGTTTGAATAATCCGTCTTGATCCCGGCGTGCCCGTCCACTCCGTTAACATTCGCAACCTTCAGGTTGTTCCCGATGGTTGCCGAGGTGGAAGAAAGAGCCGAGAGATAGTCGAAGTTCGAGATGCGGCTGTGCGCTTCGGTAAAGGGTGTAAATACGTCGTACCGTACACCCGCAAGCACGGTCAGCCTGGGATTTACCTTCCAGCTGTCCTGCACAAAGCCGCTGGGTTCGTAGCTGCGATAGTCGGGAGGCGTCAGATCGTAGTTGCGGCTGGCGGAGGAGAAAGCTCCCACCAGGCTTGAAGCAAGCTGATTGTCTTGCTGCTTCTTCAAGTCCGTGTTGCTGTCGGTGGCAAGCCCAAAGCCATACTGCCCGGCCGCAAAGGCGCTTTGCACGTTGCGCGCCTGACGGCGAAGGAAGCTCGCGCCGATCTTGATGTTGTGGTTGCCGCGAGTGTAGCTGACGGTCGCCGCGTACTGGAAGGTGTTGTCGATGTCCTGCAAGGGGACGTATGCGCCGTCGCCTATGTCGCTAAACGGGCCGAACTGGATCGGAGTTAGAAACGACGAGAGTGAGTTAAAGTTCATGTTCGAACCGAAGCCTAACTTCGTGTCCGGGCTCGTGCCGTTGTTCAGCGGGAGCGACAAATTGTTGATGCGTGTGAACGCAGCCCGGAGATCGACGATCAGGTTCTGGTTGATGATGCGGGTGTACCCGAAGGCGTACTGCTGCGCCACGTCCGTCGCCGGGCCGGCAAAAATGTACCGTCCGCCGCTGATATCGATCCCGTTCGACGTGCCCAGGGCCTGAGGTGTATTCGTGTTGACCTTGTTGTAGGAAAAGCGCCCAAAGAAGATGTTGTTCGGGTTGAAGCTGTGGTCGATGCGCGCGTCGTACGTATTACTGTTCTGCGTACGGTTCGGGCTCACGGTGTAGTTGCTGCTCAGGCCTGGAGCGTTCGGCGCGGGAAACAGCTTCAGATAGGCAAGCGCGATAGGATCAATCGCCAGTCCCTGCGTTCCGTTGCCCGACGCCACCAAAGCCTGGGGTGAACCACCGCCGATGCTGTTGATGTTGTTGTACTCGTCGATGGTCGGGACCGTGCTCCGATAAGTTGTGCCGGAGACCTGCCGGTATCCTTCATAGTCGCCAAAGAAGAATGTCTTGTTGCGGAAGATCGGCCCGCCGATGCTGCCGCCGAACTGATTCTGGCGAAGCTCGGGTGCGCGACCCGTTGTCTGATAAACGTTGCGCGCGTCGAAGTAGTCGTTGCGGAAGAACTCATAGGCTGACCCATGGAACTGGTTCGTCCCCGAGCGCGTCACGATGTTGACCACACCGCCCGCCGTGCGTCCAGCCTCGGCCGCATAGCTGTTTGTCTGAACGGTGATCTCCTGGATGCCTTCGACGTTCGGCTTGACGCCAATGGTGCCGATCACGCGCTCGTTGTCGTCGATGCCGTCGATCACGTAGTTGTTCAGCGTATCGTCCTGCCCATTGACGGAGAAGCTGCTTGAAGAGCGCCGATCATCGGGGCGTCCGCCGCTCGTCAGGCCGTTACCCGGACCCTCGTTAGCCCCAGGCACCAGCTGCACCAGCTGCACGAAGTTACGCCCATTCAGCGGAAGGTCTTGCACAGCCTGCGCCGTTACGGTCGAGCTGACGGTCGCGTTATCGGCCTGCAGCAAGGGCGTCTGCGCCTGCACCTCCACAGTCTGCGACTCCGCGCCGGGCTGTAGATGCGCGTCGGCGCGGGCACGATCGCCCGCCTCAACCGCGAGGTTTTCGATGGTGGACACCTTGAAACCGGGCACTTTCACGCTCACCGAGTAGCGGCCAACCGGGAGCAGCGTGAAGGTATACTCTCCGCTGCCATTGGTGACAGCGGTGCGCTGCTCGCGCGTTCCAAGATTGGTCAGCGTGACACTGGCGTTCGGCAGCACCGCGCCACTTGCGTCGGTCGCCGTGCCGAGGATGTCTGCGGTGGTCAGTTGTCCCCAAGCGGCCGTCGAAAGCACGATGAGCGCGATGAGGAGGAAAAACGATTGCCCCGCCCGCCGCAAAAAGCGGGATGTGGATCGAAAAGCGGGTACGGTGCAGCTTGTTTCGGTGATATGCATTGGTTCTCTCTTCCGGATTGTTGTTGCGTGTGGATGGTGTTCCAGCCACTTTGTTACAGCCTTAAGGCCTTTACCCGAGCTCTTCGCCACCTTCTAACGGCGAGGCTGATCTAGCAGTTGAGACGTTCTCCTTCTACTGGGTCCGATTCAGTACACAGAAGCAGGGCAATCCTTGTCAATAGCCTACGGGGTGACTTTTTATCTTCCTGTTCTGTGATTGTGCTTTCAATTACCCAGCACCAAGAGAGAACCGGGTTGCTCCATCCCGTCCGCTCTGCTAACCTTTCGCAAATCCACAATGCAGCGCGGGCCCTGTATCCAATCCAATCGCAGGCGGGAGCCACGACCTTGCCCAACCCCCACAGCGCCACGAGGATCGCTTGATCCCCACACGGGAAGGTGCCTGCAACCTCGCGCAGGTGCTGGCCGATGAAGCCGAAGAAATCAGGCTGCAGTGCGCCGCTCGGGGTGTCGCCGACGACCTGATGCTAGACGGTCGTGCTGGCGCTCTCCTCCCCGACCGGCTGGGCCTCGCCTTCTCGGGCGGCGGCATCCGCAGCGCCTGCGTCGCCCTCGGCATAGTCCAGCGTCTGGCGCAGGCCAGGATGCTGACCCAGGTTCATGCCATCTGCGGCATCTCCGGCGGCGGCTACCTGCTTGGCTGGCTTACCGCCTGGATCAAGCGCGAAGGCTCTCTCAAGTGGGTCGAGGAGCAGCTGGGCCACAGCGCCGCCAGCCCTCCGCCGCCAGCCCCTCCACAAACCACGTCGCAGCCCTTCGTCTACAAGCGCTTTGTCGAGCCGTACGCCATCCACTACCTGCGACGGTACTCCTCGTATCTCACCCCGCGCGTCGGCCTCGTCAGCGGCGACACGCTCGCCTTGATCTCCGTTTACATCCGCAACCTGCTGTTGAACCAGACGATGCTGGCGATGCTCGCCGTCTCCGTGATGCTTGTGCTTCAACTGCTCTCCCCGGCCATCTTCTGGAGTCATCACATCGGCCACCGTCTAATGATCGCCGCCCTCGCCGCCTTTGCTGTCATCTTCTGCTTTGGCGTCACGATCGCAGCCACCGCGCTCAGCCGGCTCGGCGGCGGCAAGGACGATCTACGCGAGGCCTCCTCGGCCGCCACCCTTACCATCCTCGGCGGGATACTCGCCTGCATCATGATCTGGTGGATGACGCCCTCCTGGTACGCCGAGTTCCCCTCCGAGATGGCCACCGTCATCGCTGTCGCCCTCGTCACCGTGGTGGGCACTCTCGTCAGCGCGCTGCTCTTCCGCAAACGCCTCAACGGCGATACACTCCAGGCCGTCGATCAGGCCGCTCCCTCGCTTGGTCTCCTCTTTGCCGCCTGGCTCGTCGTCGGCACCCTCTGCTGCCTGCTCGATTGGCTCTTCCGCCGATGGCTCATCCACGATGCCAAAGTTTACATCGGCGACTCCTACACCATCCTCGGGCTGCCGTGCCTGCTCATCGGCCTAGCCTTCGTCTCTTACGCCTTCCTGGGGATTTTAGGCAGCAAGTTCCCCGACCCAAAACGGGAGTGGCTCGCCCGCGCGGCCGGATACTTCTTTCTCTGGGCCGTGGTGATCGCCGGGGTGACGGCCATCGCCCTGTTAGGCCCACTCGTCATGCACCTCCTCTTTACCTCGTGGAGCATCCCTTCGTGGAAGAAGTACGTCGTCTCCGCCGTCATCCCGGGCGGCTGGCTCTTCATTGTTGTCACCGGCCTCATCGGGGCCAATGGAGCAAAATCTTCCGGCGCCGCAGGCCACAAGAGCAAACTCGACACCGTCATCACCATCGCTCCGCCCGTCTTCATCGCCGGCATTCTTCTCCTCGTCTCCTGGGGCACGCACAAGCTCGTCGTCAAGACAGTCGCGCATATGCCCCGTCACTATCTCACTACCGTCGGCTGGCGTGGTGACGTGGCCCCTTCGGTGTCGCGTTTCGACAAAGTACATCCCTCCGCCACGTTGTACGACCATCCAGGCCCCAGCCCCAGCGCCCTCAAGACCGTCATCAGTGCATGGTTTCCCGAGTGGTACCAGCGCTACTTCTTCGTCTGGCTTCTACCCACCCTCATTGCCGCTCTGCTCGCCGTTCGCCTCGACGTCAACGAGTTCTCTCTCCACCTCTTCTACCGCAACCGCCTCGTCCGCGCCTTCCTTGGCGCGTCGAACAATCTTCCCGAGCGGCGGCGTCCCAGCCCCTTCACCGGCTTCGCTCCCGACGACGACATCGCCCTCGAAGACCTCTCCCGCCACACAACCGTGGGCAAACCCTTTGAAGGCCCCTACCCCATCTGGGGAACGACGCTCAACCTTACCACCGGCGAAGACCTCGCCTGGCAGCAGCGTAAAGGCGCGTCCTTTATCTACTCCCCGCTCTTCTGCGGCTTCGACTACGTCAAGAGCTTTACCGCCACCGAAGAGCCCGAAGCGGTCGCGACCGACACGGACACCGACGCTCTCGATCGCTCCGAAGAGGATCGTATGAACCGTCACGGCTTCCGCTCCACGGTGGGCAATCCCACCCTGAAGATCGAAGGCTATAGCGGCACCGGCGGCCGTCCCTTCCTCGGCACCGCGATGGCTGCGTCTGGCGCGGCGGTCTCGCCCAACATGGGTTACCACACCCGCCTCGGTGTCGCCGCGCTGCTCGCCCTCTTCAATCTCCGGCTCGGCTGGTGGAGCGGCAATCCGCGTAGTCCCTCGCACTGGAACCGGTACGCTCCCGGCATCTGGTATCTCGCCGCCGAACTCCTGGGCAAGACCGGCGACAAGAGCAAATACGTCTATCTTTCGGACGGCGGCCATTTTGAAAATCTCGGCATCTACGAGCTCGTCCGCCGCAAGACACGCTTCATTATCTGTTCCGACGCGGACGCCGACCCCGAGTTCTCTTTCAAAGACCTCGGCAACGCTATCGACCGCTGCCGCCGCGACTTCAGCGTCGAGATCCATATCCGCGCCCAACGCGACGTCTGCCCCGAAGGCGGCAAACAGTTCCGCGCCGGCCACTACGCCATCGGCGAGATCTGCTACCCCGGCCAGACCGCCCGCGGCTGCCTCCTCTATATTAAGAGCTCCCTGACCAGCGACGAACCCTCCGACGTGCTCGGCATGGAGGCCGAAGACACCGCCTTCCCCCATGACACCACCGCCAACCAGTTCTTCAACGAAGGGATGTTCGAGTCCTATCGCGCCCTCGGCGAGCACATGCTTGATGTCATCCTCGAAAAGAACGCCGTAAGCAACGGGGAAGCCTCGCCACGCGACGCCGTCGCCAAGCTATTTATCCGCTTGATGACCAAAGCGCGCGAGCAGAAAGAAGCCGACAAACAGCCCAGACCAGTACCCCTGGCCGTCTCCGTCGCCGGCGGCGTTATCGTCCACGTGGACGGCTAAACCCTTCTTGTTTGTCATTCCGCAGCGAAGCGTAGGAATCTGCTTTCCGGGCTCCTGCCTTGTCTTTCTGGTTGTTATTCCGTGAGGAATCTGCGTTTTCGACCTGCACGTCACAAGGCACAACGCTAGGC
>CAXTUR010000122.1:0-9022 GCA_964247455.1 uncultured Acidobacteriaceae bacterium | reverse complement strand
TGCCGCAGGTCGCTCCGTATTCGGGAGCCATGTTGGCGATGGTGGCGCGGTCGGCCAGCGGCAGCTCGGAGATGCCGGAGCCGTAGAACTCAACAAACTTGCCAACGACGCCCAGCTTGCGAAGCATCTCGGTTACGGTCAGCACGAGGTCGGTGGCCGTGGTGCCTTCTTTGAGTTTGCCCGTCAGCTTGAAGCCGACGACCTGCGGGATGAGCATCGACACCGGCTGGCCGAGCATGGCCGCCTCGGCCTCGATCCCGCCGACGCCCCAGCCCAGCACGCCCAGGCCGTTGACCATCGTCGTGTGCGAGTCGGTGCCGACCAGGGTATCGGGGTAGGCCATCACCTCGCCGTTGGCGTCAGCCTTTGTCGTGAAGACGACACGGGCCAGATACTCCAGGTTCACCTGGTGGCAGATGCCCATGCCAGGCGGCACGGCGGAGAAGTTGTCGAAGGCCGTCTGTCCCCACTTGAGGAAGGCATAACGCTCGCGGTTGCGTTGGAACTCAAGCGCGGCGTTCAAGTCATAGGCGTGCGCCGTCCCAAACTCGTCCACCTGCACGGAGTGGTCGATTACCAACTCGGCCGGCTGCAGCGGGTTGATCTTTTCGGGGTCGCCACCCAGCGCCCGCATGGCGTCCCGCATGGCGGCCAGGTCGACGATGGCCGGCACGCCAGTAAAGTCCTGCATCAGCACGCGCGCGGGCATATAGGCGATCTCGCGCGAGGGCTCGGCCTTCGCGTCCCAGTTGGCGAGAAAGCGGATGTCGTCCGCGGTCACCGTGCGTCCGTCTTCGTGGCGAAGGAGGTTCTCAAGCAGGATGCGCAGCGAGAACGGAAGACGCGTCAGGTCGATGCCCGTGTCGGCGAGCGCCTGGAGGCGGAAGAGCGTGTAGGTCGTGTCGCCGCTGCGAAGAGTGGAACGGCTGTGGAACGATTCGGGGTGCGAGGCGGACATGGAAGCGATCTCCTGAAAGGCGTGGCTGGCTGCTGCTGGCTGCGTGACGGGCCGACGATGACGGCGTAGGCGAACGCGCGAAAGACTAGCTCGCGATGCGGCCACGATCGCGGCGTCCCCGGCGAAATCTTCGTACGCGCGGCGCGGCGGGGTTCAGGAGCTGCAAAGCCGATGTGCGCCAGTGAACCATATTTGAAGTCTACCGTTACCGGCCATCGGGAATAAAGTACCTTGGCGCATGATCCCGCCGAACAGCCGCATCTTATTCCCTATCAAGGTGTTCCGTTAACTGGAATGGGCTCGCAGGAGAGAATCATGTTCGACCGAAAGTTCAAGAACGATCGCAAGACGGCTTCTCCATGGAACTCTTCGCTCGGAGCGGCTATGCTCACCGGCGCGCTTTGGCTGGGCACGACGGGTTGCAAGCAAGCTCCCAACGCTAACCAAGCGGCGAACGCAAACGGCCCCGATCCCGCAGCAGCCAACCTAGCTCCGGTCGATCCCAACCAGTCGCAGAACTACGCCGCTCTCCCCCAACAACGCTATCGCACGCAGCCGGCCGCGCCACGCACCCGCGTTCTCGGGCAGAGCCAAAGCTCTGAGTCGTACCAGCAGAGCGAGACCTACGCGCAGCAGCAGGCCCCTATTGAGCGCGCGCCCGACCCGCAAGACTACACGCCCCCGCAGCAGTACAGCAACGACCAGGCCTATCAGGGAGCGGATCAGAACTACAACCAAGCCTACGATCAGAACGATCAATATGACCAGTACGCCGAGGCGGCCTCGCAGCCTCCGCCGCCGCTGCCGGTCTATCAGCAGCCGCCCGCGCCCGAGCCGAACTACCTGTGGACGCCCGGCTATTGGAGCTACGCGCCGACCGGCTACTTCTGGGTGCCCGGAGCCTGGTGCGCGCCCCCCTACTCCGGCGCGCTTTGGACCCCCGGCTATTGGGGCTATGTGGGCGACCGCTACCGCTTTCACCGCGGCTTCTGGGGCCTGCACATCGGCTTCTACGGCGGTATCGCGTATGGCTTCGGCTACACCGGCCATGGCTACGAAGGCGGCTACTGGCGCGGCAACGACTTCTACTACAACCGCGCCGTTAATCGCGTTAACGAGACGGTGATCCACAACACCTATGTGCGCAACGTGACAGTCAACAACACGGTCATCAACAACCGCGTCAGCTACAACGGACCGGGCGGCGCGCAGGCTCGTCCCGCCGCGTATGAGGTTGCCGCCATGCGGGAGCAGCACGCTCCGCCGCAGGCCGCCCAGACGCAGATCCGCCAGCAGGCCGCCGGAGACCGCCAGCAGTTCTTCAACCAGAATCATGGGCAGCCCGCAGTCGCCGTAGCCCAGCGTCCTCTGGTGGCCGACCGGGGTGTGGCCGCGCCTCCGCGCCAGCAGTTCTTGCAGAATGGCAACGCTCGTCCGGAGCAGCAGGGAATCGCTCGGCCGGGCCTTCAGCAGCCGGTCCAACAGGCACCCGTAAACGGCTTTCGCGGAGGAAACGTAGAACAGCAGGCGCAGCAGCAGCGCTTTGCCGAGCAGCAACAGCGGAATACACAGCAACAGCAGGAGCTATTCAGGGGGCAAGCAGGACAGCGGGAACTCAATACCCCCCAGCACGACCGCCAAACGGGGACCGTGCCAATGCCGCTTCAGCAGCAACAGCAACGCGACCAGCAAGCGCAACAGCAGCGTCTCGCCGAACAGCAACAGCGGTCTACTCAGCAGCAGCAAGTAGGTGTTTCGCCAGGACAGCGGGAACTGAACACACCGCAGCACGACCGGCAAACGGGCACAGTGCAAGTGCCACTGCAGCAGCAACAGCAGCGGGACCAGCAACTGCAGTTACAGCAGCGCAGCCAACAGGAGCAACAGCTTCAGCAGCGGAATCAGCAAGCGCAGCAGTTGCAGCAACGTACCCAGCAGCAGCAAGAAGCACAGCGGCAAGCGCAACAGCAAAGAAAACCGCCTGTGCAGCAGCCGTTCCCACAGCGCGCCCAGGAACCGCAACAGCAGCAAAACGAACGGCAGTACCAACAACAGATGCAGCAACGCAACCCGCAACAGCTACAGCAGCGTATGCCTCAGCAGCAGGAGCAGCGTCCTCAACCGGAGCAGCGCGCTCCGCAGCAGCAGGTTACGCAGCCGCAACGCGCGCCGCAGCCCCAACAACAGATGCAGCCGCAGCCGCAACGTCAGCAGCCGCAGCCACAAGCTCAGCCTCATGTGGAGGCTCCGCACGCAGCTCCGGCGGCTCAGCCACATGAAGAACGGTCGCGACGCTAAGAAGACGGGCTAAAGGTTATCTGCGCGAGCAGCACGGCATTGAGCGCGAGGACGATGGCTACCGCCGTCCATCCTGCAAACCTTGTGCGCCGTGCGCTGGCGTAGCTTCCCATAACGGCCCGATCGCCCGTCAGGATCAAGAGGGGAACCAGCGCGAACGGCAGCGTAAAGCTCAGCACCACCTGCGACAGGATCAAGATCTTCAACGGATCGAGTCCAATAGCGATCACCGCCAACGCGGGGATGATGGTGATCAGCCGCCGCAGGAAGATCGAAAACTTGATGTCGAGAAAGCCCTCGATGATCACCTGTCCCGCCATTACGCCTACGGTCGACGAAGACAGGCCCGAACACAGCAGCGCCACCGCAAAGACTGTCGCCGCCGCCGGTCCAAGCAGCGGTCCCAGCGTTCGGTAGGCCTGCTCGACATCCGTCACTGGCGCAGCCAAATGCGTAAACGCCACCGCCGCCACCACGATCATCGCCGAGTTGATCAGCCAAGCTCCGTTCATCGCGACGATTACGTCGATCAGCTCGAATCGCAGGTAAGCCAGCTTAGACGCGGCCGGACCCAGCGTCTTTCGCCGCGGCTGCACCAACGCGGAGTGGAGATACACCACGTGCGGCATCACGGTTGCGCCCAGCATAGCGACCGCCAGATACGTGCTCTGCCGAAGGCTGCCCGTGGATGTGGTATCAAGCGTCGGCACAAGGGTGTGAAAGGCGGCGGCGCGCCAATCGGGATGCACCAGCAGCACCTCGAATCCGTAGCAGAGTCCGATGGCGCCGACAAACGCCATGATGCCGCGCTCCAACGACCGGTAGCCGCCCAACTCCAGCGCAAGGATCGCAAACACTGCCACGGACGAGACCAGCGCGGCCGCAAAGAGCGCCTCCGTGCGGCTCCAGCCATGGACCAGCAGCGGCGTCGCGCAGAGCAGATACAAGCCTAGCGCCGCGCCTAGAAACTCCGCCAGATCTGTGGCGATGGCCGCGATCTCCGCGCAGATCCAGAGCGCGATCGTGACCGGGCGGGGAAAGTGCTTGCGGCAATTCTGCGGCAGGGTCAGGCCGGTGACGATGCCCAGCTTGGCGGAGAGGTACTGGATCAAGATGGCCATGGTGTTCGACCACAGCAGCACCCACAGCAGGCGGTAGCCAAAGCGCGATCCGCCTTCGATATTGGTCGCGAAGTTGCCAGGGTCGATGTATGCCACCGACGCCACGAACGCCGGCCCAAAGTAGCCCCAGAGCTGCCGCCGCCAGCTCTTTACCGCGACTCCGGTTTGGCTATCCTCTGAATTAGGCATGACTAAATCATAGCGCAATGCTACCCTAAGCCAAGGCGTATCTCGATGGCGAAGGCCAAAGAAAAACTCAAGACGAAACGCAAGTCGCAGCTGCCCAGCGAGGCGGTCGATGACTACCTGAAGGCCATCTTCCAGCTTGGCGGCCGCGAGGAGCGCGAGGTGGCCTCGATCGAGATCGCACACCGGCTCGGCATCACCGGCGCGTCCGTCACCAATATGCTCCAAAAGCTGGCCACCCCCGAGCCGCCGCTGGTCCTCTACCGCAAGCACCACGGGGTGCGTCTGGCCCCCGCCGGTAAGCGGCGCGCGCTCGAGATCATCCGCCATCACCGCCTGCTTGAAACCTTTCTGACGCGCGTCCTCGACTACCCTTGGGACGAGGTCCACCAGGAGGCCGAGCGCCTCGAACACTTCATCTCCGAGCGGTTCGAAGAGCGCATCGCCGCGAAGCTCGGCCACCCGGAGTTCGACCCCCATGGCCACGTCATTCCAGCACTTGACGGCTCCATTCCCGTTGCCCAGCCGGGCCGCGAACCGCGCGCACTTTCACATCTCGGCCTTGGGGGTAGCGCCAAGGTCGTCAGCGTCTCCGACACCGATCCCGCGATGCTCCGCTACCTCGCCGCGCAGGGTATCCGCCCCGGCGTTCGGCTTACGCTCTGCGAGCAGCTGCCCTTCAACGGCAGCTGGCGGGTGCGTGTCGGGAAGGTCGATACACCGGTACTGCTTAGCGACTCGCTTGCCGCCGCCATCGTCGTGGCAGCCCACTAGACGCTGTATTCTCGTGACAGATGGCCCAGACTCCCTACCCGCAGACTGACCGCGAATTGCTTCGGCTGATCGAGCGCTCGGCCGGGCACCGCGCCGGCTATAAGCAGCTCATCCGCGAGCTTGGCCTCGGCGGCGGACGCGAACGCCGCTTGCTGTTGGAACAACTGGCGCGGATTACGGCGCGCGGTGAGCTGGTCAAGACGGAGTTCGAGCAGTGGGCACTACCCCATGCCGACCCGGCCAAGACGGCGCGCGTTCGCAAGCCTTCAGCAAACCCGCCAGTCCAGGAGAGTCGCGTCACCCGCGACCGTCTCCTCGCAGGCAAGCTCGACCTGCACCGAGACGGCTACGGTTTTGTCCGCCCCAATGGCAGCACCTCCCGCGACGATGACCTATTCATCCCGCCGAACGAACTGAACGGGGCGATGCAGGGCGACGAGGTGCTGGTCGACGAAGCTCCGCCGGGGCGAGATGGCCGACGGTCAGGGCGAATCGCGCGTGTTCTTACCCGGCGCAACCCCACCGTGGTCGGTATCTTCCACTACGCCCGTCCGCAGGGCCGCTCCACGTGGGACCACGCGCCGCTGATCCACGGCAACTACGTCCGCCCGCTCGACGAACGCATGACCGAGCCGATCCTCATCCCCGACGGCATGGAACTGCCCGCAACACCGAAGGAGACACCGCACCGCGTCCTCGGTGAAGAGGCGCAGGCCGTGCAGCAAGGCTGGAGCCTGCCAGACGGCGACCACGGTCACACGCCGCTCGAAGGTCTCGCCGTCGACATCGAGATCACCGATTTTCCGGCCACCGGCAAGCCCGCACGCGGCCGCGTGATCGAGGTCCTCGGCCGACCCGACGCCTTCGGGGTCGATGTCGAGATCGTTATACGCAAACATCATCTGCCGCACGTCTTTCCGACGAACGTGCTCGCAGAAGCAAGCGCATCCGCCGCGCAGACCGTCGACACGCTGCCGCCCGAAGAGCTTGCCCGCCGCCGCGATTTCCGCGGCTTACCTATCGTCACCATCGACGGCGAGACCGCCCGCGACTTCGACGACGCCGTGCTGGTCGAGCCGCTCCCCAGCGGCCACTGGCGGCTGCAGGTCCACATCGCCGACGTGAGTTACTATGTCCGCCCCGGCACCGCGCTCGACCTCGAAGCCCGCCTGCGCGGCACCTCTGTCTACTTCCCGGACCGCGCCGTGCCCATGCTGCCGCCGCAGCTTTCGAGCGGCATGTGTTCGCTGCGGCCAGATGAAGACCGCCTCGTCCTCTCCTGCCTCATGAATATCGACGCGCGCGGCGAAATCCTCGGCTATGAGGTGTGCGAAGGCATCATCCGCAGCGCGCGCCGCATGACCTACACGCAGATCCAGGCCGTGCTGGACGGCGACGAAGCCACCCGCACCGAGTTCGCCCCGCTTGTTCCCGCGTTTGAACAGATGTACGAGCTCGCCTTGAAGCTCAACGCAAAACGCCACCGCCGCGGCTCCATCGATTTTGACCTGCCCGAGCCGGTCATCCTCTTCAACCCCGATGGCAACATGCGGTCGATCGTGCGCTCGCAGCGTGGCTGGTCGCACCGGTTAATCGAAGACTTCATGCTCTCGGCCAACGAGTGCGTCGCCACCTGGCTCGAACAGCATGCGCCCAGCGTCTACCGCATTCACGAGATGCCCGACCCCAAGCGCATCCTGGACTTTGAGGAGACAGCCAGCGCCTTCGGCTACTCGCTCGGCTTTAGCAGCCTGCCCGTCAAGCGCATCCAGACCAAAGGCGACCGCCGCAACGTACGGGGCACGTATAAGAAAGCCCAGACGCACAACATCCCAGAATACATCCCCGTCACTCCGCAGATGTATCAGCGGCTGACCGCGAAGATCGCCGGAACGCCCGAGGAACGCATCCTCGCGTTCCTGATGCTGCGCTCGCTCAAACAGGCCCGCTACAGCGAGAAGAACGTCGGCCACTTCGCGCTCGCCAGCCCCAGCTATACGCACTTCACTTCGCCCATCCGCCGCTACCCCGATTTGATCGTCCACCGCCTCCTGCGCGACCTCCTCGAAGCCGGTCTCGATCCCACTGGCGGCGCTATCCTCAGCAACGACCCGCAGCCGTGGAGCTCCACACCGCGAAAGCACTCGGAGACATGGATGCAAGAGCCCATCCCCGAGCCCGAACTCGCCGCGATCGCCCTCGAATCCAGTCAATCCGAGCGCCGCGCCGACGACGCCGAACGCGAGCTGATGGAGTGGAAGAAGATCAAGTTCATGCAGGACCGCGTCGGCGAGGACTTCCACGGCATCATCCTCTCCGTCACCAAATACGGCTTCTTCGTCGAGCTGGACGACCTCTTCATTGAAGGCCTCGTCCCCCTCGCGTCGCTCGGGCTGTACGGAAGTGAAGATCGCTTTTTCTTCCGCGACACCGACCGCCAGATCATCGGCTCACACTCTGGCACCGCCTACAAAATTGGGATGCGCGTCCACGTCCTGCTCGATCGCATCGACCGTCAGCAGCGCCGGCTCCAGTTCGCCGTTATCCTCGCTGCGGAAGATCGTCCGAGCCCGCGTCTCCGCCGCTCGAAGACCGCCTCCGACGTTGACGGCCACCGCCCCCACTCCAGCCCCAAACGCACAGGCAAGAAGAAGGCGCACGTCAAAGCTAAGAAGGCCAAAGGGAAGAAGCGGTAGACACCCGTTTTTGCTTGACATAACACCTTGTAGGCCGTAAATCCGCTAATCAAGTCGTTGATCGCGGCTGGACTAGCCTTTGGGAGCCACAACAATTACTTAAAATATCTAACAGGAGATTACAAATATGCGCCGAAAAGATTTATTGTCTTATGTTTTCACAGAAGTCGTCCGTAAGAAGCTTACTTCAATTACAAAGTCCACATTGCTTCATTATTACGGGATGCAGCGGCTTACCCAAAAAACACGAAATAAAGTAGGGGATCAATGGAAGATTCGTACAGGAGGAAAACACGGACGACTTTTAACGATTGAGTCTGGATCGCAGATCTTTTTCGTATTAGATAAGCAAACGAAACTCTTGTAGTAACCCTAGGAACTTTTATATCCCATAGGTAAAATGATCAAACAGAATCAAAGGCGCGCCTGAAGTCAGGCGCGCCTTTGATTAGTAAACAGCCGCCATACTGAATGCGAAGCCGTGTTCGTCTGCACCCTTCAAGACCATCTACGTTCGAGCCAATACGCGCAAAGACCTATAGCTTAGCTAGTCCCCAATCTTAGTTCTTTGTACTCGCGTCCTGTCAGCAAGCATAAAGCCTCCACCGCAAGCTCGTGATCCGCCCGCTGCGGCAGCCCCGACACGGTCAGGCACCCCACCACGCCCGCGTTCGCGACTCGCAGAGGAAACGCGCCGCCATGCGTGGCGTACTCCGCGTCGGGCAGCGCATACTTTGCTGAGAAGATCGCACCCTCCGCCTCCAGCTTCAGCCCCATCGCATAGGAGCTGCGATGAAACCGCGCGACCGTGTTCGATTTGCGCTCTACCCAGCGCCCGTTGTCCGGCGTCGTTCCCGCTAACGCCATATAGAAGAGCTGCTGGTGCGGCTGACCAGACCGGCGGATGTCGACCACGATCGCATGGCCGCGCGAAACCGCCAGCTCCCGCACGATCGTCCCTAGCCGCCAGGCCACATCCGCGTCAAACG
>CAXTUR010000121.1:0-9064 GCA_964247455.1 uncultured Acidobacteriaceae bacterium | reverse complement strand
GATTTGTGGCGCGGCCGGCCTGCTGCGTGGCAAGAGAGCAACAACGCATCGGACCGCCATGCACCTGCTGCCCCTTTTCGGCGCGACCCCGGTGAACGAGCGCGTAGTGGAGGATGGGGACCTGCTATGCGCCGCAGGAGTTACCGCCGGCATCGACGGTGCATTGCGCCTTGCATCCAGGCTGCGTGGCGACGACGTGGCGCAGGGGATCCAGCTCAACATGGCCTATCAGCCCGAGCCGCCCTTCGACGCCGGTCTCCCGAGCGGGCTCCCGCGTCGGTGACGGCCCGCATACGCACCGGAGCGGCTGCGATGACAGCCCGACGCGAAGAAACAGCCCGGCGCGTCGGCGCCCGTCTCGGCCTGACCTACCCGTCGGCTCCGGGCGCCTGATCACCCCAGGGGCTTGATGGGCCATGGTATGGTGCTGCTGCTCCAGGCACCCAAGCCGATGGACTACTACCTTCGCACCGGGGTAGTCACCGGACAGAACGGCTTAATGATTTGCTAGTAGGCTGACGACAGCCTTCGCGCCCGGTCCGGTGTCTGTCGGGGTTCGACTGATGGACAGGGCAGCCGAAAGGCGGATTGTACGGCGAACATTGCTGGATCGCTCTACACTTGACTGCAAGACCGCAACGTTCTCGGAAAGATACTCAGCTTGACGCCTGGCCGAACGCACATAGTCGCGCAGCACCGCTCCGCGCTGTCTGGCATCGAGGCAATGACATTGCTGACGGACCACGCCTTTCCACGCCATTCGCATGATAACTTCGGGATCGGTGTCATGGCGACTGGAGCCCAACGGTCGTGGAGCGGCATCGGCTGGGTCGAGGCCCGTGCCGGCGACGTAATCACGGTGAACCCGGGTGAGATACACGACGGTGCCCCAATCGGCGCGGCGCGGAGCTGGCGGATGCTCTACCTCAATCCTGCCCTTGTCGCTAGCGAGCTGGCGGATGAGGGTGAGGACTCACCGGAGATTGCGCGCCCAGCCCTGCGCGATGCAGTGCTTGCCGGGCTGTTCGCCCGCCTCTTTGCACAGGCGACCGCTGCTACGCCGGAACCTCTCGCCCTGGAGGAAGACCTGCTGCGGACCTTGGCTTGCCTTCTACGGCGACACGGGTCGCGTTCGCACCCGGTGCCTCGTCTATCGCCGGCGGTGGCGATCGCTCGGCGGCGGTTGGATGACATGCCGGAGGCTTCGGCCACACTTGCCGAGTTGGCTAGGCTATCCGGAGTGAGCCGCTTCCAGATCCTGCGCGGCTTCGCACGCGAGACGGGCGTCACGCCGTACGCCTACCTGCTCCAGCGTCGCGTGCGGACGGCCCGGCAGCTTCTCATCGCAGGCCGTACGCCGGCCGCAGCGGCGCAGGAGGCAGGCTTCGCAGACCAGAGCCATATGACGCGCGCCTTCCGTCGCCAGTTCGGCGTCACTCCCGGCCGCTACCAGGCCGCCCTTGCCTAGGTCGAGGCTGCAATCCTGTGCAAGACAGCCCCGCCGGCTCTTGGGAGAAGTGCTTGGAACCGAGAGAAGGCGGCAGGCGCATGGCTGGCTACGTTCATGGTTATGATCGGCGGGAAGCAACGCGCTTGGAGGACCAGGCGCGCACCCTCGAAGAGTTGCTGCACGTAAACACGGGCTTCCCGGACGGCAGCACGGTATTGGAAGCGGGCTGCGGCACAGGCGCCCAGACGGTGGCGATTGCACAGCGCAGCCCAGGCGCGCGGATCGTCGCCGTGGATGTCTCCGCCGCCTCGCTGGCGGAGGCGCGCGCAAGAGTTTTGGCCAAGGACCTCGACAACGTCGAGTTCCGGCAAGCGGACCTTCTGGCCCTGCCTTTTCCGCCAGCCTCCTTCGATCACATCTTTCTTTGTTTCGTGCTGGAGCACCTGCCCGATCCCGTTGCGGCGCTTGCGGGCCTGCGTCCCCTTCTCCAGCCGGGTGGCACCATCACCGTGATCGAAGGCGACCACGGTTCGACCTACTTCCATCCTGAAAGCGAGGCCGCACGGGATGCCATTGCATGCCAGGTAGAGTTGCAACGGCGGGCGGGAGGCGATCCGATGATCGGCCGTCGGCTCTATCCGTTGTTGATCGCGGCCGGCTTCGAGGCGGTGCACATTTCGCCGCGCATGGTTTATGTGGATGCGAGCAAGCCCGACCTGGTGGATGGCTTTGTTCGGCGTACTTTCACGGCGATGATTGAAGGTGTCCGCGAAAGCGCGCTTGCCGCGGGCCTCACCACGCCGGACGCCTTCGACGCCGGCACCCGTGCCCTGCACCGGACGGCTGAGCCTGACGGCGTGTTCTGCTACACGTTCTTCAAGGCTCTAGGACGACGTGCGTGATTGAGTGTCCGACTGGGATGAATCGTATTGGAGCAGCACGCGAGATCGCTGGACTAGTCGGCTGCCATGGTTCGTGGCCCCCAGTCGATAATTGGTTGAGGAATCAGCAAGCGTCAAAGCTCTCGCTGAAGGGGTTCTGTCGGAGCTTTCCGGGCGCAATGTCGTGCCGGCCAACCTTGTGCCTATCGGCCCTCCCATTTGAGGATGGTGCTTGAGGTCAGCTCCGTGCGGTTGTCGCTGTCGATGATGGTCGGCTTGCTGCGCCAGACGATGATGCCGTCAAATTCGCGGGCCACGCGGCAGACGATAATCCAAGTGTCCGTCACGGGCCAGGCACTCAAGGGTATAGTCGCAGTCCAGGTCCAAGGTTCGGAACGCTCGGCCGTCGGTGAACTGGTCGGCGACAAGGTGGAGGCTCCAACCCTGGTTGGCCGACAACGGCGCCTTCATCGGCCACCGCGCGCTCAGGGCACGCTTGCAACCGCAGCGGCGGGGGACGGTCGGTCGCTCTTCGCGGCAGAGCCACTGGACAGGCTGGCGGTTCACGGCGTGACGCTCGCGGCGTAGCGGCATATGCAAGCGTCGATAGCCAAACCACCGGCGCTCCTGCAGAAGGGCCTCCAGCCATTCTCGCGGGGCCGCGTTGTCGGGCCTAATCGAGTGGTAGCGCACTGCGGTCTCGTACACGCGATCAATGGAATGACCCGTCGCTCGCTCACCTCGTGGGCCGACCGAAGGTATGCCACGGCCTTCCGGCGGGCGTCGGGCATCACCATTCTTTCAGAGGCACAAAGGCCCCGAATTCTCTTGAAGATTACCAAAGTCTCGAAAGTTGCTCCAGTGCAAACGTCAGATGACGTCTGTGAAGGGGAGCGCCAATTGCTAAACGTATACGATTTGGCGCACTGCTTATACCGAAAACCTCACCAGGAGTGACCCGAACGCCGTGAGAGGTAGCTAGTTCTGCTATTTTCTGTGGTCGTACCCCGATGGGCAGGCCCACCCAAAGATGCATCGAGCAGGGATGCGAGTACTCGGAACACCCGTTTAGCATACTTCTTGCGAGCTTTTGGCGGTCAAACGCCTCTTGGCGTTTATCAGCCTCAATCTTTTTGGCGGTTCCGTCACCTACCCAGAGCGACGCGATTGCGGCTCCCAAAGGAGGAGCAGTCCACACGGTCGCACGAATTATGTTTGTAGCACGCTCGCTTTCTCCAGGTGGAACCAGCAGCCAGGACGCTCTAAGACCAGGTGTTAGCGATTTTGAAGTTGATCGAATATACCAAGTTCGCTCCGGCGCAAGCGCTGCCAAGGGCGCCGTGATTGAGGGATGCCCGTCCTTCTCGGTCTCGGTAAGAAAACCGTAAGCATCGTCCTCTATAATTTGAAAGTCGAGCCGACGTGCGATGGCTGCAATCGCATCACGTCTCTTCTTGGAAAGCACGACACCCGTAGGATTATGCAATGCTGGCATACAATACAACGCGGACAGCCTTCGTTGCGCTGCGAGACGCAAAAGAGCGCCTGGTTTAATACCTTGATGATCCATAGGTACAGGCACGATCTCAATCCCAAGAACCTCGGCACACGCTTTGATGCCCGGCCACGTGAACGCTTCTACGGCCAGAAGGCCGCCGGATTTAGCAGTGGCGAGCAACGCCACAGTTACGGCGTGCTGAGCACCTGCGCAAATCATAATACGTGAAGGGTCATTGGGCAGATGGCCGTGACGCGCCAGCCAAGTAGCTCCTAAGACCCTGTCGACGCTTCTGCCTGCATGTGGCTGATAGTCTGCCAGAAGGGCACGCTCCCGCCTTAGGACGGCATGAGCAGCCGTCTCGAACAGGTCTGTAAGACCAGGTAGCGGCATGACATTGTAGGAAAGATTAACAAGATCGGGTTGATCTCGCTCGATTCGAAAGGACGCCTTGTCGATGTGGCTTGCGGCTCGGACGAAACTGCCACGTCCAACCTCGCCGGATATGAGACCACGTTTGACAAGATGCTTCATCGCCAGCGAAGCCGTATTTAAGGCAACACCTGTTCTTTGGGCGAGTTCACGATGGGTGGGAAGCTTAGAGCCGGGCAACCACTGACCGGATTTAATCTCTTCTTCTAATTGGTCGGCAATCTCTCTCGCGCTTGTTCCCACCGCACAGCCCTAACATTGTTCCTATGACAATTTACGGATTGTCCTAACCAGAAGCAAGAGTTAGCGAGGAGATGCCTGCAACGGGAATAACGGTCGACCGAGCGTCGAAAAGATGAGGTGGTAGATGGCTTCGTCCTTCCTCGAATTAGTAGAGCTGCTAAATCGCTCCGGATGTCCCGAGCAAGGCATGGCCTGTTTGCTTGAGGCTGAAATGTCTCTGGAGCAGCTTGCTCCTTATATTCGGTTCACGAGTGATCGCTATGCAAGAAATGTCGTAGCAAGAACTGCTAACTTCGAGCTTGTCGTGATTTATTGGTCTGGGCATCAAAGGTCTGCTGTTCACGGCCACGGACACTCCGTTTGCGCCTTTAAGTGTGTCAGCGGGGAGCTCCTTGAAAGACGCTACAGCGTTTTGGCGGAATTTGGCTCAGACTATCGCTGCAAGTCAGAAAGCTCTGTCAGGTCTGGTGACTTCTCGGTCTGCTACAAGGGCAGCGATCATCACGAGATAATAAACAGTACAGAAGATCAGGCTATCTCAGTGCACCTGTATGCACCTCCTCTATGCATGTGAATCCCAAAGCGGATTCAAGTAGGCTCGAGCTCATTAGGGATGACAGAATGAACGACTCTCAACATGTAAAGACTATCACGCTGCCGGCCATGCTTCAGACTGCGATAGAGGCTTATATCTTTGATTCACTCCTAGATCAGAACCCGTACACCGCTGCGCCACAAGTGGCCGAAACTGCTGCGCACGCGTTCTGGAAAATAATCAGTCGAGCTTTTAAGAGTGACCATGCGGGCGCTTCGGCTGTTCGAGACCTACACGATATCATTGTATCGGCAAACAGTGGCGGACAAATCCCACCCATGCTGATCAAAAATCTCGCTCGGGAGCCCGCATTATCATCTGTGCAGCCGGATCAGACCAGAGGGTTCAATTATGGTTTCTGTGAAAAGGACAGGATGAAGAAGTACTTCTTCACCGAGTGGTCGTCTTGGGCATTTTCGATATTGCTTAACCATGAAAATGCCGTGCATCCTTCTGAGCACGGCGGCGGCAACAGGTTCCATCTAGTCTCACCTATTTCGATCGCTGACAACAAACTTCGGGATGTTGGAGCAAGTACTGGTGGAGGTAAGTTCCAGCAGCATAGCGATGCAACTGCGTATAACGAGTTTTCTAGTGAAAGAGAGATCCTTGCCCAGCTTCGGCTTTTCGATGCTACGAGAGAAAGCCTCGAGGAGAACCTGGAGCTACCGTATGAAACTGTGATAAGTCAATTGCTTTGTGGTAAGTACATTCGTGTTGATGCTACGGTCCTGGCAGGTATATATAACAAAGACACTTTAACTTACATTATGTTACCGGAGATGCTTCAGCAGCATTTGTTCGATATCGGCTTCGGCAAAGAAGATCTTTACCGACTGTCGAGGATGGCTATTGCCCATATGGCTGGACCGGCAGACGGGGAAATTTCCGGCTATGTCGGTAATATCGCTCCGCCATTGAGGCTCGACAACAGTGGCAACATAGTTTCGACTTGCTTGAATCTCGCTGATGGAAGAATGAGGTATGTAGGTAGTTCGGAGGCTGATAAAGGATTATTCGCTCGCTTTGTGGTAGAGGCGAGCCAGGCGCCGGTCGAGAAAATATTGGTCGAGGCATCTGACATGCTATTTCTCCCCAACTCAGCCTTCGGCACGCAGTTCAACGTTACCCACGGACGTGGCGCCCTCCGAGATAGCGATTACGCCATAGAAATAGAACCCTCCATAATCGTTAGGCGTGCACATTGTAGGCAGTACCTGACTAGCCGGCGTCGCAATGGGAAGGCGCCATTCCTGCAGCTAATGAGCTCCCAATATGCAATATGAAGCACCATTGATGCTTTCCACATATGCTTGCGTCGCGGTGTTGGCGGGCTTCATAGATACGTTGGCAGGTGGTGGAGGTCTCATAACTGTGCCGGCTCTGCTTTTGGGAGGAATGCCGCCACTGCTAACGTTAGGGACGAATAAACTCCAGGGAGCCTGTGGGGCATTCGTCGCAGCAGTAAGTCTAATCAAGCGTAGCAAGTTGGAGCCCTTGTCTATAATCAGTCCATTCGTCGCCTCGTTAGCAGGAGGCGTAATCGGAGCGGTTGTCGTACAAAGAATTAATTCAAAAGCACTCGACTTTATCGTTCCGGTCGTTCTGACTATGATCGCCGCATACTTTTTGTTGGCACCGAGGGCGGGTGAGGTCGAACGACAGCCTCGAATGTCAAGAGGATCATACTGTGCTCTTATGCTTCCGTTAATCGGATTTTACGATGGGTTCTTTGGGCCAGGCACAGGCTCATTCTATGCACTTACAGCCGTTTCTTTAAGAGGGTGGGATCTAATTCGTGCAACGGCAAGTGCAAAACTTTTTAACTTTGCGTCTAGTCTTGCATCGCTGTTCGTGTTCATATACGATGGCCAGGTAGCGTGGGAAGTTGGTGCGGTAATGATTATCGGGCAAGTCGTGGGTGCCCGTCTTGGTTCTCTCACTGTTGTTAATGGTGGAGCGAGAGTTATCCGACCCCTTATAGTGACTGTTAGTATCATCATGCTGGCACGCTACGCATGGCAAAAAGGCTTCTCTTGAGGGTTCTTTAAGCGGGTTCTTGTGGTTTTTCCGTCTGGCGTTGTCCCGCTAAGTCCAGTCTGCTGTTTGGCAAGAACGATGAAGGCAAGCCGGTCCAATCACACCTTTGCGCAGCATTATGAAAAGAGAACCGGTGTCCGCGGTCAAATCGGCTAGCGCGGGTCGGTTTGTTTGGTAGCATGATCCCTACCGCGAAACCGTGTCTGTCGCTGTAGGTCGCTGCGGATTGTGAGTAACAGCTTGAGGCTCCCCTACGCTCGAGTTTCGGCAGGCACGTTCGCCGGCGGCGCTGATTCCAGAGTATCACTGAAGGGCAGCGGTAGACAGGTTTAGTTTCAACTTCCGATTTTCTAAACACGCAGGCCTGATCTCCAGTAGGTCGTCAAGAAACGCCTTCCAGAGGACACACCGCGATCAGCGGTGAAACTCGCGTACACGGTGAGCGCCAGCCCATAAGCGTGCGATGTCATGCAAGCGGAAGCCTGTGCGCAGCACATAGATCAAGCCTCTAGTAGCTCATGAGTCCTTCACACGGTGCTGCTCGGCTGGTGGTCGACAGCAAGGACTGGAGGTGAAGCGTTTTGTGGCCAATGACACAATCGTCCGAGACCGCCCTAGTCGCTCTGACGCCCGTGTATTTCTGGGTCGCCGTTCAAGCCGACGACACACTCACACCGGGATAAGTCGTCGCGCGCTACAATGTCCCTAAGCACGATGTACGGGTTTTGCTGTTGCCAGGAGAGGTGCTTCTCTCTTCTTGACGACCCCGTTCATGTCACGGGGTTGTTCCATGTCCGCCACTAAGATCCTCTGGGGTCAGCTAATTGTCATCAGCCTGATCGTGCTCGCCTTCGTCTGGGCCGCAACACAGTGGACCGCGTGGCGGCTCAGGTTTCAGCCGCAACTCGGCCAGCCCTGGTTCGAGCTGCACCACGGCTGGCCGGTCTACGTGCCGCCCGCGTTCTTCTGGTGGTGGTATCACTTCGACGCCTACGCGCCGGGCGTCTTCGTGGAGGGCGCCTACATCGCCTCTGCCGGCGGCTTTGCCTCCATCGCTGTCGCGATCGCCATGTCGGTCTGGCGCGCCCGGGAAGCGCGCGAGGCGACCACCTACGGTGCGGCCCGGTTCGCGACCGAGCGCGAGGGCCGCGCCGCCGGCCTGCTCGGCGAAGACGGCGCCATCCTCGGCCGCCTTGATCGGCGCTACCTGCGCCATGACGGCCCTGAGCACATCCTGTGCTTCGCGCCGACGCGGAGCGGCAAGGGCGTGGGCCTGGTCGTGCCAACGCTGCTCACCTGGTCGGGCAGCGCCATCGTGCACGACATCAAGGGTGAGAACTGGACGGTGACGGCCGGCTGGCGCGCTCGTTTCGGCCGCGTGTTGCGGTTCGACCCGACCAGCCCGGACTCCGACGCCTACAACCCGTTGCTGGAGGTGCGCCGCGGCGACTGCGAGGTGCGCGACGTGCAGAACATTGCCGACATCCTGGTCGACCCCGAAGGCGCGCTGGAGCGGCGCAACCATTGGGAAAAGACCAGCCACTCACTGCTGGTCGGCGCCATCCTGCACGTGCTCTACGCCGAGGCGGACAAGACGCTGGCCGGCGTCGCCAACTTCCTGTCCGACCCCAAGCGCCCCATCGAGTCGACGCTGCGCGCGATGATGACCACCGCCCATCTCGGCCCGGACGGCGTGCACCCGGTCATCGCCGGCTCGGCACGCGAGTTGCTGAACAAGTCGGACAACGAACGCTCGGGCGTGCTGTCCACGGCCATGTCGTTCCTGGGCCTCTACCGCGACCCCGTTGTGGCCAGGGTGACCCGGCAATGCGACTGGCGGATCAGCGACCTGGTCGAGGGCAACCGGCCGGTCACGCTCTACCTGGTCGTGCCGCCCTCGGACATCGCGCGCACGAAGCCGCTCG
>CAXTUR010000120.1:0-9079 GCA_964247455.1 uncultured Acidobacteriaceae bacterium | reverse complement strand
GGATCACACGGATAATAACGGATCAAGCCCTTATTCCAATCCGTGCCCATCCGCGTCATCCGTGGTCGTCTCTTAGACCATCACCACCTGCACCCCCGCCGCCCGGAACGCCTCCATCACTCCAGCCTCTACCCCATCATCCGTCACAATCAAATGGATCTGAGCCGTCTCGCAGACCGCGTTCGCCGCCGTGATCCCCAGCTTGCTCGAGTCCGCCACCGCGATCACCTGCCGCCCGCGGCGCACCATCTCGCCCAGGATCAGCGCTTCGTCCGACTCGATCACCGACAATCCATGCTCCGGATGCACCCCGCACGCGCCCATGAAAACCTTGTCGAAGTGCAGCTTCTGCAACGCATGGAACGCCGTCGCCCCCACCATGGAAAACGCTCCCGGCCACCGGATCGATCCGCCCGTCAGCGTCACCTTCACATTAGGCAAGCTAGACAGCTCCATGCCGATGTTCACCGCGCTCGTCACGATGTGGATGCCCTCGCGATGCCGCAAGCTCCGCGCCAGCTGCGTCGTCGTCGTCCCCGGCGAGAGCGCGATCACGTCGCCCTCAACTACCATCTCCGCCGCCGCCACGGCGATGCGCCGCTTCTCGTCCGCGAACCGTTCTTCCCGCAGTGGAAAGGCCGCGTCGAAGCGGAACGGCTCGTACGTCATCTTGCCCGCCAGCTCCACCCCGCCGTGCGTCCGATGCACGAGGCCGCGCTCAGCCAGCTTGATCAGGTCGCGCCGTACACTCGCCGTCGACGCTCCAACCAGCGGCGCAAGGTCCTCCACGCTGCTCGTTCCCTTTGTAAGCAACAGATGAAGAATCTGCTTCGTCCGGTCGTTCGTCTTCAATGCCATCGTTCGATGCGTCCTGGTCCCGTACGTTCCCGCTGAAAGTCCTTCAAGTAAACCACGCTTCATCCACCACACGCACTCGGCCTAAAGAGTACAAATCCATTAACGATCCATTGACAATCTCCGCTGCGCACCCTACGGTGTAAGTACAGCTTTCACGTATTTGCAAAATGGTGACGAAGTTCGTCCTGTTATTGCAGTAATCGTTGTCACACAAGGACACAATGAAGATCCTCCGCCTTATCCCGCTCGCTCTGCTTTTCGCCGCACTCCAAGCTTCCGCCAACGCCCAGACCGTGACCGGCTCCGTTACCGGCGAAGTCACTGACCCTTCCGGGGCCCTCATCCCGCACGCTCAGGTTACCGCCGCAAATGTAGCCACCGGCGTCAAGACCCAGGGCGAAACCAATGATACTGGCGTCTTCAGCCTCCGTTTCTTGCCCATCGGCCAGTATCAGGTCACCGTCAACGCCGCCGGTTTTGCCCCGCAGACCTTTGCGCCGTTCGCCCTTGAGATTAATCAAACCGTCAAGCTCAACCCGCACCTTACAGCCGCTGGCTCGCAGCAGACCGTTGAAGTCGACAGCGGCGCATCCGCCATCCTTGACACCAACGACGCCGTTCTTGGCAGCACCTTTACGGCGAACACGATTGAAAACCTACCCCTCAACGGTCTCGACTTCTCCGCCCTCACCCTCTATCTCCCTGGCTCCGTCAACACAGCCGGTACCGCTGGCACGACTAGCATCGAACGCAGCCTCTCCTTCACAGACACGCCAAACGTCAATGGCAATCGCGCCCAGGCCAACAACTACACTCTCGACGGCATCGACCTCAACGAAACCTTCAATAATCTGATCGCCTACTCGCCCGCGCCCGAGTCTCTTCAGGAAGTTAAGGTCCTCACCGCCAACTCGCCCGCCGACTACGGCAACGTCAACGGCGGCGGCATCGTGAGCGTTCTCAAAAGCGGCACGAACGCCTTCCACGGATCAGCCTACGGTTACACGCAGAACGCAAACTTCAACGCAAACTCCTGGCAGAACAAGAACCAGCTTCCTATCCAGCCTAAGAACAGCTTCTCCCAAAATCAGTTTGGCGGTACCTTCGGCGGCCCTCTCAAACGCGATAAGCTCTTCTTCTTTGTCGACTATCTTGGCTCACGCTTCCATCAGGGCGGCCTCTCGCCCAGCCCCGCCAGCGTCCTTACGCAAGCCATGCGCAACGGCGACTTCTCCGTTCTGCTTCAGCAAGCCAAACCTATCCAACTCTACGATCCAGAGAACAACTTCGCGCCCTTCGCTGGAAATCTCAACATCCCCATTCGCAACCCGGTGGCCAAGTTCCTCATCGCGCACCCGCAGTTCTACCCTTTGCCCAACGCCACCCCGAGTGACGGGATCGCCGCAGCCAATCTCCAGGGCTCCTATCGCGTCTTTACCGCAAATAACCAGGGCGATGCCAAGATTGAGTACGCCGCCAGCGCCAAAGACCGCATTACGGCCTTTTACTCCATGTCGACCGCCTACGACGGCACCACCGCGCTCCTCCCCATCACCTTTCCCGGCACCAACCTGTATCCCACAAAGCTTGGCGGCGCGACCTGGGTCCACACCTTCTCGCCCAACCTTATCAACTCTGGCCGCGTCGGTTTTACCCGCACGGTCTGGAACCGGGGCATCCCGGGCGACCCGACGGGCCAGTTCGGCCTTACTGGCGATGCACAGGTTGGCATTCCGTTCGGCACACAGCCTTACGTCGGCTTTGCGAATCAAGGTTTCGGCAGCTTTACGAACGTAGGTACGCCCGGCTATAACTTTGGCTTCACCGATAACACTTATAGCTACATAGACAACATCACCTGGCAGCGCGGACGTCATCTGATCAGTGCTGGCGTTCAGGCGGTCCGCTACCACAACAACTATCCCACCAGCAACAACGACGGCTTTCTTGGCCAATTCGGCTATAACGGCAGCTTTACTGGGAATCCTTCCACGTCCGACGGTCAGGGCTATGCCGCTGCCGACTTCCTGCTGGACCGGGTCAGCTCCGCCAATGTCACGCTCGGAAGCGCCAATGTCGGCCAGCGTCAGTGGCGGGTCGCCGGGTTCATCCAGGACGACTATAAGGTCCTTCCCAACCTTACCTTCAACGTAGGCATTCGGTACGAATTCGATCAGCCCTGGATCGAATCCAACAACAAGACCGGCAATGTCGACCTCAACACGGGCCAGGTCATCTATGCGGGCAGCGTTCCCGCCAGTGCACCCGCCGGTTCAGGCACCTGCAACAATCGTGGCTGCTACCAACCTAACTATCGTCAGGTTATGCCTCGCCTTGGCTTTGCCTACCAGGCCTCTGACAAACTCGTGGTCCGCGGCGGCTACGGCGCGACCAGCTTCTACGAGGGCAACTCTTCCAACCAGCGCCTCACCGCTCTGCCGCCCTTCATCCAGGCCGTTCAGATTCCAACCCTCAGCCCCACCGCAACACCTTCCGCCACACAGCCCGCCGGAGGAACGCCGCGCCGCATCGAGGACGGCTTCAACTACACCGACCCGAACGATCTGAGCCAGTCTGGTTCTTACTCCGTCTATCCACAGAACATCCAGCCCGCCTATATTCAGGAGTTCAATTTCACCACTGAATACGCCCTCACCCGGAGCACCTCGCTCCAGGTCGGCTACATCGGCGAAACCGGGCAGCATATTGAAGACTACGGCAACGTCAATCAGTTCCGCGTCAACGGCGACCAGACCACCGCGCCCTATTACAACAATCCCAACTTCGGCACCAACCCGCTCCTCATTACCGAATCCCGCGCCATGATGAACTTCAACGCGCTTGAAGCCACCCTCCGCCAGCGCCTCTCCCATGGTCTCGAGTACACCCTCAACTACACCTATGGCAAAGCCATGACCAACAGCCTGGGCAATTACTCGCTCAACGTCAACGGCTACTCCGGCGCCTTCCAGAACTACTACGACTCCTCCGCCGACTACGGCCCAGCCGGTTACGACGTCCAGCACAACGTCTCCGCCACGGCCGTCTACGCCTTGCCCGTAGGCCGAGGGCAGGATTATCTTCGCAATGTCAATCACCTCGTCGACGAAGCCATTGGCGGATGGAAGATCGCCCTCGCTGGCGTCGCGTACTCCGGCTTTCCTGAAACCGTAACAGGCGGCAACAGCAACGCCAATAGCTACGGCACAAATCGCGCCAACCAGTACCGAGCTCTAAAGGTCGTCAACCGCACCGTGACGAATTGGTTTGGCACTGACCCCTCCGCCATTCCCTGCACCAAGCCTGGCGTCGACAATGGTGTCTGCGCCTTCGGTGTCCCCGCCAGCAACGCCTTTGGCACCTCCCGCAACGGAGCGGTTCGCGGACCCGGCTACCTCAACATCGATCTCTCCGCCTTCAAGGAGTTCCATACCTTTCGCGAACAGAACCTTGGTTTCCGCTTCGACGCCTTCAACGCCCTCAATCACACCAGCTACGGCAATCCGGACACCGGCGTCGCCAACACCACCTTCGGCCAGATCGCCAGCCAGAACGCCATCCGCTCCGTCGAGCGCCACCTCCAATTCTCCGCCAAGTACCGCTTCTAGGCACGAGAACTCGGGTGCCCCACGTCTCGATTCTGAGACGTGGGCTACCTGGCTGAGTAGTCCTCAGGAGGAGAAGCAACGCGCGATGAGAAAGATCGTCTTCGAACTCTGCGCCGAAAGCATTGATGCCTGCCTCGCCGCCGCGCCCGGCGGAGCCCACCGCATCGAACTCTGCTCCGCCCTGTCGGTAGGCGGCATCACCCCGAGCCACGGCCTCATCCGCGAAGCTGTCCGCGAAGCCGAACTCCCGGTCCACGTCCTTCTCCGCCCCCGGGGAGGCAACTTCCTCTACACCGACGCTGAGTTCGCCGTCATGCGCGACGACCTCCACCACATCCGCCAGCTTGGCGCTGCGGGCGTCGTCCTCGGGCTCCTCACCTCTGAAAGAACCGTGGACGTGACCCGCACCCGCGAACTCGTTAGTCTCGCAAGCCCTCTCGAGGTCACGTTCCACCGCGCCTTTGACCAGATCGCCCGCCTCGATCTGGCTCTTGAAGAGGTAATCGTCGCCGGCTGCCACAGGCTTCTTACCTCGGGCGGCGAACCCGACGTGGTCAAAGGATCGGCCGCCCTCCGCCAACTCGTCCACCAAGCCGCCGGACGGATCGAGATCGCTGTCGGAGGCGGTCTGCGATTAGAAAATGCGGATGCGATTGCCCGTATGACCGGCGCAACCCACTTCCATGGCTCTCTGCGTCCGAGCGGCATCGACATCTCAGACGGCAGCGCACTCAGCCCGCAAAACATACGCGCCGTTGTCCTACGTCTTGAGGACCAAGGCGCCTTCGCAGGCCCACCTCGCTAGGCCCACAACGAAACTGTCTCGTCAAGCACGACGTCATCCTCGGCCCGCACCGGCAGTTCGACGTGCTGCGGCTCGCGACGGGGCTGTCGCCGCGCATCGCCGTCCCATTGCCCGTTCTGTTCAGATTGGCACGACATAGACCCGTCTCCGCCCAGCCGGTGCAGCTCATAGGCCGTCCGCACCAGCGTGCGCCGCACCGCCGCCGCGCGCTGTGCCGTCTCGCTTTGCTCCACCGGCAAACGCTGCTGAATCCGTTCCAAAATGCTCATCGAGTTCGCATATAGATGCATGGGATCAAATCCTCCTGCCACAATAAGCAACCACTTAGGGAGCCAAACTAACGATCCATCGATTAGAGCTTTCTCATCTTTAGCGGGTTCCTGAAATCGGACACGCCTTGGACACTCGAAGGTCACGTCTGCCGCGTCACTCCTCGTGCCCCTACAATAGACCATCCGGCATGACCTCCGCCACTCCCATCTCCGCAGCCGCGCCGCCCGAACCATTGGGCATGGCGGCCGTCCTTCGCATCCCGGTCATGCGCCGCCTCTGGTACGCGCAGATCGTCTCCGTCTTCGGCGACTTCGTGGCCCTCTTCGCCGTCATCAGCATCCTCACCTTTCAACTCCACGGCACCCCGCGGCAGATCACCGGCGTCCAGATCGCCGCCATGTTCCCCATCGCCGTGCTCGGTATGCTCGCCGGTGTTTTTGTCGATCGCTGGCCGCTCAAGCCCACCATGGTCGCCAGCGACGTTCTCCGAGCGCTGCTCGTCCTTGCGCTCTTGGTGAGTACACGCCCGTGGCACTTTTACGCCGTGCTCGCCGGGATCAGCGTCGTGTCTAGCTTCTTTGGTCCCGCGCAAGGAGTCGCCATCCGCGCCGCCGTCCCGCTGCACGGCTTGCGTTCGGCGAATGCGCTCATCCAGCAGGTCATGTTTGGCATGCGGATCATCGGCCCCGCCGCCGCGGCCTTCCTCGTCGCCACCGTCGGCCCGGTCATTTGCTACCTGCTCGACGCCGCAAGCTTCCTCGCCTCCGCCGCGCTCATCGCTTCGACCACGCTTACCCGCCCCAAAGACGCTACGAAAGAACCCGAACCCGAACACACCGGCCTCCTCCGGATTTGGACCGACATGAAGCAAGGTGTCGGCTTTATCGTCCATCACGCCGCGCTGCTGTTTACCATTCTCGCGCTCGCCTCCGGGATGTTCGTCATCGGCTGCTTCGGCCCGCTCATCGCCGTCTATGTGCGCGACAACGTCCACGCCTCGACCCGCTTCTTCGGCGTGTCGAGCGCCATGATCGGACTCGGCATGATGGCTGGCGTCAACGTCCTCAACCGCGCCGCCAAGAACGCAAAGAACACCACGCTCGTCTACTCCGGCCTGGGCGGCATTTCGCTCGGCCTCTGCCTGCTCACTGCGCTTCCGCTGCTCTCAACCACCATCCTGGCCAACCTCGTCATCGGATTTGCCGTCGCCGGCATCATCGTCCCCGCGCAAACCATGATCCAGCAGGAGACCCCGCCAGCCCTCCTGGGCCGCGTCGGCTCCACCGTCATGTCCACCCTCTTCGCCGCGCAGATCACCGGCCTCATCCTTTCCGGCCTCCTAACCCAATACATGGGCGTCCGCCGCGTCTTCGCCTTATGCGTGATCCTGCTGGTCGTCCTCATTGCCGCCGGCAAGCTCTTCATGGAGCCGAAGGAGTCAGCCGCCCGTGTGTAATTCCTGCTGCATCAACGAAGAGCCGCGTCAATCGCTCCTTGAAGATCGCTTTCCGGAGGGGTGCCCAGCCAGGATTGCACGATTTTGCCATCCCGGCCAATCAGTACCATCACCGGTATGCCTTCCACCTTGTAGAGCGTACTCATGGCTCCATCGCTGTCCGTCAGTGTGCGTAAACCATAGCCCTTCTTCCGCAGCCATCGCCGATCAGTCTCCGCATCGTCCTTTGAGACTCCCCATAATTCCAACCCCTTGGCGGCATACTCCCCCGCCAACCGCTCCACCGCCGGCATCTCGCGCACGCACGGCCCACACGTCACCGACCAGAAGTCGAGCAGCACCGCGTGCCCACGCATCGCTTTTAGATCGATCACCGTCCCCGAGAGCTCCCGCAGCCGGAAGTCCGGTCCAACGTTTCCGATCAACTCCGTCTTCTCGACAAACTCCGGTCCGGCAGGCGGCAAGGCCGGAGGCTCCGGGGCGCCGTCACCCAGCTTTCGCTCGTTGCGGTAAACGTCCAAAGCAGAGTCTCCCCCGCCCGACCCACTTCGTCCCAAAAACCGTTCCCGCAACACGATGTACTCCGCCGGATCGATCCAATACTTGACATTCTTCGGGATCGGATCGTCTGGCCGATCGTCATAGAGCACCGAAAGATGCCAACAGACGATCTCCTTCCCTCCCGTTGTGACGACCTCATCGCCCAATCGCCGCACCGACAGAGCATCCTTGTCCATCTTCGAGAAGAATCCCAAAGGCGGCATTCCGATTGGAATCTCTGGTGCCACGGTCCCACGTGCTGGCTGTAAATCGACAAACCGTATCCCGTTATAAAGAACAAGGTCCGGAGCGCGATCCGCGCCGCTCTTTGCCGCTCCGCCCATGCCCACGACGCCCGCGTCGATCACCAACTGCCATGTGCTCGCGACAAAGTCCGCCGTCAGCGTTCCCCGCAACTCATAACGCGACAACTCCCGATAGTGCTGGGCAGTCTGGCGCACCAGATCCATCGGCTCTTGCGCATGAGCATTCCATGAAGAGGCAAACATCCACAATAGGAAGATCCGCCGCATCCGGCCTCCATCGTAAGTTGAGTGAAGTCTACTCCCGTTACTGATGCTCCAGTTCGGAAGCATGTCACAATAGCAGTGGGACATCGCCATGGGATCGCAACGAGCACACGTCGTTCTTCCGCAAGACCTCCTCGCCGAGATCGACGCCACCGTCGGCCCGCGCGGCCGCAGTGCCTTTCTCGTCGAAACCGCGCGTGCCGAACTAAAGAAGCGCAAACTTCTCACCTTCTTGGCAAGCAACAGTCCGGTAATGAAGGACGAAGACCATCCCGAGTTTGCCGAAGGAACAGAGGCCTGGGTCAAGAGAATACGCCTTGAAAACGAGACGCGTATGACCGTCTTCGAGAGCGACCCTGTTTACCGATGATCCTTCTGCTGGACACATCTGTACTCATTGACGTGCTCCGCGACCGTAAAGATCGGCGATACTTGTTGGCAGCTCTGACCGAAGAAGGTCACCAGTTCGCCACTTCGACCGTAAACATCGGCGAGGTGTACGCGGGATTGCGAGACGGAGAACGCTCGGAAGCTGACCCGCTTCTCTCAAGCCTGCTCCGTCTTCCGGTCACTTACGAGATCGGCCGTCGTGCCGGAGAGCAGAAACGCTTCTACGCCGCAAGAGGTTTAACGTTTGGCTTGATCGATATGATTGTTGCCGCAACCGCGCTGGAACACAGCATCACGCTGTTGACGGACAACGTGAAAGACTTCCTCAATCCCAACTTGATCTTGTACCCGCTACCTTAGCAGTTGCCGCGCCGCCTCCAGCGTCCACGCCACCTCCGTCTCCCCATGCCGCTTCCCCACAAACGCCGCCTCATACTGGCTTGGCGGCAGCCACACCCCCGCGTCCAGCATCCCACGATGAAACCGCGCGAACGCCGCCGTATCGCTCGTCGCCGCATCCCCAAAGTTCTTCACCACTCGATCCGTAAAGAACCAGGTAAACATCGACCCCACCCGGTTCATCGTCATCGCCACACCCCGCTCCCGAGCGATCCCCAGC
>CAXTUR010000119.1:0-9090 GCA_964247455.1 uncultured Acidobacteriaceae bacterium | reverse complement strand
GCGTGGGGCGGGCCACCGCTGCTTGGGCCAGTGGACGGGGCGGTTGTGCCGTGTGCGACGGCGGGGTCACTGCCGTTTCTGCCTGAGGAGTGTCTGCGCGTGCTACAGGCGCTGAAGCGGGAGTATGGAGCGCGAGCCTGGGGGCGGTATGGATTCTGCGACTGCCTCCATCCGCAAGTGAACTGGTATGACAGCGATGTGCTTGGGATCGACTTAGGCATTGGGCTGCTTATGGCCGAAAATCTCCGATCGGGCTTTGTCTGGAAGACGTTTATGGGGAACACGGAGGCACGGGTGGCAATGGAGCGGGTGGGATTCAAGTCGCAGAGCTAGCAAAAGGCAGGGCCTCTCTACGTGAGGGAAGCCCTGGTGGTAAGGGGGAGATGGGTTAGAAGATGACCTTCAGCCCGAATTGCGTATTGAAGGCTTCACCGGCACCGATGCCGGGAGCTCCGTTGTAGTCGCCTATCGTGTCGAAGAGCTTTCCGGAGCCAGAAGGGGGAGCGTAATTGGTGCGGTTGAAGACATTGAACATCTCAGCCCTGAATTGGACGGTGAGACGTTCGTAAATCCTGGTGTTCTTGAAGATGGAGAGATCGACGTCGGAGAAACCGGGGCCGTAAAACTGGTTGCGGCGCAGTGTTCCGAATTGACCCGGAGCCGCGTCGGTGAAGGCTGCGGGGTTATACCATTGCGCTTTAGGTTTCTGACCCTGATAGCCGATGTTCGCAGAGGCGATCTGAACGGCGCGGTCATTTCCTTCGTTTGTTCCGCTTATGTCGCCCGAAGCAAAGACTGAGAAAGGCTGCCCACCGTGGAACGTGAGCAAGCCATTCGCCTGCCATCCTTCAGTGAGCATGCGGAGATGTTGTGACCCGGGGACCTCGTAGCTCATAAAGCTAACAAAAGTATTGCGCGTGTCGAAGTCGGAGTTGCCGTAATCGGCTTTGAAATTGCGGCTGTCCTGGGGAAGCGCACCACGATACGCGGTGACTTCATCCAGGTTGCGCGACCAGGTGTAGATCGTTTGCGTGCTTAGGCGGTGCCAGTTGGCGATGCGCAGCTGGGCTTGAAAGGCGTTGTAGTTGGACGTGCCAATGCTGGAGATTTGGTTGATGTTGCCGTACTGCGGGTATTGAGAGAAGTAGGGTCTGGTCACCTGACGCTTGGAGTCGGCACCTACCAGAACCTGCTTGGTCACGGGGTCTACAGTATCGGTGTACACGCCGGGGGCGGCTTGGTTGATGTCGAGCAGGGCGAGAAGATGGCGTCCTTCGGAGCCTACGTATCCAATCTGCATAATGATGTTGGAGCCAAAGGTGTGTTCCACGTTGATATTGAAGTTCTCGTTATACGACGGACGGAAGTTGCGGTCGACCGTGAAGACACCGCAGGGAGAGCCAGCAGAGCAAGGGTACCCGATCGAGGACGGAAAGATCGGAGTGCCCTGCTGGATCGTCGTGTTGGCCCCACCATTGGCGGCCGCGACGCTGTAGACGGGGTTGCTGCCGCCGGGGTTTCCTTCCACGCCATTTGGAGCTGCGTTCCCCGGACGGTTGTCAAGGAATGGGTTGAGGTTGGGAGTATCGGCGTAATAGCCGCCGCCTACGCGAAGCACGGTATTGCCGTCGAGAGAGTAGCTCATACCCAAGCGTGGGCTGATGTTCTTGTAGAACTTGGGGTACAGCGAGTCGATCTGATTGCCTTGAAAGGCGAGGCCATTGGTGGAGGTTAGCTCCGGACGGAACACAGACATGTCCTTGAGGCCGTTATGAAGTGGCCCTTCGTAGTCGTAGCGGATGCCATAGTTGACGTTCAGTCTTGGGCTTACCTGCCAAGAATCGCCGGCGTTCAGGAACCAGGTGTTGACGAAGACCTGACGTTCGGGATCGCCGATGGTGATGCTCGCCGAAGAAGTCTTACCGGCCAGGAAATCCGCCAAAGGAGCGATGTACGGATCGGGAGAGAAGCAATTGGTAGCAGTCTGCGGAGTGCTGGCGCAACCGGGCAACGAAGTATTGATGGTGTGAGCAATCTGGCTACCGTCGAACTTGAAGGCACCCACAGCGTGCCGGTGGTAAAACTCGTCGAGTTGAGCTTGACGGAACTCACCACCGAAGCGCATCTGGTGCTTGCCCTTCGTCCAAGAGATCTGGTCGGTGAGGTGTCCGGTGATATCGTTGCGTCCTTCGGGAGGCGTCTGACCAACCGGATCGAAGTTGCCAGCCGAGCTTCCTATGGTGATGTTGGGAGCATTAGTGTAGGGTGCGCCGGTGATGAAACCGAGGCTTTGGACGTTGAATGCCGTGTTGTTGTCGTTGAACACCTGGTTGAAGTAGTTGACACCCACCAAGAGCTGGTTGGTGATGCTTGGCGTGATCAGCCGGTTATAGACAATGGCAATGTTCTGGACATGGATGGGGGCCGCTTCGTAATACGAGAGAAGCTGGGAGCCCACCGGCGCAACCTGGTTGCCCTGGCCTACGAACCAATGTGCGCTGAGGCTGTCCTTTGGCGTCAGATTGTAGTCCACCTTCGCCAGACCGTTCCAGCTGTAGCCGTATTCAGGGTCGCTGGAATGGAAGTTGTTTTCGAGGCCGACCGTATCCTGGGCGAGCACGTTGGTGCCCCACAGCGTGTCTAAGACATTTTGCATCAACGGGTTGACCGCGACGCCCTTGGTCGCCAACAACGCCTTCGCCTGGTTCTGCCAGCCGACGGAAGGCTCCGTCGCCGTGCCGGACTCGCCGATGGTGAACCGCTGATGCTCAAAGGTGAGGAAGCCGAAGAGCTTGTCCTTGAGGAAAGGGCCGCCGACCGAGAAGCCAGTGTTATAGTTGCGCACCTTCTGCTTCGTGTCGGAGAAGGGGCTCTTCGCACCGAAGAGTTCGTTCCGGTTGAAGTAATAAACCGTACCATGAAGCGAATTGGTGCCCGAGCGAAGAGTGAGGTTGACCGTACCGCCGGGATTGCGGCCCCCCTCGGGACCAGCCTGGGTTTGCGCAGAGAACTGGTCGACCGCATCGAGCGGGAGGATGATACCCGCAATGCCGGAGACGCCGCCCTGGTTGACTGCGGGGATGTTGTGCCAAAGATCGTTGTTGTCTACGCCGTCAATCTGCCAGTTCATCTGGTTGGCGCGTGTGCCGTTCAGGGAGCCGTAGCCACCGCCGCTGTATCCGGCATAACCCGGCGTGAGGGCGATCATCTGCGTAAAGTCGCGACCGTTCAGCGGAATGTCCTCAACGGTCTTTGCGTCTAGCACCGTGTTCTGCACCGTACTGGTGGTATCGAGCGCGACGCCCGCCGCATTGACTTCGATCGTCTCCGAAGAAGAAGACAAGGCAAGCGACACCGGCAGCGTGTAGACGACTCCGGCAGAGACAGCGACCTTGTCCACCTTTGTAGTTTGAAAGCCAGAGAAGCCGACGGTCACGCTATAGCTTCCGAGCGGAAGGTCCTGCAACAAAAACTCGCCCGCGCTGGAGCTGCTTGTCGTGTGGCTCACGCCGGTTTCGGTCTGTACGGCCACCACGGACGCGTTGGCAATGGCCGCTCCGGTCTTGTCGGTGACCGTGCCGTTGATGCCGCCGCGAAAGGTCTGCGCCACTCCCGAAACTGTGGCTATGACTGCGAAAAGCAGAGCGAAAAGGCCGTGGCGGAAGAGCTTTCCAAAGGAAGAATGCGACATATGCGGCTTGCCTCCAAGATCAAAACGAAAGGTGAACGACGCCCTGAACAGAGGCGCTCTTGCTCTGAGGAGATAAAGCTCGAAGACAGAAACAAAGTCTTCAATAGCAGGTTAAGAAATGGCGTTTTGTAGACACTAAGGGCCGCCGTGCAAAATTGCAAGCGCAAAATTGCAGGCTGACTCCTTGGCTGTGGACTTTTTCTGATCGAAAGCTATACCGCCGGGAGGTTCCTATCGCCCGCCGCGCGCATGCTCTCCGCCAGATTCGCCGCGAGCGCAGGCAGGCCAAACAGCGCGCCCGCCGTCATCGCCGTCGACATGGCGTCGTTCGCATAGAACGGCAGGGCCGCCACATAGCAGGCGACGAGCCCAGCCAGCGTGTGCGCATACATCCCGCCGGTCCACACCATGAAGTTGCTCAAAACAAAGAAGGAAGTGGATGAAGCCAGCACCGCGCCGCCCACCCGGAGCGCCGTCTTCTTCTCGCGCAGCATCCCGTAGCCCAGCAGGCAGATCGCCGCGTACCACGCCCACGTAACCAGATAGGAGCGCACATGGAACGGCAGATCGTAGACAAAGGCCGTCAGATAAAAATCAGTCGCCGCCATGGTCATCATCGCGAACACCGCCTGCCAGCGCGGTCGCTTCGCCCCAAAGTACAGCAGCCCGCCGCCCACCGCCGTGAAGCCCACGCTCGTCGTATGGAAGGCATGGGGAAGCACACGGCTGAGCACCGCAAACAGGAGAACAAGGTAGGCTGCCATGGAAGGACTCCTCGGAGGGCGCGCGTAAACGGGCCAACTCTCATTCTGCGGGCTGGCGGGCGCGGGGTCAACGGCTAGCGCTGCGTGTGCCCGTTTAGCTCCATAGACGCGACCCTGCGCTCCGCATCGAGGTAGGCCACGCCACCTATCGCGGGATGGTGCCGACCCTGCATCAGGAACGTGTCGTACATAAAGCGCGCGTCGCGAAAGGTGACCTCCGTGAGGCCGTCACCATCTGGGCCTATATCGGTCACCAGCGGGTAGGAAGACCAGTCGAGGTACGCCTCGCCCAGCCAGCTACGTTTTGCCGGCAACGTGGCCAGCGTAGTCGGAGGCTTGTACAGAAGATCGTCCGGCGTAACGGTCACGGCACCGGTAAGCGTGTCGGCGACGCCGAGCTGATAGGCATCCGCCGTCTCCACAATGAAGTGCCAGCGGAACGGGTTGACCGGCTCCGGGCTGGCGAAGATGCGCCGGACCACCGCTCCTCCATAGTCTCCCGCCGCCGCAAGTTCAAGCGCCTGCCCATGCTCATACGCCCGCACGCCCCATACCGCCGCCATGCCAAACAGCGCCGCCGCCGCCCAGCCGCGCCCGCGAAACCGCTCCCGTCCGGCTCCCACCTCGCTGCCGATCAGCCCGAAGAGCGCCGGCGCGGCCAGCCCTATGATCAAGAAAATAAAGATCACCGGCTCAAAGATGAAGACGAATGAACCCGCATACCAGTGCGGATTGAAGGGAAAGAAGGGACGCAGGCCATAGTTGTTCGTCCAGTCCAGAAATAGGTGACTCGCAAGCGCCAGCAGGCAGAAGCTCCACAACCAGCTCCAACGCACTGGTGCGGCTGTCTGACCATTAGATCCGCCGCGCCGCAATCGCCAACGATGTAATGTCCACACCAGTCCCACCATGGCCAGCGCCTCAAACGGCAGCCCCAAAAACGTATGCGTCCATCCGCGGTGATGCTGAAAGCTAGCAATCGGTCCACCCAGCGACCATAAGGTATCCAAGTCCGGCATCTCCGCCGCAAGGGTCATCGCCAATGTTGTATAGGCGGCTTTGCGGTTCAGCCCGGCGCGCGCCAGACACGCCCCGGTCAGCAGATGAGTGACAGGCTCCATAGAAGCCAAGCATAGCGGAGTATTCATCTTCCGTTGAACAGCCTGTCAACCAGACGCTGTTAGCGTTCGGGATGATCGTGCGCCAGCTTGGGCGCCCGGCCTCAATCTTACGTAAACAGGATGTGCCCATGTTTAATACGCGCTTTCTCATCTCCAGCTATCGCTCCCGCGCGGCGGCCGTTGCCCTGCTCAGCACCGGCTTTGCCGCCGCCCAGACCACAACCCCACCCAGCCAGACGGTTCCTGGCCTTGGCAACGCGCAGGCCATCCGCACCGCCGAAAACTCGCCTCTGGTCCAGAGCGCCTTCTTCTTCCTGCTTGCGCAAACGGAGCAGCTCACCAACAGCAATCTCCGCATCCAGACCGACGACGCCCTCGCGAATCCCAACACCTGCATCCTCCATCGCGCCGGACTCACCCTGGCCAACAAGCAGACCATCATCGCCCAGATGCTCGCTCAAGGCCTGCTCAATAAGGCCGATGACGCGACCTTCCCCGGCGGTCTCCTGGCAGGCGTCTTTCCGCCCGTGCTGAACGATCCCGGCCCATGCCCGCAGCTTCCGCAGCGCTTCTGGTCGTCCCCCGGCAGCAGCTTTGGCGGACACCACTCCTATCCCGGCGGCCTGCCCATCCATGAATCCAACAACGACACCGCCGACATCGACCTCGAGGCGGAGTACGGCCACGTCTATGGGTCGAGCTTCACCGGTCATCCCGCCATCGACTCGGTCGGCATCCAGTATCCCGCGCCCGACCAGCCGTCGTCCGGCGCGCTCAAGCTAGACCACGACCTGATCCTCGGCGCGCCGCTCTGGCACGACTGGGCCAAGTCCATCGTCTTCCAATGGAACGCCGACGGGACTGAGTTCCAGGAGCTGAACATCGGCGGCGGCGGCACGGGGCTCGACAACTACGGCGCGGCGGGCGACGCGCGCACCGGCGGCCACCACATACTGTCCATCGCCGAGGCCATGAAGCGCGGCTTCTCCCCCGCGTTCGTCATCACGCAAGCCAGCGCCCACTCCGCGCCCACCAGTGGCAACGAGTTCAAGGTCGTCAACTGGATTCGCGCCGCCGCCCTCGTCGCCCAGATCGACCCCGTCGCCAAGGGCTTCCTCTATCGCGACACCAGCAACAATCTTCGCCTGCCCGCCCTCCGCAGTAACGGCGAGATCAACCTCAACGCCGCCGGACAGACGAACATCCTTACCGAGTATGAACTGCACAACCTATCCGATGCCGACTTTACCTTCTCCGGTCCGGCCGTCGCGGCCGACCAGCTCGTCCTGGCCGCGCTCGCGCCGGAGTTCGGCTACAGCCCCGCGAACATCGCCGTCTACAACAACAGCTTCCGCAACGTCGTCCTGAGCAACTACAGCGCGGAGCGGCTCTACGCCATCTACACCAAATCCGGCTTGGCGGGCGTCCGCACCCAGATCACCAAGCTGCGAACTGCGGGCAAACTCTAACGCAAACGTCACCTGAATGCCGGGGACGGAGCGCGTCCGTCCCTAGGCATTCAAGCCGCACGTCATCAAGTTCGAATTCGCACAGCGCGCGTCCTTGCTAAGCTGATCCCGTGCCCTCCAAACCCGGCATCTACGTCGAGATCACTCTCAGAAGCGAGCTCGACCGCGTTTGGCAATTAACACAGCAGCCGGAGCTGCACCAACGTTGGGACCTCCGCTTTACGCAGATCCAGTACCTTCCCCGCGCCGCACCGGAGGAGCCGCAACGCTTCCTCTACGAGACGCGCATCGGCTTTGGCCTCGCCATTCGAGGCACCGGCGAGAGTGTCGGCGAACGGCGTTCCCCCGACGGCACCGCGACCTCGTCCCTCAAGTTCGCCTCCGACGATCCAAAGTCCCTCATCCGCACCGGCTCAGGATACTGGCGCTACGTTCCCGTGCCATCCGGCGTGCGCTTCTTCACCTGGTACGACTACACCGTGCGCTTTGGCCTGGCGGGCCGTCTTGTAGACCGGGCTCTCTTCCGTCCGCTCATGGGCTGGGCCACGGCCTGGAGCTTCGACCGGCTCCGACTTTGGGTCGACGGAGGCCAATCTCCCGAGGCTTCGCTCGCCTTCGCCCTCATCCATGCCACGGTGCGGCTGACGATCGCGTTCGTCTGGGTCTGGCACGGCCTGGTGCCCAAGCTGCTGTTTCGCAATCTGGATGAGCGGATCATGCTTGCTCAGGCCGGTCTGTCCGGTTCCTGGATGCTGTGGATCGGTACGGGAGAGATCGTCTTCGGCCTGGTTGTGCTTCTCCTCTGGCGCAGGCGCTCCGTCTTCGTGGTCAACGCCGCCCTGATGCTCGTTGCCCTCGCCGCCGTTGCGGTCCGTTCACCCGCATACCTTCAGGCGGCGTTCAATCCCGTGACGCTCAACCTCGGCATGGTCGCCCTTTCCGTTGCGGGATGGATCGCGTCGAAGACCCTCCCGTCAGCCAGCCGCTGCCTTCGTACCGCCCCCAAGGATCAAGCATGATCTCCATCTATCAACGAGCTCTCGGAGCCGACTTCGCCCAGCTGCACCCGCAGATACAGCGCCGCTTTTCGCTCACCTCCGAGGGGGGCGTGGCTGCCGTCGGTACCGGCACCATGGACCGCATCTGGCACGGCGCACCCTACACGCTTCCGTTTCTGTACATCGGAACGTGGCGCAGCATCATGTTTCCCGAGCATGGCCGCGATGTGCCCTTCACCATCCAGAATTATGCCTATCGCGATCCACTCGGTCGCGAAACGGTCACCTGGGTCCGCACCTTTGCCGCCCGCAAGACCCGACGCTTCGACGCCTACATGATCTACAGCGAAGAACGCGGCTGCATCGTCGATTACCTCGGCACCCACCAGCATCTCGCTGTCGATCTCGAACTCTCCGTCGCGCCCAACGGCGGTCTGCGCATCCGCTCCGGCGAACAGCGGTTTTACGAAGGGCCGCTGGCCTTCCGGTTTCCGCCCCTCTTCTCCGGCATCGCCGATGTGCTCGAATGGTATGACGATTCTGCGCAGTGCTTTCGCATCGATGTGGACGCGTCGAACGCCCGTTGGGGCACGCTCTTCGGCTACAGCGGCCGCTTTCAAGTGGAGTGGAAGCCCGCAACAGTAGGCACCGTACCTCGAGACGTCCTGCCTAAACGGGTTGAGTCCCGCACCTGAAACTGGCTTATACAGCTTGTTTGAGCGATAGCATTGCAAGGGCGTAGGTTTTCATGTATCTACATATATATGAAAACTGCCGCGCACGTGCTTGCCGCCACCCTCCTTGCTACGCCCGTCGCTGCGCCCGCGTAGTCCGCTCCCTCCCCCATGAACCAGGGTCCCACCACGCACGTCCTCGCCATCGGCCACATCGTCTCCGGCGTTAGCCGCGAGAAGGTAATGCCGGTAATGCAGCAGGAGGTCCGCGCCACAGTGCGACTCTATCTCGCGGGCAAAATCGAGCAATGGTACATCCGCAAAGACCAGAACGGCGTCGTCTTCCTTCTCAACGTCGCGACGGTCGACGAGG
>CAXTUR010000118.1:2943-9151 GCA_964247455.1 uncultured Acidobacteriaceae bacterium | reverse complement strand
GGAGCAGACGGCGGCCTGCTTTGGACCGGACACCATCCTGCCCGGGCCGGGAGCGCGGATGTACCGGACGGGGGACCGGGCGGCGCTGCTCCCGAGTGGAGAGCTCGCGTTTTATGGGCGTGCCGACGGGCAGGTGAAAATCCGCGGACAGCGGCTGGAGCTGGACGAGATCGTCTGCGCGCTGAACCGGCACCAGGGCGTGGCGGTGAGTGCGGTGGCCGCGCTCGGCGAAGGGCCTGAGAAGTGGCTGGTGGGGTATGTCGTGGCAAAGGACGACGCGGCCCTGACGGCGCGGGAGCTGCGCGAGTTCCTGGCGGAGAGTTTGCCGGGGTACATGGTTCCGGCGGTTTATGTGGGGCTCGAGCGGCTGCCGCTGAACGCGAACGGGAAGCTGGACCGGTCTGCATTACCCGCGCCGACGGAAGCGAATCGGCTAGCGGAGGAGCCGGCGCGCAGGCCTGCCGGGCCGATCGAGGAAGGGGTGCTGAAGATCGTGCGGACGCTGGTGAAGAGCGACCGTGTTGGCGTCGAGGACGACTTCTTTCTGGTGGGCGGGCACTCGTTGATGGGGACGCAGCTGATTATGCGGGTGCGGGAGAGCTTTGGGGTGCCGCTGACGTTGCGCGATCTCTTCGAAGGAGCGACAGTGGCGCGGTTGTCGGCGCGGGTAGAGGCGCTACTGGTGGCGGAGCTGGACGCGATGAGCGAAGAAGAGGCGGCCCGCCAGATCTTTGAAGGGCAGGAGGCGGCCTGATGCCGCTCGCGGCGGAGCGCGTGAATCCGGCGGAGTGGAGCCTGCTCCAGATGTTGAAGCCGGAGGTATTGGCGAACCCGTACCCGTTATACGCGCGGCTGCGCGAGCATGAGCCGGTGCGCTGGGACGCGTTTCTACATAGCTGGGTGGTGACGAGCTATGCGGAGAGCGTGACGGTACTAACGAAGTACAAGGCCGCGCGGACACCCTCGCCGGAGCAGCTGGAGGCGTTTGGGCTGTCGGCGCTGGGACCGTATGCGGAGCTGATGTTGCAGCAACTGATGTTCATGGACGCCCCTCGGCATACGCGGTTGCGGGCGCTGTGCATGGTGGCGTTTACCCCGGCGCGGGTGGAGGCGCTGCGGGCGCGGATGGAGGCCGTGACGGACGAGCTGCTGCGCGGAATTGCGAACAAGGGCGAGATGGATGTGATCGCTGACTTTGCGGCTCCGCTGCCGGCGATGGCGATGGGCGCGCTGCTCGGCATTCCGTTTGAGGACCACACACGGCTGAAGGTGTTGACGACGAGTTTTGTGGAGTTGATGGGCAACTTCCAGCATGATCCCGACGCGTTGAAAGGATCGATCGCCAGTCTGCTGACTTTGCGGGGGTACTTTGCCGAGGAGATCGCACGGCAGCGGGTAGAGCCGCGTCCGGGATTGATTGGAAGCCTGCTCGCTGCCGATATAGAGGGTGCGCGGCTGACGGAGGAGGAGATCATCGCGAACCTGATCCTGGTGCTCTCCGGTGGACAGGAGGAGACGACGAACATCCTGGGCAGCGGGCTGCTGGCGCTGCTGTGCCATCCCGGAGAGTTGGCGGCAATGCGCGACGACCCGGCGGTGCAGGCGAGCGGGGTGGAGGAGTTGTTGCGCTTCGAGTCGCCTACGCAACATACCGGGCGGATTGCGCCGGAGGACACGGTGCTGGGCGGCAAGGAGATCAAATGCGGGGACACGGTGACAGTGGTGCTGGCGGCGGCCAATCGCGATCCGCTGCGGTTTGCCGAGCCCGACCGGTTGGACCTCCAGCGCGCGGACAACCGGCATCTGGCGTTCGGCTGGGCCGCGCACTACTGCATGGGCGCGCCGCTGATCCGGATGACGGCGCAGGTGGCGTTTCCCGCGTTGCTGCGACGGCTGAAGGGGTTGCGGTTAGTGCCGGAGCGGCCTCCGGTGTGGCGGTCGAATATGGGGCTGCATGGATTGAAGACGCTCCACGTGCGCTTTGACGCTGCAGGGGCGCAGTGACGGCGGCCATGGTGGACACCTTGGATCAGCGGGAGCTTTCGGCGGCGAAGCGGCGGCTGTTGGAGCAGCGGATGCGGGGCGGTCTTGCCCAGGCGCGGATTGCAGCGCGGGAGCCGGGCACGCGAGTGCCGGTGTCGGCGGAGCAGCACCGGGTTTGGCTCCACGCGTCGATGGAGCCGGAGGTGCCGATCTACAACGAGAGCTTGACGGTGCACCGCACGGGGAGCTTCGACGCGAAGGTGCTTGAGGCGAGCTTCAACGAGTTTCTTCGGCGGCACGAGGCATGGCGGACAAGCTTCGCGATGGACGGCGATCAGCTGGTGCAGGTGGTTGCGCCGGAGATGTACGTTAGCCTCCCGGTGACGGACCTCCGCGAGGTGCCCCTTGAAAAGCGTGAGGCCGAGGCTTGTCGCATCGCGACGGAGTTGGCCGCCGAGGCGATCGACATGGCCCAGGCACCGCTGCTGCGGGCGCGGGTGCTGCGGATGTCGGACGAGGAGCACCGGCTACAGCTGTGTCTGCACCACATCATCTTCGACGGGGTGTCCATGTACCGGACGTTTGTCCCGGAGCTGGCGGCGATCTATGCAGCGTTCGAGGCGGGGCAGGACAACCCGCTGGCCGCGCCGGGTCTGCAGTATGGGGACTACACGCTATGGCGCGAACGGCAGACAGAAAGCGCGGAGCTGGCGCGGCAGATGGAGTACTGGACGAAGAACCTGGCGGGCGATCTGCCGGTGCTGCGTCTGCCGGTCGACCGCCCACGGCTGGCGGCGAGGAGCCATCGCGGGGCCATGCTGTGTTTTCAGTTGCCGGAGGAGCTGATGGCACGGCTGCGCGGGCTGAGCCGGGAGCAGGGCGTGACGCTGAACATGACCATACTTGCGGCGTTCAAGACGCTGCTCTTCCGGTACAGCGGGCAGGAGGACCTGATCGTCGGTGGGCTCGCGGATGGGCGTCGGCGGCCGGAGCTTGAAGGCGTGATGGGCTATTTCCTTGACACGTTCGCCATCCGGACGCAGCCTCGGAGCGAGCTGCCGTTTGCCGAGTATCTGCGCGAGGTGAGTCATGCGGCCCTGGGGGCGATGGCGGCGTCGGAGGTGCCGTTCGGCCGCGTCGTGGCGGCGGTGCAGCCCGCGCGGGACCACCATCCGATCTTCCAGACGTTTCTGGCGTTTCAGCCGCACGCTGAGATCTTCGCCGAGGGCTGGGAGCTGACCAAGACGAACGTGGAGGCCGTGGCGGCGAAGTTCGACCTGTACGTGGAGGTGGACGAGCGGCTGGACTGGACGGCGGTGCGGCTGATGTACCGGACGGACCTGTTTGAGGCGGCGACGATCGGGCGGATGGCGGGCCATTGGCGGACGCTGCTCGAAGGCATGGTGGAGACTCCGGAGATGCCATTGGGCGATCTGCCGCTGCTGACGGCGGACGAGCGCGAGACGATGCTCGTGCGCTGGAACGATACGGCGTGGCGGGTGCCTATGGAGACGCTCCACGGGGCCGTGGGGGCGCAGGCCTGCCGGACGCCGGATCGGGTGGCGGTCGAGTTTGAAGGCGCACGCTGGAGCTATGCGGAGCTCCAGCGCGAATCGAGCCGGCTCGCGGAGCAGTTGCGGCAGGCAGGAGCGGAACGGGGAAGGCTGGTGGCGGTCTGCCTGGAGCGGACGCATTGGCTGCCAGCGGCTTTGCTTGCGATCCTCAAGACGGGGGCGGCGTATCTGCCGCTCGATCCGGGAACACCCAGGGCGCGGCGGGAGCTTTGTCTGGAGGATGCGAACGCGGCAGTGGTGTTGACGCAGGGCGCATTGCTGGGCGACCTGCCGAAGACAGGGGCGCGGGTGGTGGTGCTCGAAGAGGCACTGGCATCGGCCGACTCGGAATGGGACCCCACGGACGTGACGGCAAGCCTGAACGATGCGGCTTACGTGATCCACACCTCCGGCAGCACGGGACGGCCAAAAGGAGTCGAGATCTCGCATCGAGCCATCGTCAATCTGCTGACGTCGATGGCGAAGGAGCCCGGCTTCGGCGCGAAGGATGTACTGCTGGCGGTGACGACGGTGTCGTTCGACATCGCGGGTTTGGAGATGTTTCTTCCGCTGATTACAGGCGGGACGTGCGTGGTTGCTCCGCGTTCGGTCGCGCTTGACCCAGTGCTGCTGGCGCAGGCGGTGGAGCGAACCGGCTGCACGGTGTTGCAGGCGACGCCGTCGACGTGGCGGGCGCTGTTGAACTCGGGCTGGCGCGGTCGCAAGGGTCTGCGGGCGCTGTGCGGCGGCGAGGCGATGACGCGCGATCTGGCGGACGGCCTACTGGCCTTCGGGCTTGAGGTTTGGAATGTCTATGGGCCGACAGAGACGACGGTCTGGTCGACCACGCACCGCGTGACGGCGCGTACAGGTCCCGTCTCCGTTGGAAAGCCGATTGCCAATACGACGACGTACATTCTCGATGCGCGGCAGCAGCCGGTGCCGGTCGGCGTGGCGGGCGAGCTGTACATCGGTGGCATGGGGCTGGCGAATGGGTATCGCGGACAGCCGGAGCTGACGGCGGCGAAGTTCGTAGTGCCGGAGTGGCTTGGAAGACGGGTCTACCGGACGGGCGACTATGCGCTGTACCGCGCGGACGGGACGATCGAGGTGCAGGGGCGCGCGGACAACCAGGTGAAGGTGCGCGGCTACCGGATTGAGCTTGAGGACGTGGAATCGGCGCTGATGCGGCATCCGGATGTGGGCTTGGCGGCGGCGAAGGCCTGGCCGGACGCGGCGGGCGGGCACCGGCTGAGCGCGTATCTGGTGGGTCGGGCCGGGGTGCAGCCACCCGATGCCGCAGCGCTGCGGGAGTTCTTAAAGGCGCGGGTGCCGGACTACATGATCCCGTCCGACGTGGTCGCGCTCAAGACGATGCCGCTGACGCCGAATGGAAAGATGGACCGCAAGGCGCTGCCTGCTCCCGCAAAGACGGCGGAGCGCGTGGTGATGACTGCGCCGGAGAGCGGGACGGAGTGGCGGCTGGCGGCAATCTGGAGCGATCTGCTTCGCGTCAGCTCGGTGGGGATGGAGGAGAACTTCTTCGATCTCGGCGGGCACTCGCTCCTGGTGGCGCGGTTGCAGCAGCGGATTGCCGAACAGTTCGGACGGCGCCTCCCGATGGCCGCGCTCTACCATGCGCCCACGTTGCGGCGGCAGGTGGAGTTGCTGAGCGGGTCGACCGAGGTGCCGGTGCCCTTCGGAGATGACCCAAGGATCTTGACCATTCAGCCCGAGGGCGCGAAGAAGCCGTTGTTCTGGATGGAGCCGACGCCGCTGATTCGAAACCTGAGCGAGGCGATTGGCGCGGAGCGGCCGCTGCTGGGCGTAGCGCTGCTGCATGGCGATCTGGACGACCTGGGGCCCGAGCCGAGCTTTGAGGCCATCGCGCGCTGTTACGTCGATACGATCACACGGGCGCATACCGGGCCGTATCTGCTGGGCGGGCTGTGCGTTGGCGGCATCCTGGCGTATGAGGTGGCATCGCAGCTGACCGCGCTGGGCCATACCGTGGAGTCGCTGGTGATGCTGGACGCGGAGAACCCGGTGTTCTACCGGCGGTTCGCTTCGTTAGGAGTCGAACTGGCGAAGATTGGGTTCTATGCGGAGCGGGCGGTGTTCGGCAACGGGGCGGCGATGTTCTGGCGGCATGTGGTGGCGCGCACGCGGCGGCTCCTGGGAGTCGACAAGACAGCGTCGACGGAGATGTCGAAGATCGGCAACGTGATCGTGACTGCGGCGTTGCAGTATGCGCCGCCGAAATATCGGGGCGATGTGCTGCTCTTAATCCCGCGGGACAGGCCTTCGGTGGTGGACTACGTTCCGGGATGGCGGGATGTAGTCGAGGGCGAGCTGCTCTGCGTGGAGGTGGAGGGACACCACGATGAGCTCCTGATGCCGTCGTTCTCAACGGGGATTGCGGAGGCGGTGCGCGGGCATCTGGTGAAGAGTAAGGGTGTGTTGAGCTTGCGGTAGGGCGCGACCGCGGAGGAGCGCGGAGGGCACGGATAAGAGCTGGTGACGCGGATTCCCTACGGGAATGACAACCAAGAGAAAACACAATAACCCCTGTCATCCTGAGCGAAGTGGATCACAGTTTTATCGTGATCCATGAAGTCGAAGGACCTGCGGGGTTTGTCTCCGCGGGGCCACCCCCGGTGCGGAGCCGCCCC
>CAXTUR010000118.1:0-2933 GCA_964247455.1 uncultured Acidobacteriaceae bacterium | reverse complement strand
TTTTAGTGCTCCGCGCGGGGGTGTTGGGCCCCCGGGCCGCATCCGGTGGGTCCTTCGACTCCAGCACTCGCGATAAAGCTGCGAATGCTTCCGCTCAGGATGACAGAGTCGTGGGGTAAAGCTAGGAGTGCGTTTGCTTAGGGTAACAGGGTTGTTGGGTGAAGCTGCGAGTGCTTTCGCTCACGATGACAGAGTTGTGGAGGGGGCGTCGCCGGAGGCTAACGTCATGCCGATGAGGGTCCAGGCGAGGAAGCCGAAGACGCCGACAAAGATGGAGTTGAGCGCGATCTGCACGAGCATCGCGACGAGGATGGCGCGCATGGCGATGCTGAACGGGTCGCGGACATGCGTACTCTGTGAGGAGAAAATGCGGTGGACAGCGAAGACGACGGCCATCGCGTAGAGCAGGGTTCCCGGAAAGCCGAGGGCGTAGAGGGCTTCGAGGATGGAGCTGTCGTGGGGGCCGATGCCGGAGTCGGAGCCGCTCGTCTGGTGGTCGGTGTCGAGCGAGCCCATACCTTCGCCGAGGGGCACGTCGAGCAGACGGGCGAAGGCGTCGGTGTGGCCGACCAGGCGGGCGTTGTAGCTGACGTCCTGCTTGGGGTCGGACATGGACTTGAAGCGGTCTGTTGCCATGTGGTTGACGACCGGGATGAAGGTGGCGGCCGCGCCGAGCATGACGGCGCAGGCGAGCGCGGCCCAGGCGATGCGGAGGCGAGCCTTGCCGGGAAGCGCGAGGGCAAGATAGCCGACGCCGAAGATGAGACCGATCCAGGAGGAGCGGCTGCTGGTGAAGATGAGCGCGAGGAAGGCCAGGGGAGCGGCGAGGATGCGCAAACGGCCTTTGAGGGCGAAGAGCATCAGCAGACCAGCCATCATGTAGGCGGCGCAGGTGGCGGGCGCGTTGAGCGTGGAGAAGACGCGGAGCTGCAGGGCTTCGGGGACGCCGAAGGGCTCTGCGCCGAGGTCGACCATCCAGAGGCGATCCCAGACGGGCAGGAAGAAGAACTGGTAGACGCCGTAGGCTCCGGTGACGAGCGTGCCGTAGAGGATGGAGCTTTGAATGACGTCTTGGAAGTCGCGGTAGCGGTGGCGCTCGGCGTAGAGGAAGAAGGCGAAGCAAAGGGGGGCGAGCCAGTTGAGATCGGCCTGGAAGACGGCCTGGGCGGGGTAGCGGGTGAGGCCGACGACCGTCCCGAAGAAGATGCCGGCCAGCGCGCAGGAGAAGGGAAGCGTAACGCTGCGGCTGAGCAGGCGAAGGTTGGTCAGCAGGACGTAGCCGGAGACGAGCGTGGCCAAAAAGGAGGCGAGTAGAAGCGGGTTGGTGAGGATAAATTCGGCTTTGTAGTCCACCCATCGGCGGAGGAAGGGGCTGAAATACCAGAGGGCGAAGACGTATCCGACATAGGTGGTGCGGGATTGGACGAATAGGAAGATGGCCAGAAGGAAGGACATCGCCGGGTAGGCGAAGCGGAGGGTAGCGGGCGCGGCGATGGCGAGGCCAAGGACAGTGAAGAGGTAGAGGCCGAGGGCCGCGGTGCAGCGCATCCGGATGGGCGAGTGGAGGGTGCCGCGCTTCCATGCGGGAGGCGTATAGGGCCGGGCCGGGGCGAGGGTGCTCATCGGGCGCGGGCCGTGGATTGCCGGGCGAGCGAGAGGATCTGGCGGAGGTCTGCGGCGCGTGGCATGATGTCGGGCGGGCTGTTTTTAAGGAAGAGACGGAATCCCGCGAACAGGAGAATGAAGCGGGCGATGGTCGAGCAGAGCAGCGCCCCGGCCGCGCCGGAGACCCCGAAGCGGGGAATAAAGACGAGCATTAGAGGAAGGCTGAGCGAGAGGCCGGTGGCCTGGAGGATGGTGACGATGCCGGGACGTCCCATGGCCATGAAGGCCTGGGCCATAACGTAAACGCCGCCCTGGAGAACGACTTCGACGACAAGGATGCGGAGCGCGGGGACAGCGGAGAGATACTGCGGGCCATACATCAGGCGGAGCAGGAAGGGGCCAAGCAGGCAGACGGCGGTCCCGGCGCAGGCGGTGATCAGGGTGGTGACGCGCATGGCCTGGCCGACCATGGCGACGACCTCTTCCGGCTTGCGTCCAGCGGCGCGGGGGAAGAGCACCATAACGACGGCGCTTTGGAAGAGGAGCAGCGCGCGGGAGAGGCTGAGGACAACGACGTAGGAGCCCATCGCTTGCGGGCTGAGCAGGCCGACGACGAGGACCTGGTCAATGTTCAAGGCGAGCGCGCCGAGCAGGTCGATGCCGCAGGAGCGCATCCCGTAGCCGAGCAGGAGCTTGCAGGTGGGCGCGTGCCAGCTGAGGCGGCTGGTTGCGGGGCGGCGTCGCCAGAGGAAGGCAAGAATGGTCCCGGTAGTGGGGAAGATGGCGATGGTATACGCCATGGCGGCGGTGACTGGGTTGAGGTGGTGGATGGCTAGAAAGAATAGTAGGCCGGCCAGAGTCGAAACCGGGATGAGCATCTGCACGATGTTTGAGAGGGAGAAGAGTTCGAGGGCTTCGAGGGCGGCCTGGCCGGCGATCTGGAGCGACCAGAGGGGAAGCGTAAGGAGGAAGATCTGCGCCCAGCGGATGGTGTCGGCGGAGTACTGATGGAGCCAGTGCGGAAGCAGGAGAACGCCGACCAGCGTGGCGATCGCGCCGAAGAGGGCGACGAGCAGAAGGCCGTTGAAGACGAGGGAGGAGCGTCCGGCAACGCGCTGGCGCATGTGGTAAATGAGCGCGCTAGGAGTGCCGACGGTGGTCGCGGTAGCGAGAAAGACGGGCCACAGGAGCATGGCGGCAAGCTCGCCCCGTCCCGCGGGATGGAGGGTGCGGGCGGTGAGGATGCCCGTCGAGACGTTGAGGATGAGGATGCCGATGCGGTTGAGCATCGAGTTGCCAACGGCGCGCGCGGCCGCGCGCTCCGAGAT
>CAXTUR010000117.1:0-9221 GCA_964247455.1 uncultured Acidobacteriaceae bacterium | reverse complement strand
ACCGAGCCGTTGATGGGGGCGGCGGAGTAGATCTAGTAGTCGGACTGGCGGCGTCATTAACGGCGAGCGAGAGGCCTTCGCCGAGAGGTGGAAGGTGCGCAAGTGCTACGCTAGACTTGGCTCATGGAGTCTTCCCCCGAGCAGATGAACACCGCCATTCGCGAGAACATCGCGCCCGCAATTCCTGAGATGGAGCTGCCGCAGGGTGGCTTGGCGGATGCCCGCGGTGAACCACCCCCGAAGCGCCGGGCGGCAGCGACCTTTATCTTCCTTACCGTAACGTTGGACATGCTGGCAATGGGGATGATCGCGCCGGTATTGCCCCATCTGATCTCGAACTTTCTGCACGGGGATGTGTCGCGCGCCGCACAGATGTTGGGGCTGTTCGGGACGGTCTTCGCCGGGATGCAGTTCTTCTTTTCGCCGGTGTTGGGGTCGTTGTCAGACCGCTTTGGGCGGCGGCCGGTGGTGCTGCTGTCGAACTTTGGGCTGGGTCTGGATTATCTGTTGATGGCGTGGGCTCCGGCGCTGAGCTGGCTCTTTGTGGGGCGGGTGATCTCGGGGCTGACGGCGTCGAGCGTGCCAACGGCCATGGCCTACATGACGGACGTGACCCCGGCGGAGAAGCGGGCGGGCGCGTTCGGGATGCTGGGCGCGGCGTTTGGGATGGGTTTTGTGCTGGGGCCGGCGCTGGGCGGCTTGCTGGGCGGGGTCAGTCCGCGGCTGCCGTTTTGGGTGTCGGGCGGGCTCAGTCTGCTCAACGGACTATATGGGCTGTTCGTGCTGCCGGAGTCGTTGAGCAAGGAGAACCGGACGGCGTTCTCGTGGAAGCGGGCGAATCCGCTAGGATCAATGTCGCTGCTGAAGCGGAACAAGGTGCTGATCGGGTTGGCGGCGCTGCTGGTGCTGGGGTACTTGTCGCAGCAGAGCCTGATGAATGTGTATGTGCTGTATGCGGATTACCGGTTCCACTGGACAGACCGGATGGTGGGGCTGTCGCTGGCGTTTGTGGGGCTGATGTCGGGGCTGTATGGAGCGCTGTTAGTGAAGCGAGTAGTGGCGGTGTTGGGGGAGCGTGGTGCGATTTCGACCGGGCTGGTACTGGGAGCGACGGGGTATACGCTGTTTGGGCTGTCCAAGACGGGGATGCTGATGTGGCTGGCGATTCCGATCCTTAATGGAATGTCGTTCGTGTGGCCGACGGCGCAGAGCATCATGTCGCGGCAGGTGGGGCCGGGCGAGCAGGGGCAAATGCAGGGAGCGGTGAACAGCCTGCGCGGGATTGGCGGCCTGATTGGACCCGCGATGTTTACGTATATCTTCAGCCGGACGGTGGGAGCGGGAGCCTGGTTTCATGCTCCGGGGATGGCGTTTTTTGTGGCGGCGGGATGTTTGGTGGCTTCGCTGATCGTGGCAGAGTCGGTGCGGCCTCCGAAGATGACGACGGCTTGATCGTGGGAGAGGTCAGCCGCAGGTCCTTCGACTTCGCGGATCACGATGAAGCTGTGATCCGCTGCGCTCAGGATGACAAGAGATGTTAGTGGATTGGAGGGTTATGAAACTGCGAGTAGTTGGATTGGCGATCATGTTGGCCGGGAGCGCGGTGGCCCAAACGGACGCGCCGGGATTGGTCCAGAAGATGGTGGCGAACGAGAATGCCGCCGAGCAGCATCGCGGGCGGTATGTCTACCTGTCGGAGGAGCGGTCGGAGCGGACGGGCGGCCATCTGTGGACGGAGCGGGTGGCCGAGACCGAGGGCGGCAAGGTCCGGCTGCTGATGGCCGAGGATGGGCAGCCGTTGAGCGCAAACCGGGCGGCGGCGGAGCGGGCAAAGTTGCAGGAGATCGCGGCGCATCCGGAGGCGTTTACCAAGCGCGAGCAGGCGCTGAAGAACGACGAGCGCCACGCCAAGGAGCTGCTCGAGCTGCTGCCCAAGGCGTTTCTGTTCGATGCGCCGGTGAAGGAAGGAGCCTACACGCGGCTGGCGTTCCGGCCGAATCCAGCGTACAGCCCGGCGTCGATGGAGGAGCGGGTGCTGCATTCGATGGTGGGGACGGTGGTTGTCGATCCAACGGTGCGGCTGCACGGGATCGAAGGGCGGCTGCCGGAGGATGTGAATATTGGGTTCGGCCTGGTGGCGACGATCAAGGCGGGCAGCCACTTCTCGACGACCCGGGAGCGCGTGGCGGGCGAGGAGTGGAAGACGCAGGTGCTGGACACGGACATCGACGGACGGGCGATCTTCTTCAAGGCCATTGGCAAAAAGGAGCACGCGGAGCACCGGGACTTCAAGTTGATGGGGGATGCCGTCACCGTGCCGCAGGGCGTTGGGATGCTGTTGCAGTAGCTATGGTTCTCGGTTGGTGATGGAGGCGCGGAAGGGCGGGCGTTTGGCTTCGGCAGGGTCCTGAGTGTAGGTGTCTTCTGTTTTGGCTGGGTCGTAGTTGCGCCAGAGCCAAACCATTTCGACCGGGAACTCGGCTCCGCCCTCGGCGGCGCTGTGCGGGCCGGTGTCGAACGAAAAGCGGAAGTCGTAGCCTTTGAGCTTGAGGACGTTGGCCATACGAATGTTGGCCAGCGGCCAGGAGCCGTAACGGTTGTTCTCCTGGTCGTTCGCGCCGTCTTGCAGCCACACGCGAAGATTGTGGTGAGGCTCGTGGAGGACCTTTTCGGGATAGTCTTGACCGCCATCGGGCACCGTAGGATCTTCGTGCCACTGGATGCTGGTGAACGAGCCGATCCAGCTAATGACGCGGGAAAACTGGCGGGGCATCTGCCAGGCGGCGTTGAAGGAGCAGATGCCGCCGGACGAGAGGCCGGTGATGGCACGGCTGTAGGCGTCTGAGCGGATCTTGTATTTGCCGGTGGCCTGGGGGAGGAGCTCGTCGCGGAGGAAGCGAGGATAGCGGTCGGAGACGGTGTCGTACTCGGCCGAGCGCATGGAGTCTTTGAGGGAGCGGGACCACTTCTTGGAGTAGGCGTCAACGGCGCGGAAGGTGGGCGTGTTGGGTGAGGCGGAGATGTCGCCGGGATCGGTGAAGACGGCGATCATGACAGGGATCTTCTTCTGCGCGATCAGATTGTCGAGGAGGTTGAGGGCGGGGTGGTCGCCGTCGCGGTGGATATAGCCGCCGCCGTCCTGGAAGACCATGAGGGCTGCGGGAACTTTGGCATCGTGTTGGGCGGGGACGTAGACCCAGTACTGCGAAACCATGCCGTCGTAGATCTTGCTGGTCAGGATGAGCGGGCCGATGAGGGTCCCAGTGGGGACGCCGGACTGCTGGAGGGAGTTGCGTAAGAGTAGGGGCGGGAGCTTGGGCGAACGAGTGGAGGGTCAAGGCGAGGAGGAGAAGGGCTTTGCGCATGGGTGTCCACTATAGCGTGATTAGGATTGCGGCGGCCAAGCGGATGGACTAAGCTGAATTAGCTAAGGTGTGAGGTGGTGTATGCAGACGGTGAATATGCATCAGGCGAAGACGCAGCTGTCGAAGCTGGTGGAGGGAGCGGTAAAGGGAGAACCGTTCATCATTGCGCGCGCGGGTAAGCCTTTGGTGAAGGTGGAGGCTTTGCAGGCTCCTACCGAACAGAAGATGAAGCGCGTCGGGTTCTTTGATGGGAAGTTTACTGTGCCCGATGACTTCAAGACACGCTGGGCAGCGGAGATCGAGGAGATGTTTTATGGGTCAGATGACACGAGCGATTCAGGCCAAGCCGGTTTAGACGTCGTAGAGGCACCCGTGCCTCACGAGCGCTGAGGCGTGGTTCTGCTGCTGGATACGCATCTGCTCCTTTGGTTGGGGGAGGACTCTCCGCGTTTGTCGCGCGAGGTCCGCGAACTTGTAGAAGATCCTGAGAATCAGCTGTTCTTCAGTGTGGTGAGTGTATGGGAGATGGCCATCAAGTTCGGGCAGAGGCGCACGGACTTTCTGATCGACCCGCGGGTCTTTCGCATGGACGCTCTCCGCAACGGCTACCAAGAGCTTGAGATTCGGGGTGAACATGCGATCGCGGTGGCGAGCCTGCCGCCGTTGCATAAAGATCCGTTCGACCGGATTCTTGTGGCCCAGGCGATGGTGGAAGGTATCTTGCTGCTGACCGTGGATGCGACGCTACTGGGCTATCCGGCTCCGGTGCGTCTGGTCTAACGGACTCTACACTGGGAAGATGTCACTGCGGTTTGAGGTAGCGAAGACGAGTGAGGCCGGGGGACGGCTGGGGCGGCTTCATCTACCGCATGGCATGGTAGAGACCCCAGTGTTTATGCCGGTGGGGACGGCGGCTACGGTGAAGGCTGTGCCGCAGAATTTTCTTGAGGAGGTGGGCGCGGGCGGCAAAGGCGCGCAGATCATCCTGGCCAATACCTACCATCTCTATCTGCGGCCGGGACATGAGCTGGTGCGGCGGATGGGCGGGGTGCATAAGTTTATGAGTTGGCGGCGGCCCATGCTGACGGACTCAGGCGGCTTCCAAGTGTTTTCGCTGAGCGGCCTGCGGAAGGTGACCAGCGAGGGCGTGGAGTTCCGGTCGCACCTGGACGGGAGCAAGCACTTCTTCTCGCCGGAGCACTCGATGGACGTGCAGATCGCGCTCGGGGCGGACATCGCGATGGTCTTCGACGAGTGCGTGGAGACGCCAGCGGCGTGGGAGCGGACGCGCGAGTCGATGGGGCTGACCCATGCGTGGGCCGCGCGATCGAAGGCGCACTTCGAGGCGAACAAGCATCTCGTTCCCTGGCACGACGAGCTGGGCGGGGCGACGCAGAGCCTCTTTGGCATTGTGCAAGGCGGGATGTATGCGGACCTGCGGCGCGAGTCGGCGGAGCGGCTGGTGGAGAGGGATTTTCCCGGATACGCGATCGGCGGCCTGGCCGTGGGGGAGCCGCGCGAGGTAACGCGGGAGATGATCGCCCGCACGCTCGAACATCTGCCGAAGGACAAGCCGCGCTATGTAATGGGCGTTGGTTACCCGGAGGAGATCGCCGAGTACGCGCGGATGGGCGTGGACATGATGGACTGCGTGCTGCCAACGCGCGCCGGGCGGCATGGTCTGCTGTTCACGTCCGAAGGCCGCATCAACATTAAGAAAAAGGAGTACGCGGAGGACGCCGGGCCGGTCGATCCGCTGTGCGGGTGCATGGTGTGCGGGCGGTATTCGCGGGCGTACCTCCGGCATCTGTTTGCGTCGGGAGAGCCGCTGGGGGCGGTGCTGAATTCTGTGCACAATCTAGCTTTCTACCTGGATACGATGGAGCGGGTGCGGGCGGAGCTCAAGGGCGCGGCCAGCCCGTCGCTCAAGGCCATCGAGCCATGACGATGAAGCATCTGGATGCCGCTTACAGGCGCGCAAGAAAAATATTCATGTTATGAAAGAAACTCTCCGATAGAGACAATAGGGTCAAGCACGGCAGACTCAGTGGAGAGTTCATGAAATCCTTGAATACTGTTTGTGGCGCTGCGCTGCTATGGGTTGTCCCTTCCTCTTGCTTTGGACAGATGGTGGCTAAAGCGTTGCTTCCCGAGTATCTTCCTTCGGCTCCTTCGTCCACGGCCTCGGCCGTCTCCACCACGGCCAAGCCGACGCCTCCCAGCCCGCCGTGGGAGCCAGCCTTCGACCGTTGGGTCGATCTCAAGGAGATGGACTTCTCCCTTCGGTATCGCAGCGTCTTCGATTCCAACAACGCGCACGAGGACAATCAAGGGCAGCAGCGCAGCATCGTGGACGGGAAGTTCAAGTTCGACGCCGCGGGCAAGTACGGCCTCGTTTTTCACGCGTCGACGGGCAAATACTTCAACTGGGCCTATGCGGATTTCATGGGCGGCGGCAACGAGCACGCTCTCGACAGCGAACGCGCCAAGGCCACGCCGGTCCAACAAGACGCCATCGACGCGTTCACCCTCACCAAATCGGACGCGGAGATCTACCAGCAGGAGGCCTCCGGCGGCTGGTCCTTCTACGTCCGCCGCCTGTACCTCGATCTTGAACCTATCCAAGGAGTTGAGGTCCAGTACGGCAGCATGGACATCAACCGGGGCGCGGCAACGGAGATCACCACCTACGACAACGATGGCTACATCGCCGGGGAGCGCCTGCTCATCAAGCGTCCGAAGAACTTCTTCTTTGACGAGGCTTCAGTCACCTACGCCTACCTCGGCGATCTTTACACGCCCAACTTCTTTGCCCGCGGCGATCGTCTTGCTCACGCCGACTACCACCAATTCCTGCTGCGCAAGCACGTCGGCAAGCGGGTCGACGCCTCTTTCGACTACACCTGGCAGAACGCCTCCAATACCTTGCGCGAGGCCGCTCTGGTCAACGTCTCCGAGTCGCGCGTGCTCGACAGCGTCCGCGCCGAGTTCTACCAGCGCTTGAACGAAATCTCCTTCAGCGAGGTCTCGGACTTTGTGTCTGGCGCCAACGGGTACGCCATCACGGGCGAGAAGAAGGCCGGCAAGCGGATCTCGCTGCAAGGCGGCTACGCCCACATCGATCCGCACCAAGGCGTGCTGACGCAGTCCGAGAGCTCCGCCACGCTCTGCATGGGCATCAACGGCGACGCCTATGGGCTGGGAAACCGCTATTTCGTCCGTCCCGTCATCAAGCTGACGCCGTATCTTGAGGCGTTCGGTTTCTACACTCATGAGATCGGGACGTTTTCCGTCGTCGATCAGATTGTCTGGAACAAAGAGGCGCTGAACGCCGGTTTGACCTTCGACATCAAGAAGGCGCTGTTCCCTCACGCCAAGGTCAAGTAGTCATACCGATGTGCTTCGTACGTGAGTGATAAGTCGAGAGGGAGGCAATCGATGCCTTCCTCTCGACTTTGTGATTTAGGCAAAGAAAAGCCACGCGGGGGAGCTTGGTGGAACTCCTCTGTATTCCCCCACCAGAAACTCCCGGTAGTACAACATAGAACAGGAGAGGCCGGTCTCGGGAACCCTGGGGTATCCCCCGGAATATCACACGTCTCTACTCATTCATTTTACTGAACTTACTTCACAGTTGGCATGCAAGATCGGCCATCCAGAGGGTTTACGGATAAAATCTTCAAAACAAAGAAGATAGCATCGGTGTAAAGAGGACTATCTTTGTGTTAGCAATTCCTAGGTCTATAAGTTCAGTATAACAAGCCTGTCAAGCGAAGAACTGGGTAAAGGAGAGAGCGCACCCGCTCGCAGCGCTGTTTGTCCGATGACGTAGAGGCTGAGAATGCGGATTACCTTCGGGCATGACAACAAGAAGCCAAGTCACTTCTACACCGACTGTGTATCTGCTCTAGAAGTTGGATTATTAGCTGGTTGAGTGAAGAGGCCTACGCACAATCGTCTCGGAGCGTACCCGCCTACAAACAACATCCCGGGCTTTGTTCTAGACGAGAACACTCCTGGTGTTTTGCGCGAATAGGCTCATCTGGTGCAAAGGGAACGTGGCGCAAAGAACATCGTAGGGGCACGCATCGCGGAGGTTCGCGCGTCACCGGAAGATTTACTGACGCAGGATGCGCTCTCGGGACGTTTGGCTAAGGCTGGATTGCAGCTTGACCGCGCTGCTATCGCAAAGATCGAGACCGGTAAGCGCTACGTGCTCGATTACGAACTCAAGGCCATAGCCGAGGTGCTTGGCGTAGACTTTTCGTGGCTCCTCGGAGTCACGAAATGAAAGATGCCACCTCAAAGCTGCGTACCGCGCCGAAACGATCCAAGTCCGATGTGGCCAATAAGCTGATCAGCATGTTCCTTCATGAGTTGAGCGGAACGATCTGTCAAGCCTGGGGAGTTCGAGTTGATGGTGTCCGCTACGGTCAACTGGTAAGCCAGTGCTTCAACAACCAGTGCCCGTATTGTGGAATCGACCTCTTATCTACGACCGCTACGGTTGAGCATCTGGACGGAATGAACCGCTATCGCGTCGGTCTCCATGTTCCCGGCAACGTTCTCGTTGCTTGTAGAGTATGTAACAGCGAGAAACGGCTAGACGATTCGTGCAAGACTTTGACCTTGGCTGACAGCGGCTGGGCTTCCTTCCTTTCGCATGACGGCACACGCTGTGCTGATCTATGCGCCACGTGTCGCTATTGGAAGAGCCGATGGCCAGATCGGGAGATGAGGCAGTACGAACTGAGAACCAACCTACACCGGATACAGACATTTAGAGCAGGCTTCGCGCAATTTGATGAAACCATGAATCCGTTAAGGGCGGTTCTTCCGGTGGCCTTGACGCAGCTCTATTCGGATTGTCAGGAGTTCGCGCGTTTCGAGATCACCACCATGCTCCGAAGAGTCACAAACTCTGACGCCTCTGCGACTGCGGTTACTCGACAGGTGTAATCTGGGGCTACGGAACTTAGGAGCACCGCTGGCTATGTCGCTCGATTCTCTCCAATCCGTTAAACGGCTTACCGGCCATTCTTTTGATTACCAGGACGATCTACCGAAGGCAGGTAAACACATCTCGCCTGATCCCGATGATATGAACAATAAGCGAGCGGCGGCTGCTGAACGCGCTCTCGAATCGTTTTCGAGAGATTTCGGTGAATGGCATCTGGATATGGACTTAACACAACAGAACCTTTCTGATCTGCTGGCTGATTTCGCTCATCTCTGCGACCGTAAGGGCCTAAACATGGGACGCATACTGAATGGAGCTCGCAAGGTGTACGCCGAAGAGACAGATGACGAGGGCCGACAATTCGCGACGTTGAGTGCTGACTAGACTCGCCTTCGTTCAGGCGCATTTGCTTGCCTGCGTCTCAACGAGCGACGGTCACCCTTCGAGATGGTGGTGTTTGCCGCCGCCGCCGCGGGCAGCGAGGGGGTTGCCGTTGTTGTCGGTGGTCCAGGATTCGGTTTGGAAGGCGATGAAGACGGCGGTCCAGAGTTTGGTGGCGGGGGCGTAGAGGAAGAGGGCGCCGTCTTGCCAGATGCCGTTGCTGCCACTGTGGCCGCCGGCGGTGGGATTGCCCTGGTTCATGTGGATGTCGTGGATACCGTCGACCTTGCCGTTGTCGACGAAGGTGCTGCCGAAGGCAAAGATCGTCCCCTTGGCGGCCACGGCCTGGTTGAGGAGGGTGTCGACGGCGTTGAGCATCGGGTTGGCTGCGGGGGTCAGCGCGATGTTTGCGGGGAGGAGCGTCATCTGCGCAAGGGTGATCATGGGCTTGGCTGTGGGCTGGCCGGGGATCTGCTCACGGACGAAGTCGAGAGCAAGGCCGCCGGGCTTGCTGG
>CAXTUR010000116.1:0-9241 GCA_964247455.1 uncultured Acidobacteriaceae bacterium | reverse complement strand
GGGGCGGCGGCGGCAATCCTCCCTCGGCAGGCGGTCCGCTCAACTTTTCGGGAGCTACCTCATATGGCAATGTCATCGGCGGCGTCTCAGGCCGCCAGACTCCCGCGGTGGCGACCGGTTACATAACCAACCAGATCTCTCAGGTATGGACGGCGTTCAACGAGCCTTACCCCGGCGAGTACAACGACCAGTATGGCGACCAGTACGTCTACTACTACGACGGCGGCAGCACTTACGCGCAGCACATCATGCCCGTCAACGGAAATGCGTTCTCGGATGCAAATCCCGCAATGCAAACTGTCCAGATTCCTGGGCAAGGCACAACAATTTTTGTGGCCATTAACTCGCAGCAAAACCCCGCCACCAACAACGGCGGCTTTACGGATCTTCTGCAGTTGAATAAACAGACGAACGCGTGGACCGTCAGCGGCTTCAACAACATACCGTATACGCAGTATTCTCCTTCACTCGCAGCGAGCACGCAATACCTGTTCACGGGTGTTACCAACGCCGCGGACCACACGCTCACGCTGTGCCGGACCGACATCACCGTTGTAAACGGAGCGTCCTCCTGCACCAACTTTCCGGGAACAAAGCAAATGAACTTCAATCCTTCTCTGGCGTACTTCAACGGGAAACTCTACATCGGCTTTGAGGAGTACGACAAACACGCATGCCTTAAGGATTTTCACCTCCACCGATAATGGCCAGACCATCGCGGAGAACACAAACATCACCAACAACAACGAAGACACGACCTCATACGCGCCCTCGCTGGCGGTCTTCCATAACGCGCTGTATGTCGGCTTCCGCAGTAACGATGGCGGTGCCCACTTCCTCTACCGCTACTCGACGGACGGCGTAAACTTCACCCCATCTGTTCAACCGACGAACGACTCCATGGGCGGCGGTCCGGCTCTTGTACCATTCTTCTTCAACGGGGTCAACTACCTCTACAACTACTTTACGACCAACGATGGAAACCATACGCTGGTCTCCAACGCAGCGACGAACTGACCAACAAGAGAGGACTGACGGAGCGTAATATGCGTCCGTCAGCCCTTTCTTTGTCGCGTGTGTACGTTTCCGTAAGAAGGGGTTATTCGTTTGCGTCTATTTGAGCGCAAGATGTTTGTAGCTGTTTGGGTTATCCTCTGCTTTGTAATCGTCGCCGCGGAAAGCTCAGCGCAATCAGTGATCCATGTGCCGGCCGATCGGCCCACCATTCAGGCGGGGATCGACGTGGCCAATTCAGGAGACATGGTTTTTGTCTCGCCGGGACTGTACAACGAGAATATCGATTTTCATGGCAAGGCAATTACCGTTACGAGCGGAGCAGGCTCCTTCGCGGACGCAGGAGGTGCCATCATCAACGGCGTGTCTAATGGTCCGGTGGTTAGATTCTCAACCGGCGAGACCTCTGCGGCCGTACTGAATGGCTTTACCGTCCAAGGTGGTCATTTCGCGAGCAATTCTAGTTTTGGCATCGTCAACGCCGGCATTTTCATCGGCGGCGCATCCCCTCTTATCTCCAACAACATCATCCAGCGAAACATCGCGTGCGGCGTGTTGGTCGACGGCGGTGCCAGTCCTACCATTGCAGGAAACGACATTCGAGAGAACAGAGCGCCCTTATTTGACGAACGAACTTTAAATGGCTCTTGCGGAGCCAACGCAACTGCGGGAACGGGTTTGGCGATCAACTATGCCAAGAAAGTTACTGTGTCCGGTAACACGATTGAGGACAATACAATCAGCGGGGATTCTTTTAGCTGCGAGTTGACAGGCTCCGCCGGAATCTTTTTGCTTTTGACAGAGGAAGTGGTACTAACCGGGAACACTATACGGAACAACTCAGGCTGTGGCGGCGGCAATGGTCTTATGTCGGACGAGGAGGGCGGAGGGACGAGCACCCTGATCATGGTACAGAACAGGTTCTACGGAAATACCTCCACTATTACTGCCACCAACTCAGAGGTTCAGGTTACCGGCAGCCTCACGCCACCTTACCCGACCATCATCCAGATCAACAATACTTTTACGCAGGGATCTCATCTTTATTATTCCTTCGCGCCCGGCAGTCTCTTGCAAAATAATGTCTACTACGAAGCAGCTTCCTCGCAGGCGAACGGCTTGACGTGTTCGACCGGACCAGCGATGCAGATCGTTCCGATTCCCGTTCTCTACAACGACATCTTTGGCGCAAATACCTCATTCAGCTGTGTGCTTGGAAGCGGCGATTTAGCCGTCGACCCGGAGTTCGCGAACTTAGTAGGGGGCGATCTTCACACGCAGCCCTCCTCCCCGGTGATCTACGCGGGCGACATCAACGCGCCCGATTTGCCCCCCACCGATCTCGACGGCAAGAACCGCACCGTCTGCGGCAAGATCGACATGGGGGTGTACCAGCACCATCCGCACCCGCCCATCGCCCTGAGCGCCGCGCCCAACCCCACGCCCGGACGCTCGGCCGTGACCCTGACGGCCACGCTCACCGGCAACTGCAACACTCCCACCGGCGCGGTCACCTTCTTCGACGGCGCGACCGTGCTCGGCACCGCCACCCTGGGCCCCGGCGCGGTCGCCTCCTTCACAACGTCGTTCCTCTTCGTCGGGACGCACACCCTGACCGCCACCTACCCCGGCGACTTCAACTTCGAAGACAGCACCTCGAACGCCGTCACGGAGGTCATCACCGGGCCGCCCACCACGACAGTGCTCACCATCGTTGCGCCCAACCCCGCGCTTCCCTTCCAGCCGGTGACGATGGCGGCGACGGTCAGCTCCGCCTACACCGTGCCCGCCGGAACGATCACCTTCTTCGCCGGAGCGACGCCGCTCACGACTGTGCCCGTGGCCGCGAACGGCGGTGCCTCGGCCGTCATCAGCACGCTCGGCGCGGGCACCTATGCGATCACCGCCCGCTACAGCGGCAGCACGGAGTACGGTCCAAGCACCTCGAACGCCATCACCCTCGTCGTCCTGCCCGCGCCGTCGGTCACCACGCTGACCGCGCAGCCGAACCCCATCTATCAGGGACAGACCGTCACGCTCGCCGCCTCTTCTGCCGGAACGAGCCCCAGCCGGACGGCGGCCACCGGTACGATGTCCTTCTTCGACGGCGGGACGCTGCTCGGCGCTGTACCGGTCCTAGCCGACCAGACTGGCGGCCACGCGACCCTGGCCACCAGTGCCCTCGCCGTCGGCTCCCACCCCATTACCGCTGCCTACTCGGGGGACGCGAACCTTGCTCCGTCCACGTCCTCCGCCGTGATCGAAGTCGTGCTGGCGTCGTCGTTCACCATCGGCCTCTCGCCCGCAAACCTTACCTTCGGCGCCGGACTGCCACAGCAGATCACGGTCAATCTCGCCAGCATCGGCAACTACACCGGTACGCTGCAACTCACCACCGGTATGCTCCCCCAGTACGCCGCTGCCTCGTTCAGCCCCGCGACTGTGCAACTGACTGCTGGCGGCTCTGCTGTCTCCACGCTGACGCTGCTGACTACCTCGCCCTTGGTCCGCGCGGGCGTCGAACGCAAGCCGGTGGGCCTGCTTCCCCTCGCCGCCGTTGCAGGTTTGCCGCTCCTTCTGCTGCGCCGCTTTCGTCGCCTTCCAAATCTGCTGGCCGTCCTCGTTGCTTGTGCGGCCCTCGCCTCGCTGGCTGGCTGTGGCAGTGTCCGTTTCGCTGCGAACAGTGTGGCACCCGGAACCTATGTCATCCCGATCACGGCGACGGATGCGCAAACCAAGATCATGCAAACTGCCAACCTGACGCTGCAAATTACGCGCTAACGGGCTCAGTAATGATGGAATGGAACGCAGATTCCCTTCGGGAATGACAACAAGAAGAGCAAAGGATAAGAGATGGAGGACGAGCGTCAGGTATCTGGCTTAGCTTCCTTAGAAAAGGCGCACTCTAAACGCTCCGTACCGGCTTCTTCTTGGAGAACGCTCCGAGCACTGTCTTGAAGATGACATAGAGGACGGGGATGAAGACGAGGTTGAGGAAGGTGGACAGCACCATGCCGCCGACGACCGCCGTGCCCACGGAGTGCCGTCCGTAGGCGCCCGCGCCTGTCGCGAGGTAGAGGGGCATGACGCCGAGGATGAAGGCGATGGAGGTCATCAGGATGGGCCGAAGGCGGAGCTCGGACGCGATGATGGCGGCGTCGATGATGCTTTTGCCTTGTTCGAGTTGCTGCTCGGCGAACTCGACGATGAGAATCGAGTTTTTGGCGGAGAGGCCGATCAGCATGACGAGGCCGATCTGGACGTAGACATCGTCGACCAGGCCTCGGGCGCTTACCAGCAGCAGGGCACCGAGGATGGCCATAGGCACGGCCAGCAGGATGATGAAGGGCAGCGCAAAGCTTTCGTACTGCGCGCTAAGCGCCAGATAGACGACCAGCAGGCCGAGGCCGAAGATGATGATGGCCTTACCGCTGGACTCGATCTCTTCAAGCGCGATGCCGGTCCAGGAGAAGGTCATGCCCTGCAACTTGTTCTTATCGAACAGGGTCTGCATATTGGCAAGACCTTGTCCTGAGCTAAGCCCCGGCCCCGGCGAGCCGTCGATCTCGGCCGAGCGGAAGAGATTGTAGTGATTGATGACCTGCGGGCCCGAGGTCTCCTGCATGGCGACCACGTTGTCGAGCGTGACCATCTGGTTTGTGTTGGAGCGGACATAATACTCCCGCAGATCCTGACGGTTCTTTCTGTACTGTGCGTCCGCCTGGACGTAGACGCGGTATGACCGGTTGTTGAAGTCGAAATCGTTTACATAGGCCGAACCCATGAAAGTCTGCATGGCGGCGGAGATCTGCGACAAGGGAATGCCCATGGCTTTCGCCTTCTGCCGGTCGATGGCCACCTGCAGCTGTGGGTCGTTGGAGGTGAAGGTCGTGTTGAGCGCGGTGAGGCCGGATGACGGATTACGCGACGCGCCGACGATGGTGTGGGCCACGCGGTCGATGTCGCCAAAGGTATTGCGGCCGGCATCCTGCAACATAAATTGGAAGCCGCCCACGGTGCCGATGCCGGCGATGGCTGGCGGTTCGGCCGCGAAGAGGATGCCGCCGGGCACGCCGAAGAGCTTCGGTCCGATGCGGGCGACGATCTCATGCGCGGAGTGTCCCGGCCCGAGTTTGGTGCGGTCGTCGATAGGCTTCAGCGGCGCGAAGATCAACCCGGAGTTCGGCGAACTGCCGCCCGCCAGCGAAAAACCCATAACGGAGAAGGTGCCGAAGACGTCTTTGTCTTGAAGGACCAACGCCGCGCCGCGGTCCGCGAACTCCGACGTATACGCCAGCGAAGCTCCGGGCGGTGTCTGGACGATGATGAGGAAGTAGCTTTGGTCTTCGGACGGGACGAAAGCGGTGGGAACTTTGTTGTAGATATAGACCGTCGCCGCCAGCGCCCCGACGAAGATAAGCGCGACGACATAGCGCAGCTTCACCACCCAGGTAACGAAGACCGCGTAGACGGCGATCAGCCACTTAATGCCGCGGTCGATGAGGCCCAGCAAGCCGCCATGGTGCGTCTCAGGCCGGAGCAAGATTGCCGCAAGTGCCGGAGAGAGCGTCAATGCGTTGAAGGCTGAGATAGCGATGGAAAACGCGATCGTCAGCGAAAACTGCTTGTACAAGATGCCGGTAGTACCCGGAAAAAAGCTGACGGGCACAAAGACCGAGATGAGCACAAGCGAGGTGGCGATGACGGCGCTCGTCACCTCGGCCATGGCTACGGAGGTCGCCTCGTGGGCGTCGATCGCCTCGCCCTCGCGTCCCTCTTCCTTGCGCTTGTGCACCAGGTTTTCAAGGTTGCGCTGCACGTTTTCGATGACCACGATAGCGTCATCCACGACCAGCCCCGTGGCCAGCGTAATCCCAAATAGCGTCAGCGAGTTGATGGAGAAGCCGAAGATCTTGATGAACGCGAACGTGCCGACGAGTGAAACAGGGATGGTCACGGCCGGGATGATGGTCGCGCGCCAATCTTGCAAGAAGAGGAAGATGACAAGGATTACGATGCCGATGGCTTCGGCGATGGTCACCTCCACCTCTTTGATCGAGTCGCTAACGACGGTGGTCGTATCGACGGCGATAATGTACTTGAGACCCGGCGGGAAGCTCTTCTCCAACTCCTTGAGAACAGCTCGGCACTGCCGGTCTACGTCGAGGGCGTTTGCGTTCGACAGCTGCTGCACACCCACGCCGACGGCTTCGCCTCCTGAGAACTTCAGGTCGGTGTTGTAATTCTCAGCGCCGATCTCCGCGCGACCGACATCCTTCACCAGCACGAGCCCGTTGGCGGTGGTGCTGTTCTTGAGGATGATGTTCTCGAACTGCTTGGGGTCGGTGAGCCGTCCCGTAACACGCACCGCCATCTGGAAGGCCTGTTTGCCGTCGTTTGGCGGAAGGCCCAGCTGCCCGGCTGCGACCTCTACATTTTGCTCACTAAGGGCGTTTGTAACGTCAAGCGCGGTGAGCTGCCGGGCCGCCAGCTTGGCTGGATCGAGCCAGACCCGCATCGCGTACTTGCGCTCGCCGAAGATGACGACCGCGCCCACGCCCGGGACGCGCTTCAGGGCGTCTGAGACGTAAACGTCAAGGTAGTTCGAGATGAACGCCTCGGACAAGCTGTGGTCCGGCGAGATGAAGCCCGCCGCCAACACGAAATTGCTGTTCGCCTTGGTGATGCTAATACCGGTGCTGTTAACCACGGCGGGCAACCGTCCCTGCGCCGTGGCTACGCGATTTTGTACGTCCACGGCGGCGATCGAGAGGTCATATCCGGTTTGAAACGTCACTGTAATCGCCGAGGTGCCATCGTTTGAGCTGGTCGAGCTGATGTAGCGCATACCTTCCACGCCGTTGATCGCCTGCTCGAGGATGGTCGTTACCGCCGACTCCACATCCTGCGCGTTTGCGCCGATGTAGTTGCAGGTCACCACGACCTGTGGCGGCGCAAGCGTCGGGTAAAGCGAGATCGGGAGCGTCGGGATGCACACCGCGCCCGCCAGCACGATCAGCAGCGCGCATACGGTCGCAAAGATAGGACGGCGTATAAAAAAATCGACCACAACGAACCTTTCGGGAGCGTCGCTCCCCGTACTCTACGGGCTAGCCGAGCGGCTGCACCGGGACGCCTTCTTGCAAGAACTGAATGCCGGAGAGGATCACCTTGTCGCCCGGCTTCAATCCGCTGAGCACCGGATAGTTGTTCCCCAGGGTGTCACCCAGCGTGACGGCAACCTGATGCGCGGCAAACCCATTGCCCTGCGTGGATGGCGCGGCCACATACACGAACGGCTGCCCTCCAACCCGCACCACGGCCAGCACCGGCACCACCGGCTGCGGCGAGGTCTTCCATGTCACCTTTGCGTTGACCAGCTGCGAGTTGCGCAACCGTTCCGCCGAGCGCGGTATCTCCGCCTTCGCCAGAATGCTTTGCAGGCCGTTGTCCACCTGCGGCGACAAAAACGAGATCGTCGAATGCGCCAGCACCGCGCCGGCGTCGTCCAGCAGATCGACGGGCAATCCGGAACGCAACAACGACACCCGCTCTGTAGGCACGTAGATGTACGCCTCCAACCCGGAGTTTTCATCCACCGTGGTCAGCACGGTGGTGGACGAAACGTAGTCGCCGAGGTGCACCGGGATGTCGCCGACGACTCCGGCAAAGGGCGCACGAATTTGATAGTACGCCAGCTGCTGCTGCTGCGTTTTGGTCTGCGCGCCGGAGGATTCATACGCGGCCTTGGAGTTCTCGAAGTTCTGCAAGGCCTGATCGTAGGCTTGCCTTGACGTCACTCCGGCCTCAAAGAGCTTCCGCTGCCGCTCCACCTCGGTCTGGTTGTATTGATAAGTCGCCTTCAAGGGCAGTTCGGCGCTTTGCTGCGCCTGCACGGTCGCTATCTGCTTCAGTGGATCGATCTGCATCAGCAGCTGCCCCGCCTTCACCACATCGCCCGACTTCACGAAGATGCGTGTCAGGTTTCCATCCACCTGCGGCTGCATCGTGGAGCTGCGGCGGCTCTTGATCGTCGCCACATACGTGTCGCTCGACGGCACTTCGGTCAGCGAAACCGCCGAGACCTTTACCGGCATCGCCTGCATCTGCGGTGACGGTGCTGCGTGCTTTGCGCATCCCCACATCGACACGGCCATCACGGCCAGCCACCAAGGCGCACCGCGCCTCCATCCTCGTTCCACAGCCACGCGACTCTCCCTCACAAACAACTACATCAACGGATACAGCACTTGGATGAGGCAACCGATTCCGCCGATGCGTTTCTTCGCGCCAGCCATCTTCGCGCACTCTCGTGTCTGCACTATGTTCCCAGCGAGAATGGGTTGAAGTCTTCCGCCCGGTCGAAGGCGTCGGTGTGCTCGGCCCGCTTTAGCGCGTTGACTACCAGATATGTCAAGGGCGTCGCCAGCACCTCGTAGCCGACCTTCAAGAGGTAGCCGGTGGCCATGATGTTCAGCAAGGTCTTGACCGGGAAGATACCGCCGAAGGTCAGCCCGATCACCAGCACCGTATCCACCGCCTGCCCTACTACAGTCGATCCCACCGTCCGCGTCCACAACATTCGCCCGCTCGTCCGGAGCTTCATGCGCGCCATCACATAGGAGTTCGCGAACTCGCCTGCCCAGAACGCGACCAGACTGGCCGCAAGGATGCGCGGGATGAAGCCGAAGACGGTGGCGAACGCAGCCTGGTTGGCCCATCCTGGAGCCGACGGCAGCGCGATGACCGCCGCGCCCACTCCATACAGCAGCGCCGTCCCAAAGAACCCCGACCAGATCGCCCGCCGCGACGCTCCGAACCCATACACCTCGGTAAACACGTCGCCAAAGATATACGTGATGGGAAACAGCAGCACGGCTCCCGAGATGGCAAATGGGCCGATCTGGCAGATCTTCTGCGCCAGGAGGTTCGACACCAGCAGGATCACCACAAAGGCTGTCGTCAGCAGGTCGAGATACTTGAAGCGCTGCGGGGGAGCCATATGCCAGTCTGCCACAGACGCCGGTCGATGCCGCCTGTTTTGACACCTGCGCCCAACGTTGATAGGGTTGGAGGTGATGAGGGCGCGTTCAGTGTGCCGTCACTCCGCAGCGTCCCCGTCGTCTAGCCCGGCCCAGGACACCGCCCTTTCACGGCGATGACACGGGTTCAAATCCCGTCGGGGACGCCAACTCTCTTTCAACGCTCCACATCAATCCGTTTCTTG
>CAXTUR010000115.1:0-9325 GCA_964247455.1 uncultured Acidobacteriaceae bacterium | reverse complement strand
CGCAAAGACCAGAACGGCGTCGTCTTCCTTCTCAACGTCGCGACGGTCGACGAGGCGCACGCTCTGCTCGAGAAGCTCCCGCTCGGCGAAGGCAAGCTGATGGAGTTCGACCTGATCCCCCTCGGTCCGCTCACGCCGCTCGGCCTCCTCCTGCAAGATGCCGGAGCCGCTTCAGCCAAGTGAACACGCAAGCCGATCCTCGCTACTGCCTCTGCGCCCGAACCCGCCGCGCCGCCCGCCATCTCACCCTGCTCTATGAGGAGAGCCTGCGTCCGGCGGGGCTGACCGCAGCCCAGTTCGAGCTGATGGGCGCACTCCAGCAAAGCTCCTCGCTCACGCAGACCGCGCTTGCCGAACATCTGCTCCTCGACCAGACCACGCGCTCCCGCAACCTCCGGCTTTCGATCGAACGCGGCTGGATCGCTGGCACACCGTCGGCAACTGACCGGCGGAAGATCAGCTACACCCTCACCGCGGAAGGGAAGAAAGCGTGGCGCAGCGCCCTTCCGCTGTGGCAAGCCGCGCAACGGCAGACGGAGCAACGCCTAGGCGCAGACCTTCCCACCGCCTGGACCGTGCTCGACCGTCTGGCTGGGCAGATACCGTAGAGCAATACCGCCGTGGGTGTAGGGCAGTCATTGCCCTTCTTGTTTTGTCGTTCCCGAAGAGATCCTGTGTTTTAGCCACTGACCATCAAGCAGAACGTCTTAAGATAGCTGCATGGCCGCCGAGCTTTCCGTTGACTTAGAACCCGACCAACAGATAACCGCGCTCCGCGACGAGCTGCGCCACCACGAGCATCTCTACTACGTTCTCGACGCGCCCGAGCTAACCGACGCCCAATACGACGCGCTCATGGAGCGGCTGAAGGCCCTCGAAGCGGCCCACCCGGAGCTCCTCACGCCCGATTCGCCCACCCAGCGCGTCGGCGGCAAGCCCCGCGACGGCTTCGTCAAGACGCCGCACTCGAAGCCCATGCTCTCGCTCGACAACGCGTTTGGCGAGGCCGACCTCCGCGCCTGGGACACCCGCGTCCGCAATGGCCTGCCCAGCGGCGAGACCATCCGCTACGTCTGCGAGTTGAAGCTCGACGGCCTCTCGCTCGCCCTCCACTATGCGGGCGGTCATCTGCAACGCGGCCTCACCCGGGGCGATGGCTCGGTCGGCGAGGACGTCACCTCAAACGTCCGCACCATCCGCAGCGTCCCCCTCAGCGTCTCGCCTACAAAGCTCAAAGCTGCCGGTCTGCCGGAAGCCTTTGAGGTCCGCGGCGAGGTCGTTCTCCCCCAGGCCGCCTTCCGCAAAATGAACGAGCAGCGCGAGGCCGCCGGACAAGCCCCAGCCGTCAACCCGCGCAACGCCGCCGCCGGCACCATCCGCACCCTTGAGCCAAATATCGTCGCCCAGCGCCGCCTCGATTTTTACGCCTACTTCCTGCTTCAGCCCAACGGTGAGCTGCTCCTCCCCACGCAATCGGAGGCCCTGGCCACTCTCCGCCACGCCGGATTCCGCGTCAACCAGCACGCCACCACCGTCGACACCATCGAAGAGGTCCTCGCCTTCATAGTCCAGGCCGAGACCCTCCGCGACACCCTCGGCTACGAGATCGACGGCGTCGTCCTCAAGCTCGACTCCGTCGCCCAGCAGCGCCGCCTCGGCTTCACCGGCAAGGCCCCGCGCTGGGCCATCGCGTACAAGTTTGCAGCGCGCGCCGGCATCACCCGCTTGGACGATGTGCTCTTTCAAGTCGGCCGCACCGGCAAGCTCACCCCCGTCGCCGCGCTTGCGCCCATCTTCATCGGCGGCACGACCGTCACCCGCGCTACCCTCCACAACGCTGACGAGATCGCCCGCCTCGGCGTCCGCATCGGCGACTTCGTGCAGGTGGAGCGCGGCGGCGACGTCATCCCCAAGATCGTCACCGTCGTCGACGACCCACAGCACCCGCGCGGCACGACTGAGATCGCTTTTCCCACGCATTGCCCCATCTGCGGGAGCGAGCTCATCCGCGCCGAGGGCGAGGTCGACTGGCGCTGCATCGACGCCTCGTGCCCGGCGCGCGTCCGCGAAGAGCTCCTCCACTGGGCCGCGCGGGGCGTGATGAACATCGAAGGCCTGGGCGACGCGATGGTCGCGCAGCTCCTCGGCCAGAATCCTGACCTGGGCATGGACACCGCGCCAATCACCGAAGAGGGCGAGCCGATCCCCACGCGCAAGCCCATTATCCACACTCTTGGCGATCTCTACCGCCTCACCCGTGAACAGCTCCTCGGCATCGACCGTGTGGGCGAGAAGACCGCCGACGCCCTGCTCGCCGAGATCGCCCGCTCGAAAGAAGCCGGTCTCGCCCGCGTCCTCCTCGGCCTGGGCATCCGCTTCGTCGGCGAACGCACCGCGCAACTCTTGGCCGAGCACTTCGGCTCCGTGGACGCTCTCCGCGCCGCCACTGCGGAGGAGCTCGAAGCTGTCAACGAAGTCGGCCCCAAAGTCGCCCAGGCCATCGTCGAGTTCTTCGCCATCCCCAAAAACCTCGAACTTATCGCCGACCTCCAATCGCTCGGCCTCAAGCTCACTGCTGAAAAGCGCGTCACCACCACGACCTTCGAAGGCCTGAGCTTCGTCCTGACCGGCACGCTGCCCACCCTCACCCGCGAGGCAGCCAAGGCTCTCATCGAAGGCGCGGGTGGACGTGTCTCGGGCACCGTCAGCAAGAAGACCAGCTATCTCGTCGCAGGTGAAGAGGCCGGGTCCAAGCTCGACAAGGCCACCTCGCTCGGCGTGCCTGTTCTTGACGAGGCCGCTCTGCTCGCCCTCGTCCAACAGCCCTGAAACGGTCCACCGCCTTTCGCCACCATGCTTCCGTAGTCGGGCCCCTACTCTCCCCAGGAGGTGTCCGCCATGCCGGATACATTCGAAAACAAGATCGTCGGATCGGGCGCAAGCTCGCAGGAACACGCACAGGCACTTGAAGAGTATTGGACGGAGGAGCGGCGCGCCAACGCCATTCCCGTACCGCTTCCTACTGAAAAGCCTTCCCAACACGAGGCCCACATCGCCCCGCCTGTCGGCGAACCCGGCCACTCCGAGCCGGGCCATGGCGGCGACCATCACGGAGACCATCCCGCCGCCCACACCGCCCAGCCCCACACCTCCGGCGGACAGGCCGTCGCCAACACCCTCGTCTATCCCTACCGCGTCTGCGGCAAGATCTTCTTCACCCAGGGCGGTAAAGACCTTGCCGGCTCGGCGTCGATGGTCTCGCCCAATGTCCTGCTGACCGCCGGCCACTGCGTCTATAGCGGCGGTTGGTCGACCAACTTTGTCTTCTATCCGTCTTACGGCAAGCGCGCCGCCACCGATCCGGCCTACAAGTTCAACTACAACTATCTCGCCGCCTGGACCGCCTGGACCACCAAAGCCACCCGCCAATTTGACTACGGCTATGCCTGGATGCCTTCCAGCCCCGGCAACATTGTTGGCTGGCTGGGCTTGCTCTGGAACGCCGCGAACGCCGGCCGCACCTGGCACGCGGTCGGCTATCCCGCCACCCCCAACCCCCCCTTCAACGGCAACACCATGGATGAAGCTGTCGGCTCCGTCGCGTCGAGCGGCACTGCCGGCACCATCGGCCTCACCGACGACAATATGGAGCACGGTTCGAGCGGCGGCCCGTGGATCACGAACTTAAACAACGCGGTGCTGCAGTACGCCAATGGCCTCCAGAGCTTCCACATCAAGGATGGCGACTTCACCGAATACGGTCCGGTCTTCGATGCCAGCGTGAAGGGTCTCTTCGACTGGATCAACAACCCCGTCAACCGTAGGTAGCTCCGCTTTTCTGCCCCACTCTCCCAGTCGTACCCGCTCTCTGACGGCTCCTCCCCGCCGTCAGGGAGCGTTCGTCTAAGAACGCGAATGCGACCTCGGCGGTAATCGCGCATCTTAGTTGCATGAGCATTTTGGACACAACTACCGAAAAACCTGTCACCGCAGCAGCCAGCGGCACCTTCGCGCTGGGCGGCGATCTCCCCGTCAACCGTCTCGGCTTTGGTGCCATGCGCATCACCGGCGAAGGCGTTTGGGGAGAGCCCACCGACCGCGAACGCGCCCTGAAAGTCCTGCGCCGCGCCGTCAAGTTGGGCGTCAACTTCATCGACACCGCGGATGCTTACGGACCGGCGGTGAGCGAACCCCTAATCGGTGAGGCGCTTGCCCCGTACGACGAGGGCGTCGTGATCGCGACCAAAGGCGGCCTCACCCGTCAGGGACCGGGTAAATGGCTACCGGTGGGTCGGCCGGAGTATCTACGGCAAGAGGTGGAACTCAGCCTCCGCTACCTCAAGCTGGAGCGCATCGACCTTTGGCAGCTCCACCGCATCGATCCGAAGGTCCCCGTCGAAGAGTCTCTCGGCGAGATTGCCAAGCTCCAGCAGGAGGGCAAGATCCGCCATGTCGGTCTCTCCGAGGTAAAGCCGCACGAGATTGAGCAGGCCCGCAAAGTCGTCGGGATCGTCAGCGTGCAGAACAAGTACAACATCGGCGACCGCGACCATGAGGATGTCGTCGATTACTGCACGGAGCATGGACTCGCGTTCATCCCCTGGTTTCCTGTCGCGGCAGGCAAGCTGGCGCGACCCGGTGGCATGCTCGACGCCGCCGCAAAGAAGCATGGCGCCACCGTCAGCCAGCTCTCGCTCGCTTGGCTGCTACAGCGTTCCCCGGTGATCCTGCCCATCCCGGGCACAGCCTCGCTGGAGCACCTCGAAGAGAACATCGCCGCCGCGCACGTGAAGCTCAGCAAAGAAGAATGGGCCGAGATCGAGCGGAGCGCAGCATAACAGGCAAGGCGATAGCCGTAGGACCTCCTACGGATATCGCCTTCGACGCAACAGTACCGGCGAGAACGTGGCCAGCGCCGCTACGAGCAGCACGGCCGCCAGCACCGGCACGCTTCGCCAGACCGAAAACACCGCCCACGAACCAAACACCCAAAACGTCATGTTCGCCGAAGCCGCCAGATACACCCAGTCGGAGAACCGGTGCTGGTCCTGGAAGAAGTTCATCTCACCCAACCTCCGATGGACCACGCCGGGCTTCTCCGCCAGCCGCAGCAACACCACCGGCATCAGGTTTACACAGAGCACGATGATCACCCATACCATCGGCGCATAGACCTGAGGGTAGCGCGGCACTAGCCACCAAGTAAGGCAGATGGTCAGGAGGATGTTGGCCGTTGCGCCCGCGTTCACCAGCGGCGGAAAGTGCGCCATGTCGCCCAGCCTGTTCATCTCATTCAACTTCTTGTCCGCAGCGTGCATCGCGCTCCCTCGTGTCCCTTTGCGCCAGTCTACTGTAGAGCCATGAGCAACTTGCCGCAGACCGAGTCCGTCTGGGACTACCCCCGCCCGCCGCGCCTTGAAGCCAGCTCCCGCCACCTTCGCATCGTCCATGCAGGCACGGTCATCGCCGAAACGACCCGCTCCCACCGTATCCTCGAGACCAGCCATCCGCCGGTCTTCTACATTCCGCCGGACGACATCAAGATGCAATACCTTCGCCCGTCCAAACGCCGGGGCAGCTTCTGCGAGTTCAAAGGCGTCGCCTCCTACTGGTCGATCCTAATCGACGACAACATGTTGGAAGACGCCGCTTGGAGCTACGCTCAACCCTCATCAGCCTATGCGGCACTAGCCGATCATCTCGCCTTCTATGCCAGCCGCGTGGACGAGTGCACCGTAGACGACGAGCGCGTCACCTCCCAGCCCGGCGACTTTTACGGCGGCTGGATCACCTCGCACGTCACCGGCCCCTTCAAAGGCCCACCCGGTACGATGGGCTGGTAACGCAACAGACTACGGGTGCCCCACCTTCAGCGCAGTCTCATCGCGTCTAAGGTGGGTTCTACTCCGTCCGGCGCGGTCGCTTCCCAAACACCGCCGTCCCCACCCGAACGCACGTACTCCCCTCTTCGATCGCAACCGCAAAGTCCCCCGACATTCCCATAGACAACTCCACAAGCGTAGGACAAACCCGCTGCTGCTCATCCCGCAACCGCCGTAGCCGCTGAAAATAGGGCCGCGCCATCTCCGCGTCCTCGCTCCACGGCGGCACCGTCATTAGCCCGTTCACGCTCAAGTTCCCCAACCCCGCCATCCCCTCCAAAAGTCCCGGCAACTCCTCCGGCGCAACTCCATGCTTCGACTCTTCATGGCTCAGCTTCACCTCAATCAGCACGGGCAGTTTCTTCCCCAGAGCCGCAGCCGCTACGTTCAGCCGTTGCGCCACCTTCGGCGAGTCCACCGTGTCGACCGCCGCAAACAGCTCCGCCGCCCGCGCCGTCTTGTTCGATTGCAGCGGCCCAATCAGGTGCATCTCCAAGTCCAACCCGGCCAGCGCGGACGCCATCTACGCCACCTCCTGCACCCGGTTCTCGCCAAACAGCCGCTGCCCCGCCGCATAAGCCTCCAGCAGCAGCTCCACCGGATGCACCTTACTCACGGCCATCAGTGCGACCGCATCCTCGGCTCGCCTGGCGCGGCGGCAGGCGGCGGCAATCTCCTCGCGCAGCCGCATCAAGTTTGCTTCAATACCCATCCTGATGGCATCTTATCCTTAGCCGCACGGATAGGAGAGTTCATGCAGAGTCTGCGATGTAGCCGGGCCAACAGTTCACGATGTCATTGAGACACGCCCCCCGTCCCGCACCCTGAACGTCTCACTTACCGCTATCCAAAGGAAAAATATGTCACTTCAGATTGGCGACATTGCGCCCGACTTTACCGCCCAGACCACCGAGGGCGAGATCCAATTCTACGACTACATCGACGGCAAGTGGGCTGTGCTCTTTTCACACCCCAAGAACTTTACCCCGGTCTGCACCACAGAGCTAGGCTACACCGCGTTCCTGCAGCCGCAGTTCGCCGCCCGCGGCGTCAAAGTGCTCGGCCTCTCGGTCGACAAGATGGAGTCGCACGAGCCCTGGTCGAAGGACATCGAAGAGACGCAGGGCACCGCGCTCAACTTCCCGCTGATCGCCGATACGGATCGCTCCATCGCGCTCAAGTACGACATGATCCATCCCAACGCGTCCGACTCGATGACCGTCCGCACCGTCTTCATCATTGGCCCGGACAAGAAGATCAAGCTCTCGATGAACTATCCAGCCTCCACCGGCCGTAACTTTGACGAGATCATCCGCGTCATCGACTCGCTCCAACTCACCGCCAAGCATTCGGTCGCGACACCAGTCAACTGGAAGGTCGGCGAGGACGTCATTATCCCGACGACGGTCTCCGACGAAGCCGCGCACGAGAAGTATCCGCAAGGATTCAAGACACTGAAGCCCTATCTCCGCACAGTCGCGCAACCGCAGTAGGCAGCTGGGTCATATCAAAGCGACATGGCCGTTGGTATACGCCAGGCCTTGCCCTTCTTGTTGTCATTCCCGAAGGGAATCTGCGTTCGCCATGCCAACGCACCTACTCTACGGTCACCGACTTCGCCAAGTTGCGCGGCTGGTCGACATCGCACCCTCGCCGCACCGCAATGTGGTACGCCAACAGCTGCAAGGGCACCACCTCAAGCAACGGCAGCAGCAGCTCCGGAGCCTGCGGAATGTGGATTGTATGCTCCACCAGGCCGGTGATCTCGTGGTCGCCTTCGGTGGCAATGGCGATCACCCGCCCACTCCGCGCCGTCACCTCCTGGATGTTCGACAGCGTCTTCTCATACTTCAGCACCGACGACGCGTCGTTCGGGTCCTTCGTCGCGATGCACACCACCGGCAGCATCTCATCGATCAGAGCGTTCGGCCCGTGCTTCATCTCGCCCGCCGGATAGCCCTCCGCATGGATGTAGCTGATCTCCTTCAGCTTCAGCGCTCCTTCAAGCGCAATCGGATAATGAATCCCGCGTCCGAGAAACAGGAAGTCCCGCGCCGTCGAGAAGCTCTTCGCCAGCGTATTGCACTGGTCGTCGACCGAGCGTAGAATCTCCTCCACCTTGCCCGGCACCAGCGACAGCTCCTCCACCAGCTTCTTTGACCCCTCCATCGTGACCGTTCCCCGCACCTGCGCCACATGGAGCGCGAAGATAAAAAGCGCCGTCAGCTGCGCCGTAAACGCCTTTGTGCTGGCGACGCCGATCTCCGGCCCGGCATTCGTCGTAATCGTTCCCTGCGCCTCCCGCGTCACCGCCGCGCCCACCACATTGCAGATCGCCAGCGTCTTTGATCCCTTGGCGATCAGCTCCCGCTGGGCGGCAATCGTATCGGCGGTCTCGCCCGATTGCGTAATCAGCAGCCCAATAGCCTTCGGATCGGCGATGGGGTCGCGATAGCGGTACTCGCTGGCGTAATCCACCTCGACCGGCAGCCGCGCCAGCCGCTCGATCATGAACTTGCCCGCGAGGCCAGCGTGCCAGCTCGTTCCGCACGCCGCAATGGTGATCTGGCTTGCTTGGCGGAAGTCCTCGGCCGTGACCTGCATCTCCTCCAGAAACACCTGCCCCGTATCGAGCGACACCCGCCCCAGCGTCGTGTCCCGGATCGCGCGCGGCTGCTCGTTGATCTCCTTCAGCATAAAGTGCTTGTACCCGGCCTTCTCGGCCATGATCGGGTCCCACAGGATGCGCTGGACGTTCAATGGAAGTGATAAGCCTGCGAAATCAGTCAGCGTCACCCCGGTAGTCGTCAGTACCGCCACCTCGCCGTCCGCCAGAAAGTGGATGTTGCGCGTGTGGTGCAGAATCCCCGGCACATCCGATGCCAGAAAATACTCCCCCTCGCCGATCCCAATCACCGCCGGCGGTCCCATCCGCGCCGCCACCAGCTTGTCCGGCTCGGCCGCGCTCAGCACTCCGATGGCGAACGCCCCGGTCAGCCGCTTCACCGCCCGCCGCACCGCCTCCTCCAAGGGAATCGACGGCGCGCCCGACTTCACCACCGCTTTGGCACCGTTCGCCTCCACCGTCCGCGTTCCGACCCGCATAGCCGGAGAGCCAGCCAACTCCAATTCATCCTGGATCACGTGCGCAATGATCTCCGTGTCCGTCTCCGACTGGAACTTATGGCCCTTCGCAACTAGGGCGCTCTTCAGAGCAAGGTAGTTCTCAACGATCCCGTTATGTACCACCACCAGCGTCCCCGAGCCATCCCGATGCGGATGCGCGTTCTCCTCGGTCGGCCGCCCATGCGTCGCCCACCGCGTATGCCCGATGCCGAACGTCCCCGCGATCGGCGACTCCGCAATCACCTTCTCCAGGTTCCGCAGCTTGCCCGAAGCCCGCCTGAGCTGCAGCCCCTCCGGCCCGCCCGCCACCGCGATCC
>CAXTUR010000114.1:0-9424 GCA_964247455.1 uncultured Acidobacteriaceae bacterium | reverse complement strand
CAGGCGCGCTTGCGCCTGGGCGGCGAAGCGGGGGTTGCAGGGGCTGACGCCCGGCCCAGCCCGCACGCGACCGCGGGGGTGACGCAGGCACTATGCCGGCGATACGTTGGCTGCGACGGGATGACGCCCTGGCCTCCCTAGTCCGCTCCCACGGCCACGAGGCTGCCCCCGGCGTCGAAGCAGTCTCCGCATCACCCCAGAGCTGGCTTGCACCGCCCGGCCGGCCGAAGACCGAAGACCCGCATTTGGGGCACCTGGCGTGCCGCACCGTCCGCTCTGACGGCACGAGCGTGCGTTCCGAGCGCCATCCATTGCGACGGCAGCGACATGGGGGGGAGCGCAACACCGCGCCATGGCGGGTTCTCAGATGGCCCTGGTGATGCCACGCCAGAGCAAGCAGAACAGGCGCGCCGACAATCACAGCGCCCGACGCGACCGTGCGAGACGCGGGATCAGCCGGCTGAACGCAAGGCCCCGCCCGCAATCGTGCCGGAGGACCCAAGCCCCACCTTGGCCGGACGCCGCGCCGTCCACCTCACGCACTCGCCGGAGACAGGAAGCCTCGGGGGAACCCGGCTCCAGCGGGCGCACGGCGCGACCGCGCCCATAGAGGGCACCCGGAGAAGAACATTGGCGGGGACAGGAAGGCTCTCGCCCGCCCGGCTTCTTTCTTGCGCCAGCGATGTTAGCGCGAATGCGGCGAGACGCCGCTTGGCGGCTCGACTTTCCTTAGCGAGGCGGGGCTTCTTCAGACCCGTCCGAGGTTAGGAAAGCTGCGTAGCGGTCCCGAAGGGAGGCGCCCAACTCCCAGCTGCGGGTGCTCAAGTCGATCTCCGTCGCAGGTTGCAAAGGGCCTAGGGGCCATGTACGATTCTCCTTACGTTCACGGTGATCCATGGCAGACAGCAGTGCAATCGAGTGGACTGACGCGACGTGGAACCCGGTAACGGGGTGTACGAAGCTAAGCCGAGGCTGCGACCACTGTTATGCCGAGCGGTTTTCGGAGCGCTTTCGAGGGGTAGCTGGTCACCCGTTTGAGGCGGGTTTTGATCTCACGCTGCGCCCGGACCGATTGACGCAGCCGATCAAATGGAAGCGCTCGCGGATGATCTTCGTCAATTCGATGAGTGACCTGTTTCATAAGGAAGTGCCGCTCGCGTATGTCGACCAGGTGTTCGACACGATGGAGCAGGCGAACTGGCATACCTTCCAGCTCCTGACAAAGCGTAGCTCGCTCATGAAGCGCTATTTGTCGAAGCGCTACAGAAAAGGCCGGGCACCGGCGCATATTTGGTGCGGTGTTTCGGTGGAGGACGTTCAAGCAAAGGGCAGGATCGACCATCTCCGTAGCGCGCCTGCCTCGATGCGCTTTTTATCGCTGGAGCCGTTGCTTGGGGCGCTGGGCAGCATCGATTTCAGCGGCATCGGTTGGGTCATTGTGGGCGGAGAGAGCGGGCCCGGTGCGCGTCCTATGAACATCGAGTGGGTGCGCGAGATTCGGGACCAGTGCCAGTCTCAGGGCGCCGCGTTCTTTTTCAAACAATGGGGCGGGATACGGCCAAAGAGTTTGGGGCGGTCACTGGATGACCGCGAATGGAACGAATATCCTGGGTCGTTTGAGGCGCTTGTAGCTGCGGAATAGGTCACGCTGAATTGCCGGATGTTCGAAGGGCGGCGAGCTGGAACATAGCTCCGCACACGGCCGCCAAGTTGGAAATCCTTGGGGCCTATCTGCGCGCGTGGTTCCCGATTCTCAGCAGAGGCCAGAACTTCGAGCGGCTGATTTACATCGATGGGTTTGCAGGCCCAGGACGGTATAAGCAGGGCGAGGACGGGTCGCCCATCGTTGCGCTTAAAGCGGCTCTAGGTTCGATGACCGGACAGCTTCACATGCCGGTCGAATTCCATTTTGTCGAACGGAGACGACGTGTAGCGGTGGCACTCCGCGCGAACATTGAGCACCTGAAGGATGAGGGTGTGGTGCCACCCAGTGTTGAGACGTTCGTTCACGATCGGATGACATTCGAAGACGCCTACACCCGCCATATTCGTGCTCGTTTGCAGGCTCATCCCCGGGCTCCAGCGTTCGCACTTGTGGATCCATTTGGGTGGACGGGAATGCCCATCGCGATCTTGAGCGAGTTGATGCAGCGTTCCAGCACAGAGATTCTGGTGAATTTCATGTTCGAGGAGATCAACAGGTTTATCAGCCACCCGGAGCAGGGCGGTAACTTCGATGCTCTGTTTGGCTGCACGGACTGGCGGCTGGCGGGGGACATGACCGGCGCCGCTCGGAAGAAATTCATACACGATCTGTATCGTGATCAGGTGCACAAGGTTGCGGGCGCAAGATACGTCCGGTTCTTCGAAATGCGGAACGAGCGGAATGCAAGCGACTACTTCCTTTATTTCGCTAGCAATAATCTGCGGGGTCTTGCGAAGATGAAGGAGGCTATGTGGAAGGTGGACCCCGGGGGCGGTTTCACCTTTTCAGATGCTACCAATCTCGATCAATCCGTCTTATTCCAGCCCGAGCCGGATCGCCGAGCTTTACGCCGTCTGATTTCAGAACGATTTACATCCTGTCGGGCGACTGTTGAACAGGTTCAGAGATTTGTAGTTGAGTTCACCCCCTTTCTAGATGGGCACTTCCGTAAGGTATTGGTGGCAATGGAGGCTGACGGAGGCTTAAAGCCCATAAATCCACCAGCTAGCCGGCGGCGCGGCACTTACCCTGACCTGAAGCTGGTTCTCGAGTTCCGCTAGGGCAAGTCGGGCCGCATCGGTGTTATTGCATCGGCGAGCGGAGCGGTGGAACGGCACCTTTCCATCGGCTTCGGTCGCCAGACCCGGCACGGATCACGCCGGCCGGCTTAACGGCACGGCGTGGGGCTTCCGGGTCGGGAACGGCCATCACCACTTCCGAGGCGGCTTTATCCTCCCGCAGGCCGAGATAGACGGGGTGCCGCACCCTTCCCTCTCCGGACCAAGCGGTGAAGCTCACCTCGATGACAAGGCTGGGCGGGATCCAACGGATGGTCCGATCGGGGGCTTCGCCGGCGACGAGCAGTGAGGCGGGCGGTGCCAAAGGCATCGCCGCCAGCTCGGCGCGCAGCGCCAGCAACTCCTTGTCGGAGAAACCGGTGCCGACCTGGCCGGCGAAGTGCAAACTTCCACCGGGATCATAGAAACCAATTGCGAGAGCCCCGATGCCACGGCGCGAACCGCCGGGCGGTGTCCACCCTAGGACAATGAAGTCCTCCCGGCCGAGGCACTTGATTTTGAGCCAAGCGGCGCTGCGACCAGCCCGGTAGGGCGAGTCGGCGCGTTTGGCGATGATGCCTTCCAGCTTGAGGCGTGCCGCCTCGCGGTGAAGTTCGGGGGCGTTGCCGTCGACATGGGCCGCGTAGCGGATGGCGTTGTTCCAGCCCTGCACCGCCTCGAGGAGATGCTTGCGGTCGCGCAGCGCGCACGCCCGCAGGTCCCAACCGTTCAGGTGAAGCAGGTCGAAGGCGTAGAAGAACAGGCTGCCGTCGGCGCCAGCAGACAGGGCAGCCTGGAGGTCGTGAAAGTGGCTGGTGCCATCGGGGCGCAGGGCGACCATTTCACCGTCGAGCGCTGCGGTCTCCACGTCGAGCGCCGCGAAGCGGGCGGCGAGGGTGGGGAGGCGCTGCGTCCAGTCATGGCCGTTCCGCGTGGCGAGGCGAACCCGCCCATGATCGATCCAGACCAGTAGACGGTAGCCGTCCAGCTTGATTTCCGAGATCCAATCGTCACCGGGAGGAGGCGCGTCGGCGTTCGTGGCGAGCTGCGGTGCGAGCGTGGCCGGGAGACCGGCAAGCACGGCACCAGGCGCGGCTGACGTGGCCTTGGTGGCCTTGGCGTAGCGGCGAGGCTGAGTGGTTGTGAGGGATTGGGGGCGCGGCATAGGACCTTAACGCCACGGCAATGGCGGCGGTCTGGGCCGAAAACCTGACCTGTCTCCACCAGTGACTCAAAATCTGTTTGCAAGCCATTCCACCCGCTTGTCTCATCGCTCAAAGAGACGGAACGAAAACACGCCATTGTGAAAGCTGCCGCCCAACGACGCCCTGTGAGGCGATAACGGGCGGCTTTATGCGTTCGGTCCAGCTTCCCCTATCAGCAGCAGGATTCAAGCCCCGCTTTGGCCATCCCGCCTGCCGTCACCCCATGCATCTGACCAAGACAGGGAGCCTCGACAAACCGGCTCCTGCGGGCCCATGGCGTCACCGCCCCGATAAAGGGCACCCAGAAGGGAACACCCGCGGAGGCCGGATGGCCTCCGCTGTTTGCACGGGCTGGTTTTACTCCTGTGCCCGCCGCGATCTGGCGGCGACAGTACGCAGGAGAACCGTAATGATGCGAACATCTCTATTTGCGACGGCGATAGCCTTCGCGCCCCACTTCGCTTTTGCACAGACTGTTACAAGCGATCCTCAGTTGCTGGCTATCGCAAAGCAGCAGTTAATGGTGCAGCAGCAGCAGCTTGTTGTGCTCAATGTCATTGAGGCACTTGAGCAGTCGCATGTGTCTCCCGCGACGGCGTCCGCTGCGCTGGCGTATGCGCAGCAGAAGGGACAGCAGCAGGCTCGGGACGAGCAGGCACTGCAGGACGCTCAAACCGCAGCGGCATCTCCGCAATAGGCCAGGCACGCCTACGCTCCACGAGACGCTGAATATATTAGAGGAGGTTCTCCGCAGCCTGGGCGAACGGGCGTGTCGTTTCAGCCTGCGGGAGACCGTCCTGCCGGGCGCCAACCGCAACCACACTCAGCAGATCCTCGGCCAAAGGCCGTTGCAACTCCAAGGCCTCCGAGGTGGGCGCGGTCATCCAGTGGTCGCACTCCTCATCGGTCGTCAGGATGACGGGCATCGCCTTTGGGTGGATGGGGGCAACGACGGCGTTCGCGTCCGTTGTGAGGAAGGCGAACAGGTCATGGACGCCTTCGATCTTGCCTCGCATTCCCGTCCACGGTCGCCAGAGCGCAGCAAAGGCAAACAATGGGCGTTCCTCATTGCGGGCAAACCAGTGTGGAATGGCGGGCTTGCCGGGAAGGTATTCGCAGAACGAGGTTGCAGGGACCAGGATGCGATTTTCTGGTTTCATCCATGCCCGCCAGAAGCTGGACTTTGTGTTCCGGATATTGGTCACGGGCCGGTTGCCGGGCACGCCTGGTGGCGACGGGAAGCCCCAGCGCAGCATGGCCAGCTCCCGCCCGTCTGCAGTATTGCGGATGACCGGAGCCATCTGGTCGGGGAAGATGCCGGGCAGTGGCGGGAGATTACCAGTGCGGTCGGCCATCGCTCGATAGGTCGCGCGGAGCGCAGCTTGGCCTTTGACCTGGCTGTAGAGATTACACATCACCCGAGTTTGCTGAACCCGAAGCAGCCGGTCCAGTGAGCCTGTTTGCACGCGCGCCCTGTAAGACACGGCTATTCGGTGAGGGAGCAGCGCATGAGAACGATGGCCTACGGGATGGCGGTTATGTTGGTCTCGGCCGCCGCGGCGAGTGCACAGACAGCGGCACCAGTCGACGCCAGAGGTGAAGCGGTGCCGGAGGCGACCCATTTGCATCTCTCGGCCGAAGGCATGGTCTCCGAGCCGCCGGATGTACTGGTCGGCGATCTCACCGCCGAGGCGACGTCGCCCTCTGCTGTGGGCGCCCAGCGAAAGGTGAACGAGATGGTGGCGCTGGGCATGAAGGACGCCCGCGCGACCGAGGGCGTCGAGGCGCGGGCGATGGGCTACTTCGTGAACCAGGTCGACCTGGACGAGGGCGTTGTGCCTTCCCGACCGCATGCCCGCCGGATGGGCTGGATCGCGCAGCAGACCTTGGAGGTCCGGGGCAAAGACGGGGAGCGTTTGTTGGCGCTCGTGGGCAAGCTGCAGGACCAAGGGCTGGCGGTGTCGTCTCTGGACTGGCAGCTGTCGCCTGAGTTGGCGCTGCATGCCCGCGACGCAGCGATGGTCAAAGCGCTCCAGGCCCTCCGGGTGCGCGCCGACAAGGCCGCACAGGCTCTGGATCTGAGGGTCGTTCAACTGCAGGACGTGCATGTGAACATGCAGGGTTCATCGCCAATCAGGCCGATGCTCGGCGCGCAGATGAAGGCGATGGTGGCTCCGCAGGCCACGGCTTCACCGCAGGACATTACGAGCGAGGTGGCGGCCGACGTGTTGCTGGCGCGGTGAATCAGAAACCCGCGCCAGCATGGGCTGGCGCGGGAACCGCCGTCAGGCGGTCTGACGTGGCTTGCGCCGCGGGCGGTTGTCGTTGGCCGGTTCGCCGATGTCGGCATTGTAGTCGAAAACGAACTTCACGAAGGGCGGCACTGAGACGGTGATGCCGAGTTTGATGCTGGCCTTGCGGGTCAGGCGGCGGGCGACGCGGTTGACGGCGCGGCGGATGCTGCGGCTGGTCCGGGTGATGGCTGAAATGGCGGTGTTCATAATGGTCTCCTTCTGCAATGACGCGATTGCGGAGACGGAGAACTGCGCGGGCATGGCGATAGGCACCCCCGGCACGGGGGTCGCAGCGCAGCGGAGAACCGAACGGTTGCCGAGCCAGGACCGTGCAGTAGTCTGCGCAAAATAGAGCGTTCATGCGGAAGGCAGACTTGATCACACCGGCATGCTTCATCCCGGACGTGGCGGGTCCATTCGCACGGGACCGGATCGTTCGCCGCCTGGCCCGCTTATGCCACCCGAATCGGCGATTGCGGGACGCCCGACACTCGTTGAGAAAGTCAAGTCCGACACCTTGGTGAATCGGGCAAAACCGGCCTGTTTCGCAGATGTCAAGTTACCCGCGGCCGTTCGCGGTTGCCCGCAGAATCAGCTATATTCTGGGTGTGCGAGACCATCGTCGGCACCGGAGGTTCGAGTATGCTGATCGAGATGTTGCCAGGGACGGACAACGTCATTCGTTTTCCCGTCGAGATGCGCGAGAGGCCGTCGATGCGGCTGCTGTATCAGCTGCAACCCGACGTCCGAACCCTGTTCATGCACGCGGAGGGGCTTGGTTTCGAGTTGCCGCCGCATGATCTGCGCGACCGCACGGATCATGCCACGGCGGGGCACATTGCCGCGCACCTCGACGATGACGGCCGGGCGCCCCAGTCCTTTTTGGACGAGTTGCTGGAGCCGCTTCTGGAGCGCGCGGTCGAAGCATCTCGGCATGCTTTTGTCGCAGCGAAGGCGGCGACGGTAGCGCAACAGCGGGCGGCGAGCGCTCATGCGCCCGACGTCCTGAAGGAGCGTGCGCTTGAGGCGATGCAGAATGCGGTTCGTCTCGGGCTGGAGGCGCACATGCTGTGCGAGGAGACGGCGGGGGTTGAGCGAGCCGTTCGCTACGCCCGCAAGGGCGAGCCCTGGATGACCCGCAGCGAGGAGGTGGACATGGACATCCTCCTTGCGGCCGAGATGGCGCGCCGCTCCAGGAAATAGGCCCGGACGCGCCATCCCGGCACCCAGAAAGCCGTCGCCGTTTGCACGGCGACCAGTGATCTTCTGCCCAAGGATGGAGGCAGAGGGATCGGATCATGGGTCACGTCGAGCGCTTGCGAGGTTGGCGTGGCCCATGGAGCGAAGCCGAGTTCATCTCGGCTTTGACCGGAGGTGGCGATAGCCGCCTTCGGATCGATCCCGTGAGTGGCACGAACAAGTATTTCGTCCCGCCCACACCCGCGGCTGCATCCGTGTGCTTCAGCTCCTGCACCGCGTCGCCGATCTCTGAGGCAGGCTTTCGTCAGGCGATGCAGTGCTACCGTGATCTAGCAACCGCTCGCAGCCGAGAGGACGGGGCGTTACGCCGCGCGACGTGGCAGTCCAGGGTCACGGAACACCTGACGCGCGGCCTGCAGCTTGACGCATCAACCGACGTCCTGCTGCTGCCATCGGGCACGGATGGCTTGTTGCTCTGTTCGATCCTGCTGTCGCTGGAGGCAGGGCGAGCGCCGATGACGGCAATCCTGCCCGCTGCCGCAGAGACGGGCTCCGGTGTGCCCCGCGCCGCAGCCCGGCAGTCCTTCGATAGCCCGTTGTCGGCCGGGCCATTGCTCGGGGTGATCGAAATCCCGCTCCGCGAACCAGAAGGGGGCGTTCGCCGGGACGAAGCGATCAGTGCAGACTTCGCACGCGCGTCCAGGACCTGCGCCGGTCGCCCCGTCATGTTTGTCACCTATGGCAGCAAGACCGGCCTCGTCGCTCCGTTGACGATACCCCCAGGCGTCGAAGTCGTGGTGGACGCCTGCCAGCTGCGGTTATCCCCCGCGGTCATCGGGGAGTGTCTGCGCAAGGGGTGGCCGGTCGTGGTGACAGGCTCCAAGTTCTTGGGCGGGCCGCCGTTCTCTGGCGCTGTGTTGCTGCCTGCCGGCCGGTTCCTGGGCTTGCGGGAAAAGGCCGTGGCGGAGTGGTCTCACATTGTCGGCGGTTCGGGAGCTCAAGGGCTATCGACCGGAGCGCTCCTTCGATGGGTGGCCGCAGTTGGGCCAGTGGACAACCTCCGGTGCGAGCGGGGGTTCGACATCGACGCCGCTCTCCGCATGAACGCGGCGCGATCGGCATTGGCCCAGGTCCCTGGCGTGACCGAGGTCGACGGGCCGTCGCGACCAATGCTCGAAGCGGCCGGGCGATGCCCGGAGATCATCAGCTTCGCCGTCGTCGATCGTCATGAGCCGGCCACCTTTTTGACGGCCGAGCGGCTGCGGGCCGTTCATTCCGCGCTGGCCTGCCGGGGTATCCTTCTCGGCCAACCGGTCGATGTCGGTCGGTTCGGCGTCTTGCGGCTGGCTTACGGGTTGCGGGATCGCCAGGCTGATAAGCTGGCGCTCGGTCTGGACGCGGTCGTCCGTGCCCTAACCGACATCCTGGCTCAGCCAGGAGGGCGAGCCGGCTTGCCTCGGAGTTCGGTCGCGGGCGGCCGGGCGACCGCGTTGGCCCATGCCTGACGGCCCAGGCAGCCTGCTGCCGCAGGCCGGTTCCGCCGGCAGTTTGGATCCGGACGACTGGACCGCTATTCGCGGCCTGGCTCACCGGATGTTGGATGACGTGCTGGACGACATCGTCCAGGTCGCGGAGGGGCCTGTGTGGCGGCCCATGCCGCCGGAAGTCCGCGCAGCTTGGCAGGACCCGCTCCCTCGCGCCGCGACGGACCCTGCTGTGGTTTATGCCCGCTACCAGGCGGCGATTGCACCGTATGGGGTGGGCAACCGGCACCCTCGCTTTTTCGGGTGGGTCCATGGCGGCGGCACCGTCATTGGTATGCTCGCCGAGATGCTCGCCGCCGGGTTGAACGCGAACTGCGGCGGTCGGGATCACGCGCCGATCGCCGTCGAGCGACAGGTGATCCGCTGGGTGGCAGAGATGTTTGGGCTGCCTGTCGATTCCAGTGGCCTGGTCGTGAGC
>CAXTUR010000113.1:0-9827 GCA_964247455.1 uncultured Acidobacteriaceae bacterium | reverse complement strand
GGAGGTTGAGCCGTCACGAAGCCCGGCCTTCCCGATTGCCATCAGCAATCACGCTGAGATCAAGGAAGACCGAAATGACCCAGCTGAGCAACGGCACGATCGTCACTGACCTCGACGCAACGCACCACAACAACGCACTCACCGCCCAGGGCTACACGATCCGCACCATCGAAACCTGGCACGACCACGACGCCACCTGCATCCACTGGGACGCGCCGGAAATCACCGAAGCCGACTGCCCCTTCTGAAACCGCCCGAAAGCGGGGCCGGCCCACACGGGTCGGCCCCTCTCGTCATGTACCCACCAGACGGCCCAACCCCGGCGGCACCGTCCCGACGGGGCACGCCGCCGAGCGCAAGGCCAGGTCGCGTCAGCCGCAGACCCCAAGAGGTCCGCGTCTGCCGCAACCCGACCTCGCACGGCCGCATGCCTGATCGCGCGTTCCCGTTACCCCGTGAAAGCGGCAATAAATGCAATGGCCGCAATCGCTCCCAGAACACCGATCTTTGCAAACATCATCGCCCCAGACATGGAAGCGTGCGCCGCACCAGCGAGGAATAGAACCACGCTCAGAAGCATCCACACGACCATGGATGGCTTCTTGAAACGAGAAAACAAGCTAATGATCCGACCTGCCAACACACCCTCCATGTCTAGTGAGGAAAGTCGAAGCCCTGCCGACCGTTAGACATTAGGACCGGCACGCACCGAGCGGTTGGGTCTCCAAGGCTATGATAATCTTTCAGCAGATTCGCCTGTATCCACACCGTGCCGCCGTTCGGAAACATCGCCTGCTCAAACCCATTAACATCATGAATCGGGGTTTTGACAGCGACCTCAAGGCTCGCATAACCGGCGACGGGAGCTGTTGCAGACGGCTGCGAATAGAACGGTGTATGGAACGTCGGGTCCATTGACTGTGCCTCCGTTATGTTGAGGACCTTACAGGCATAGCCTGGAAGGACCCGCACAACATGAGGCCGTTCCGCAAGCGCCTGTGCGGACCAAAAAGAAAGGCCCAGCGCAGCGACACTGAAAAGAAGCTTCGACATTTGCTACCTCCTAGGTTGTGACCGGCTGGTTTGAAGCGTTCCCGATTTTCGCAGACACGCTAGCCTGCCATTGCCCGACCGTCTCGCCTGGCGTAATGCCGTTTTTCGCAAGCGTCGCTGCCGACGTGTTGTACAGGACAGACGCCATAGTTGCGCCTGGATCGGCGTTGGCGATGGCGGCACCACCGGCAGGACCGAAGTTGTAATATCCACGAACGTCCAAGACGGTCGGGTTAGCGACACCGTTCGCCTGCAAGTATTGAGAGCCCTGAAGCAAATACTCTGATGCTGCGATCGACTCAGTGGTGGGATCCATCTGCCCGGCCAGTCCAGGAACAATCTGGCTGGCTAAGCTCGGGTTCTGCGCCAAAGCGGCGTTTATCATGGCGGTATATGTCGAAGCGGTCATCTGAAAAGCGCCAGCCACTGTTCCAGACCCAGGGATATTCTGACACCCACTCTCGACGACGCAAGTGGCGGCCAAGGCGGACGGGTTCACGCCCAGCGCCGTCGCATTGCTCACAGCCGCAAGGCCCCACGATTGGTCCATCATTGTGGTCAAGGCGTCGCTGCTGCCCACGTCACCGCCTATACCGCCGGCCCCGCCGCCACCAGCGCCGCCGCTTCCATCTGCACCAGCGAACGGATTAGCCGTGCCGGGCGTGATCACGAGCTGCGGCACTCCAGGCTCCGGCATGTAGGGGACGACCTGAACGGGAGGGCCTCCGCTCAGCAACGATGACGTTTGACCGAAAGCTGCGGTCGCAAATTCAAAGCTCAGCGCTGCTGCGCAGACGCTGAGCACAAGCTTTGCCACAACATGTCCCTCGGACCGTCGTGACACTTCCACTCTCTGTTCGGCGGGACGCATGGGACCTCCTCGGGTAAGAACGCCCCCATCGTCCCAGACGCCCGTGCAAACAGAACCGTGCGCGATCCCAGATCAACCGCCGGAAGAAGCGAAATTGGTCACGTCACAGTAGAGGTGCATCACACCAGCAATCGGGGCCTGAAGCGTCTTCCCCATGCACCGCTGAAGCGCTCCGACCGCTTCGCGATCCGTCCATGCCCGAACACCAAAGCCGCCGAGAAACACCCCGACAGCGATAGCCCCGGCAACCAGGCCGCGCTTCGTCCGCAACGCTGACGCCTCGTCATTCACCCGGATAATGAGCGCCTTCCGCAGCTCCGCGGCGAACATCGGCATGGTCTCGTGGATCATCCGGACGGTGACGTTCTCCCGCTCGACCTGCAGGTTGATGAGCGCGCTCCTCGCCTGGCTCAACGTCGCGTTCGTCGCCTTGGTTAACGCCTCGGCCTTCGCCAGTTCGACCTTCGCCACGTCGCTCTGCTTCTCGACGATCAGCCGCAGTTCCGCCTGGGCTGCTTGGTTCATTCGACCGAGCCACCCAAGTAGGCCCAGCATGGCCGAGACGAACTTACCCTCGCCAAGATCGTCCCGGATGTTCCACGCCCGCGCTGCCTCTTGCACGGTCTTCATGACGGCGGCGAAGTCCTCCGGACTTCCCGGTGCGGGCGAAGGGGTGGATGGGAGCTTCTCGCTCCCGTCCAGCCCTCGCTCCATGGCTGCCACGTCACTCACGGCTCAGGCCTTGTCCGCAGTGTCGGCCACCGCCGGCTGCGAAGCCGGCAACCAGCTCGGCGGGAACACCTTGAAGAAAGTTGGGACCTTCTTCGTCCACCATTCCCGCACCCGGGGCGGGTCAAAGAACGACATCGGCTCCTGGCCGGGCTTGAGCTTGCCCTCAGCCGCATCCTCGAACGTGAGCCCCCGATCGGTCACAGCCGACATGCACGTCAGCGAAGGGAACATCGCCACCTTGGCGCCCCGAGACATCGCATCCTTGAATGTCGGATGGGCCATGATAGGCATGAAGACGGGCTCTGGCGTCCTTCCGGACAGCACCAGCCCGGCATTCATCACGATCATGGTCGCCTTCGGCATGAACGCCTTGGTCTGGGCGAAACTGTCCAGATAATCGAGGTCGGCCTTCTCCGGGCCGACGCAGAATAAGCCAATGACGTCGATCCCGTGAGCACTCAGGAAATCGATGACGGGCACGTCCTCCACCAAGGACGTGAAGCCCGTGAAGCCGCCGCCCGCATCGAGCACGGCATGATACCGCCGCTCGGCCTGGTCACGCAGCTTGCCCTCGATCCACTCACGGGAATCGGACAGGTTCGTCCCCACGGGACAATCCGCGTCGGGGAAGAATGTCGAGAGGCTATGGGTGCGGTTCTGCTGGTCCGCGTTCCAAACCTCGATCTCGCTACCCTGCCCCCTGTAATACTGGACAATCGTGTTGAGCAACGCGGTCTTCCCGACCCGCTGGCGCCCAAGGGCGACCAGAAGCAATGGGCGATGCGCGTCACCGGAAAAATGACCGTCAGGCATATCTGGTGTCCCTTGTGGCTGTGACCGTCGCGAGTTTGGCGAGCGCTTTTGCAAACGGGGCATCTTGATTCCGGGCTGCTAAAACCGCAGGCGGCTGTTCGCCACCTCGTCGAATTGTTCGAAGAGCTTCCTCAACGACTCCTGCGCCTCAAGCGGGAGTGTCGTATCAATGCGAGGATCAACAGGCGGCGGGCCCTCCGGACTGGACGGCGATGATGGCAGCGACGCCGCAGTAAGCGGCATCGACATCGGGGGAGAGGCGACCGCCTTCTGTGGAACGACCGTGGGCCGCCACTCAGGGGAAATACGAGAGGGCGGCACTCGCTTGGGCTTGGCAGCTGCCGCTTCTACCGCCACGTCACGGCACACCCGCGGCCAGGTCATTCTTATGTTGTGTGCAGTCGGCGCGTCCCCGGAACCGTCGATCACTCCGTCGTCGCTCATGTCCAGGGCAAGCTCCGCCCACATGCAAGGACGGCTCGGCGCGAGCTTCTCGATCGATGCGTGGTGCGCTCGCAGCCACGCATAGATCGGCCCCCGTCCCTGGTACGGTCGAACCTTCCGACGCCGCGTCACCCGAGTCCGAACGATTTCCTTCATGGCCGCGAACCTAGCGGCGGCGTGTGCAAACGGAGCGGCTCGCGCTCACCTGGTCGGCAATCACGGCTCCGTGAAAGGGCCAGCTCGCGCGCACGGCTGACGCACAGCGCTGGCACGGGTCCCGCATGGATTGCGCACGGGAAGCGCATGTGAGGGGTGTCTATATGGACCAATGCACCGATGGTGCGCCCTGACGCGGTAACGCGCGCGTGAGTTTCGAGACCGTGAAATCTAAATGGCCAGCTCCGTTTGCACAGCTGCGGTCCAGGTTGCCTTCAGATCCAATGGAGGTAGACATGTCTGACGAGAATACGTCGACCAAGACGACACCGTCCGGACGTGGAAGGGGCGGCCGGAAAGCCAACGCAGCTTCGACCCACCCCGCTGCTTCCGAGACGAAATGCGTTTCAGATCAAGGACTTGGAGCCGGAGAAGCGCCGCAGGCTTTGTCCCAAGCTCTTGCTCCGGTTCCCTTTGATTTTCAGGGAAAGGCCGTTCGGGCGATCACGCAAAACGGAGAGGTATGGTTTGTCGCGGCAGACGTCTGCGGGGTGCTCGAACTCGGGAATCCTCGCCAGGCGATCTCCCGGCTTGATGACGATGAAAGGGGTGTCCTCAATATGGACACCCCTGGCGGGCCTCAAGACATGAGCAGCGTCAGCGAAAGCGGACTGTTCAGCCTTGTCTTTACCTCCCACAAGCCGGAAGCGAAGGCCTTCCGGCGCTGGGTCACTGGTGTGGTCCTCCCCACGCTGCGGCGGACGGGCACATTCAATATGGCCGACAACCCGATACCGACCGAGGGGCTTGGTGACGGGAGAGACTGGGGAACGCGAAACAGCATCAACGTCGCGCTGCCGGGACCTGGCCGATACCTCCTGGTCCTGTTTCACGACGGCGAGCGGCGCATCGAGAAACTCAGCTTTTCGGATGCGACCTCAGCCCTTGCCGCGCTCGACTGCCGGGCAATCGCCTACACCCACCTTACCGCGGCAGCCCTCTGGGAGAAGCTTCAACACATGGCTTCGCTTACGCCAGGCCTCCGGGAAGGGTTCGCCTTCGACAAGCTGACCGCGACCATGCAGGCCGGCGCCGATCTAGCGCGGCAAGTCCTCTACACCTTTGACGAGCCAATGCTGATCCATCGGCGAGGCGTCGAGGCACCAGCCCAGGTCAAGCCACAGTAAGGGCCGTCTCCGTTTGCAACCCGCCCAGCCATCCTGCGCCTGAAGGAGGCCAGCATGGACATACACCTACCCCCGGCCACTCCGCCCGAGGAGCCTGGGACGACACACGAAATCCTCGCGGCCATCCTCGATCAAGGCCGCCAGACCTTGGAACTGGTGAAGGCCCTGGTGGGCCTCCTCGCGCCGAAAGGCGAGCAGGAAGGACCGACCCTGGAGGAGCTGCTGGCCAAGATCATGGCTCAGCAGAGCCAACTCATCACGATCGGCAAGATGACCCAGGCGGACCTGGACCGGATAGGCAAAGCCCTTCCCGAGGCTGTGGTGGACGCGATCGAAGAGCGCCGCGCCCTCCCGTCATGATGAACTTCCGGAAGATCGCGGCGGCCTCCAAGGGGCGGCTGCTGCTTCGCTATTTCACGGAGAACACCCCCGAACCCATCCATCCGCCGGCCCTGGACGCAGCAGGCCGGCAGCTCGACGAGGGTGGAAGGCTCACTGCGTACTACACCGGTCGGGACAGTCGTGCGACCTGGCGGCCGGACATGCCCGCCGCCTTGGCAAAGGCCGCAGGCATCGACCCCCGGGAAATGCCGCGGGATGTGGCGATGTCGCGGCTGTTCGAGGGGCGTCGCGCCGACGACGGGGAGGCCTGGTCCAAGCACCCGCGCAAGCTCAGCGGGTTCGACCTGGTGTTCTCACCGCACAAGTCCATCACCCTGGCCGCCGAGTTCGCCGCCACGCCGGCGGAGAGTGCTGCGATCTGGAATGGGATCTACCGGGCGAACGACGCTGCCATGCGCTACGTCGCCAAGGTGCTCGGCTGGGCCCGGAAGGGCCAGGGCGGCGAGGACGGCGCCGATCCAGGGGCGGTCGGGTGGATCAGCTTTCGCCACCACACCGCCCGGCCGACGCTGCACGTCCAGGACGGAGCGTGGGGCCAGACTTATCTGTTCGATGCCCCGATTGCCGGGGACCCGCACGCCCACATCCATAACTTCCTAATGAACATGGTCGTCGCCGACGACGGGCGGATAGGCTCGCTCGACACGCGGGCGTTGACCGACGCCAGGGTCAAGGAGTTCGGGGCATACTTCCAGGCGGTCCTAGCCGACGAGCTGCGCCGGATCGGCGCTCACGTCGACTACGATGCCGGCAGGCAGGCCGTGGTCCTGACGGCCATCCCGGAGGAAGCCAGCAAGACGTTCAGCAAGCGGGACCGCGAGATCCTGCGGCATGCCAAGACCTTCGCCGCCGACCAGGGCCTGGATTGGGACGAACTCACGGCTGACCGCAAGCTGGAGATCGTCGAAGAAGCCAGCCAGACCGGCAAGCTCGGAAAGATGAAGACGGATGAGCGCCGTATCTGGCGTGAGCAGGCCGAGGCGCTGGGCTGGGCGCACACCACGGTCATGGAAGGGGCCAAGGGTGAAGGACTGACCGACGCGGAGCGGTTCGACCGCGCTTACGAGTTCACGGCCAAGGCGCTCGCCAAGGAGTTCCACACCGCAGCCGTGCTGAGCCACGAGAAGATCGGGATGTATGCCGCACGGGGCCTGATCGGCGCCGGGATCGCTGGCGGCCAGGATGACGTCAAGCGAGTCGTCGAGCTGGTGGAGCAACGCGGCATCCGGTTCAAGGGCGAACACGTCGCACTGATCGTCGGCATGTCGGACGGCCTGCTCCGCGTGGCGAACACCGCCCAGGTCAGGATCGAGGACAAGCTGGCGGCTTTGGCCCGGCAGTTCGGGACCGACAAGACGGGCGCCCTGTCGTTTTCCACCATCCGTGTGGCCATGGCCGCGAGCGGCATTAAGTTCAGTGACGAGCAGAAGGCTGCCATCAACGCGCTTGGCAGAGGTGGGGCGCTCAGCCTGCTGACCGGCGTCGCAGGTGCCGGCAAGACGACGCTGCTGCAACCGCTGGTGTCAGCCTGGCAGTCGGACACGCGGTTAAGCCCGCAAGGACGCGAGGTAATCGGCGCAGCAATGGCCTGGCGACAGGCCGACGCGCTGAAAGACGCGGGGATCAAGCGGACCTACGCACTCGCACCCTTGTTGAAGATGATCGAAACTGGGGACTTCCGCGCCGACCGGAACACGGTGCTGGTATTAGATGAAGCCAGCCAGATCGGTCCCCGGCCGATGCTCAAGCTGCTGGAGCTGCAGGCCCGGACCGGCATGACAATCAAGATGCTGGGCGACCGTGAGCAGGCTCAGGCGATCGAAGCCGGCGACACGATCGAGATTCTCCGTCGAGCATTGCCGCCGGAAGCGATGCCCGCGTTGCTGACCACGATGCGTCAGGCAACCAAGAGGGGACAGGAGATCGCGGGGCTGTTTCGCGGCGGTAAGGCGGCCGAGGCGCTCGATATGAAGCGCGAGGACGGTCACGCCTTGATGGTGGGCGGCGACCGCGAGCAGGTGATCGCCCAGATCGCGGACCTATACATCGAGCGGCGGGACATTCTGCGGGCCAGTGGCTCCAAGCGCGGTATCACGATCAGCGCGCCGACCAACGACGACGTCGCGGAGATCAGCCAGGCCGTTCGGGCTCAGCTGAAGCAGCGCGGCGAGGTGGCGGCCGAGGAAGTCGTCTACCGGGCGGTCGACCAGCGGGGTCAAACCTACGACCTGGCCATCGCCGCCGGCGACAAGCTTCGCCTATTCCGGCGCACCTGGGGCGCGGTAGACGGCAAACAATGCGAGATCGGCAACAACGGCGACGTCGTGGAGGTGCTTGGGCAAAGCATCGACGGCGTTCGGGTCCGGACGAAGGATGGCCGGATTGCTGACGTGCAGTGGCGCAGGCTGGCAGACCAGGAGACGGGGCGGCTGCTCCTTGGCTTTGGACACGCTCTGACCATCGACGCCGCCCAGGGGATAACGTCAGACGAGCACATCAACGCGCTGCCACGCGGGACATCCAGCGTGACCAGTTTCACCAGCTACGTGGCAGAGAGCCGTAGCAGGGGGACGACCTGGACCGTAATTGCCGAGGCCGCAGTGTATGAGGCCGAGCGGCACAAGCAGGCGCTAGGTGACATCACCCCAATCACTCGAGACGATCTCTGGGCACGGGTGGCCGAAGATATGTCGAAAAAGCCATACAAGTCGCTGGCGACGGATCTGCTGAACGCCGCTCGGCAGAACCGTGAGGATACGGTGGACACGTTCATTGCCTGCAGCCATGTGCTGGAATCGGCGCAAATTCAGAACCCGGAGTTCGGCCGAGCGGCCGTCAAACGCATCCGCGCGGAGGCCGTCAACGAGGCCCTGGGTCGACATCTGACCGCGCTGGATCACGCGGCGGACCAGAACGCGGGTGCGCTTCGCGACACGTTCCAAGCGCGAGAGGCGATCGAACACCTGCGCGGGCTCACCGCTGAAGCCAAGGCGGCAAAGCGAAGCATCGACGCCGCTGCTGCGAGTGGACCGACGCCGTCGACCCGCGCGACCGGGCCGGGCCTTTGACTGAAGTGAAACAAGGAAAGACAGACAATGCCGTCATTTAGACACTGCAGCTTGTTTGCGATTTTAGTCGCGCTCGCAGGATGCGCTGCCCAGACACAGCCTGCAGCCGGGTTCCACTTTGTAGGCGATCCCGCCACCAGGCAGCGCTTTGGGCCGCAGGCAACGGCGCAGCAGATCGCGTTCGCCTACAATGCCGACTTCCGAAGCGGAGGTATGAACGGCGTCATCCACGACATCGAGCGCTGTTACCATGGAGCGGCTCCAGCCGGCGACGTCCCGGGACTACGGGACTGCATGCTGCTGGACTACACGGCCTACAACATTGACCAGGTCGACGGCCCAAAACTTAATGGGGGACCCATGGCGTATTTCAGAGACGATACACTGAAAGAACGCCTGGCACGGTATGGCACAACAGCGCAATTCGCGTCAGCAGCAGAGATGCTTGCCTATCTGAAGGACATGCATCAGCTGATTAACCGTCAGCTTGTTCACGACTGGAAGACGAACTCTGGTCACTGCGCGAGAACGACCGGCGATCCGGATTGCTCTTGGTAGAGACTTAGCGTCGCCCCTCACCGACGCCGTTCCAAGCCTCGTCCAGCGCGCCCCGCACGATGGACGAGACCTGCGACGAGCGGAGATAGCGCGGATCGTTCGTGAAGCCGTAGTAGTCCCGTTGCATCTGTTTCAGGGTCATGGGCGGAGTCCGGATGACGAACGACCGCAGCGTCGCGACTGCCGCTGCGATTTCTTTCTGGTATGGTCGTATCGCAGCCTCATATTCTTCCCGCGTCTCCGATGGCGGATCGGGTTCGATAGCGATCAGGAAATTGAGCGCGGAGCGGACGTGATCCTCATCCAACTCAGACGTGTCCGGCGCGACATATGCAGGCATGTTCTTGCCGCCTAGTTTTCGTAATGTGCGGGCACCCACACGTAAGCACCGTCGCGCCACACATAGGTTCCCGGCACCACTCCGGCCGATCGAACCGTCCGGAGCCTCGTCTCCGGGGGTGTCCAGGCGTAGCGAGCACCATGCAACGTCCAGTGCCCCGCGAGGAGAGCCCGGTTGATGACCGGCTGCGGTTGGACCTCTAC
>CAXTUR010000112.1:0-9981 GCA_964247455.1 uncultured Acidobacteriaceae bacterium | reverse complement strand
GAGTAATGTCGTGACGCTTCCGTCGCCCGGAACAGCGGAACGCGCTCGGCTGATTCGCCGCCGGCCTACCCGCGAACAGGGCCAGGGGCTGGAGGTGCTGGGTCATGCGCTTGAATATCTGGTGGACACGCGTATGTTCGTCTATCGCGAGCCGAACACCAAGGCCGACGCGGAGGCGATCCATATCCTTTCGCGTTGCAGCCGGGAGCTGTTCGCCACCTGCGCGGAGGTGGTGCCGGTGCGGCAGCGCGTGAAGGCCTGGCTGGCGGAGACGTTCCACCTGGGCGGCATGGCAGGTCTGGGCGAACCGGCCGGGCGCAAGGCATAGCGTTTCGCTGATGGTTTGGGCCGCGCGACCCTGCTAGGCTGGGTGCATGGCGTTGACCCTGATGTTGAATGGCCAGGAGCGTAAGTTCGAGGAGTTGGCGGACGGCGCGACGCTCACTAGCCTCCTCGGTGTATTGGCCTTGAAGAGCGACCGTGTCGCGGTGGAGCGGAACGGGCAGATCGTCTCGCGCGAGGTCTGGAGCGATTGCGTGTTGCATCCCGGCGACCGGTTGGAGGTCGTGCACTTTGTAGGCGGTGGCTGTGTTGGTTTTGGTAAGGTGTAGCTGGTTACCATAAAGTTGCCTTGTGTTACCAGCTTTGTTGTTCATTTTGGAAATCCAATCTCCCGGATTGGGCGTCTCTTGGTAAGCTCTAGCTTTATCTAGGCACTAGCGACTCATTCAAGGAGACTTGCGATGCGTGTTTCGTCTTATTTGTCCGTGGCGGCCATGGCCGTCGCGTCCGTCCATGCGGTGGCGGCTCCTGCTGAGTCAGCCGACGCCAAAGCAACAAAGTTCAATGTTTCGCAGCAGACCCAGGTTCCGGGCATGACGTTGCAGCCGGGAACGTACTCCATCCGCGTGGTCGATCATCTAGCGGATCGTCTGATTGTGCGGATCGACGGGGCATCCGGTGGATCGCAGCATTCGACCTTTATCGGTCTGCCGAACACCGGCTTGCCGAAGTCCGGCTCGGGCATCATCGCGTTCGATTCGGGCGGAGATGGTGGCGCGGCGGCGCGTGGTTTCAGCTTTCCCGGTGGTCGCACCGTCGAGTTTGTATACCCGAAGGCCGATGCGGTGTCGCTGGCTAAGGCCAACGGAACGAAGGTCGTGGCGATCGATCCGGCGTCTGAAGGCCGTGTACCGACTGAGACCGGTCTCTCGAAGGACGACATGGAGGTCGTGACGCTATGGACGCTGTCGTCGACCAAGGTCGGTGCGGGCGATGCGGCTCCGGCAATCAGTGCGGAGAAGTATAGGGCGAAGCGAACCTCCGCGGCGGCCAACACGGAGGTTGCGTCGGCTGGTCAGGACGCGCCGAACGCTGCGGCACCGCGCGCTCAAAAGCCGGTGATTGCGAAGCTGCCGCATACGGGCAGCGATTTGCCGCTCGTTGCGATGCTGGCGTTCTTTGCTCTACTAGGGGCGGCTGGTTTGCGGTTGGGCCGGTTGGCTCTGCTTAGCCGGTAGATCGATGGATAAAGAAGCTGTACGCAAGGCGATCCGGCGTGTAGAACTCCTACTGTTTGCAGTCGGAGTCCTTTGCGCCGGATATTTGCTGGTTGTCGGGGCAGAGGCGCGGGTGGCCCATGCGTCGGCGGCAGTGATAGGGCAAAGCGGTGCTCCCGCTGAGGCGAGTACAGATGCCGCAAAAGGGACTGTCATCGGGCGGCTGGAGATAGGCGCGATCGGTCTCTCCGTGCCCATCTTGTCGAACTTTGAGCAGAACAGCCTTCTGCGCGGCATCGGACATATTGAAGGAACCGCTCTGCCGGGTGGCCTTGGGACAATGGGGTTGGCGGGACATCGGGACACGTACTTCAGGCCGCTACGGCACATCGCGCTGGGGATGCGGATCGATGTGACGGACGAGTCGGGGATGTACCACTATCGAGTAGATTCGACTGAGATCGTGACGCCGGAAGAGGTGCGGGTCTTGAATATCATGGACCGGCCAAAGATGACGCTGGTGACGTGTTATCCGTTTGACTACGTGGGTGCCGCGCCGAAGCGGTTTATCGTTCATGCGCATCTGCTATCGGTGTCGCCGGATGCGGCGGCTCGCTGAGCTATCTATTCGTGCTGCGTTGACCGCAGGTCCTTCGACTTCGCTGCGCTCCGCTCAGGATGACAGTTTGGTTGGTGGGCTCAGAATGACAGTTCGGTTCGTCGGAAGAACCACATCATTCGTTAGGCTACTTGGGATACGCGGTCTTCCATCGTCTCTGATACCGGGGTGGAGATCACCGATGTGGCGACCTGCTTAGTGCGTAGGCAGTCCTGGAGGATGCCGAGCACGCTGACCATAAGGCGCGGAGGTGCGGCTTCGTCGGTGCGCGTGAGGATAAGGTGACCGTTATGGCCGACGACGAGGGTCATCGTCCATGACGGTTTGAGCGATGGAGTGTCGCCGCAGGTTGTCGCGAACGAGTGGCCACCAAAGAGGAGCTCGACTGAGGCGAAGGACATATCTTCGCAGGTCTTGCGGACGACCTTCCAGATGTCTTCGATGGTCTGGGCTTTGGCAAGGGAGCGTTCGAGGTCTTTCAGGTAGATCTCTTCTTTGAGCACGCGGAAGACGGTCTTGTGCGAGAGGGTGCGGCGGGCGGCGGAGAGCTCGATGTAGCCGAGATAGTTGATGCCGGCCCAGACGAGCGCGAGGAAGACGAGCAGGACGAGAGCCTTGGCCTGATGATGGCTGAAGCTCGAAAGCAGGGCGAGCGCGGCGGCGGTGGCGCTGACGGCGTAGAGGATGAGCGTGGCGACGTGGGGCTTGAAGCCGCGCGCGAGGACCATGTGGTGGATGTGGCCGCGATCGCCCTGAAAGATGGGAGCGTTGCGCATCCAGCGGCGGCCGATGGAAAGCGAAACGTCGATCAGCGGCAGGGCGAGGGCCATCAGCGGGGCGGCCATGCCGATGAGGGTGCCGGAGCGCTCGGACCAGACCAGGCCGAAACAGCCCAGCATAAAGCCGATAGTGAGCGAGCCGCAATCGCCGAGGAAGACGGAGGCGGGGGAAAAGTTGTACTTGAGGAAGGCAAGCAGGCAACCGACGAGCGGGACGGTGGCCATAGCGAGGCCGATGTTGCCGGTAGCGAGGGCGGCGAGCAGGGTGGTAAGGGTGGCGAAGAGGCCAACCCCGGAGGCCAGGCCGTCGAGGCCATCGATCAGGTTGACGGCGTTGGAACAGCCGATCAGCCAGACGACGCTGAGGGGGATGGTAAGCCAGGCGGAGTGGGGGAGATTGTGGAGGATAGACATCCGCGCGCCGAGGGCAACGGCGAGGCAGGCCGCGGCGAATTGGCCAAGGAGTTTGTAGCGGGGTTTGAGGTTGAAGAGGTCGTCCAGCAGACCAACGAGGAAGACCAGGCCGGCGGCGGGAAGAAGCGAGAGAAAGAGCTTGCCGTGCTGGATGTTGATCGCGGCTCCGCGGGGAGCCAGCAGGAGCATGATGCCAAGCGCGGCGGCGTAGGAGAAGACGATGGCGATGCCGCCGACACGGGGAATGGGTTTCAGATGAAACTTCCGGTCGGTATCGGGGTGGTCGACGATGTCGTACTTCAGGAAGAGGTCGCGCACGAGAGGCGTCGTGGCGAGGCAGAGCAGAAAAGCGATGATTCCGACAGCTAAAACAGCATTCATAGTTCCGTCTCCGTCTTGCGTTCCCGGGTTCTAGCGGGCTACCAGGTAGGCATGGCGTTCGGTTTCGTGAAGAGTGGCCGCATAGACGTGCGACGCAGAAGAGGGGCGAGAGGCACCGAGAAGATTCGCGATGCGAGCGACGCCGAGGGGGCGGTCGTAATGGTCGAGCAGGGCCTGTCTAGCGTTGTGTGCAGCTTCAGCCACCTCTTTCGGGTGGTTGGCCAGATGGAGCAGAAGTTGGGTCAGGCTGGTGGTGTCCCCGCAGTCGATCTGCCAGCCGCAGCGCGAATCGGCGACGATGCGGGCGGGCGTGGCCGCTTTGGGGCCGATAAAGAGGATGGGACGACCGGCGGCGAGCAGCCCGTAGACCTTGCTGGGAACGACGGAACCGCAGGCGGCGTCGCGCTGGGTGACGAGGCCGATGTCTCCGGCGGCAAGCGATTCCGAGAGCGAGGCACGCTGGGCGTAGGGGCGGAACTCGACGCCGGTGAGGGCGCGTGTGGCGGCGAAGGCTTTTAGTTCGGGGGTGCGGGCACCGGAGCCGACGAAGAGGAAGCGGAAGCTCGGGTTGTCGCGCAGAGCGAGCATCGTTTGGGCGATGGTGCCGGTGTCGTGCGCCAGGCCAAGGTTGCCGGAGTAGAGGAGGACAAGCTGGCTGGATTTACCCGGACGGGGCAGCGGCTGGATATCACGGGAGTCTGCCCAATTGTGAGCGACGTGGATGGTGGCAGGGTCGAGTCCGCGACGGACAAGGCGATCTTTCATGCATTCACCCAAGGCAATGATGCCGTCGGCGCGTCGACGAGTCAAGTCGGCTAGCGCACCCACGACGCGATCCAAAACGCCGTCTGCTTTGAAGGTGCCTAGATCGATCGCCACGTCGGGGTATACGTCCATCTCCCAGATAAAGTGCTTGGAGCCGCGAAACAGTTTTACGGCGGTTCCGAGGAGCGAGAGAAGTGGTGGGGTGGTGAGGGTAAGGACGACGTCCTGTCGTGGGAGGGTAAGGGCGCGCCAGGCGGCTCCGAGGTAGAAGGAAGCGTAGGAGAGGACCCGGCCGGCGATGCCGCGTTTGAAGGCGAGGGCTGGCGTGCGATAGATGGTGACGGGCGGCGGGGCGGTTCCGGCGGCGACGGCATAACCTGAGTCGGCGCAGATAGCGGAGACTTCGTGGCCCTGCTCGGCGAGGTGGACGGCGAGGTCGGTAAGGAGCTGGCTGGTGGCGGCGGCGTCGGGCCAGAAGAACTGGTTGAGGAGGAGGATCTTCATCGGGCCTCCTCCATACCTATGGCGTTCGAAAGCGGATTCCCTTCGGGAATGACAACCAAGGAGGCAAGCGCGTCCGGCTCCAGACGAGGGGCTGCGGTCTCGCGGATGCGGCGATGTTTAACGAAGGATGCGGGATTGCCAGCGTGGATTTCGAAGTCGGGAACGATGCCGGAGACGACGCTGCCCGCCCCGGCGACGGCTCCGCTGCCAAGGACCGTGCCAGGCCCGAGGATGCACTTGGCCCCGGCCCATGCGCCGTCGTTGAGTTGGATGGGCGCAACCATCAGGCCGAAGGTAGGGTCGGACCAGTCGTGATTGCCGGTGCAGAGGTACGCACCCTGGGAGACGCAGACGTGGTTGCCGAGCCGGACTGTGGTGAGATTGTCGATCCAGCAGGCCTCGCCAAGCCAGCAGTGGTCGCCTACGACGAGGTGCCAGGGATATTTGACGACGATGCCCGGTTTGATGACGACGCCCTGACCGATGCGTGCGCCAAAGAGGCGGAGGAGCGCGACGCGAATGCCGGAGGAAGGATGCCAGTTGGCGCGAACCAGCGGAGCGCCGAGGAAGAACCAGGCGGCTTGCCACAGGGAGGAGCGGCCGGGGCGATACCAGGCATTGTCGTAGCGATCGAGATGGATGTTTGGCGGAGTCATAACGGCGGCTTCAATCCCGTTTGGAGATCGACGTTGACGGGGAGCGGCCCGCCCTGGACCCAGCGGTAGAGCTCGGCCATCTGGTTGCCGACCGTCGACCAGGTATAGCGGTCGGCTACAAAGCTGCGGCCGCGGTCGCCGATGGAGCGATTCATTCTGGGAGTATGGGTCATCATCTCCTGGAGTGAAGACGTGAGGGAGACGGTGTTGGATTCGATTAACCAGCCCGCTCCAAGCTGTTTTACTTCGGGGAGGTTGCACTGCTCTGTAACGATGACCGGGAGGCCCGTGCCCATGGCTTCGAGGACGGAGACGCTCAGACCTTCGGAGTAGGAGGGCAGGACGAAGGCCTCGGCGGCGGCGAGGGCGCTCCATTTGAGTTCGCTGCGGAGCATGCCCGGGAAGGTGACAGTGGCCTCCAAGCCGAGCTGCGTCACGCGGGCTTCGAGCGGCGCGCGGGTGCCTTCAAAGTCGGGACCGGCGATGACGAGATGGGCGTCGGGATGTTGTTTGGCGACGGCGGCCCAGGAGTCAATGAGGATGTCGAGACCTTTCTTGTAGTGAATGCGGCCAAGAAAGAGGACGATGCGTTTGCCGCGCAGATCGGGGAATTGCGTAAGGAAGATCTCCGGCGTGACGGCGGCAGGGATGTGGACGCCGTTCGGGATGATGGCGATGGGACCACGCGCACCGAAGCGGCGGTAGTCGGCGGCCTCGGCGGCGGTGAGGGCGTGGAGGCAGGTGGCTCCGGCGACGTTGGCCCGCTCGAAAAGAGCGGAGTAGAGGAGCTTCTTAACACGGCGATTGGAGAGCGCCCAAGGCTCGAGCATACCGTGCGCGGAGAGGATGTAAGGCTTGCGAAGGGCGCGGGCGGTGTGGCCGGCGATGGCGGTGCTCTGCTCCCAGAGGCCGTGGATGTGGACCCCGTCGGCGTGGTGGACTTCGTTTCGGAAGCGGTCGCGGAGGGCAGGATCGCGGAGCCACTGGGCGCGGCTGGTGGGCCAGTAGGAGAGATCGAGGGTATCCTGCTCGCGGGGGGAGTAGAGCTCGTTGGGCGCGCAGAAGGCGGCGAGCGAGATGCTGAACTCCCCCGTCTTGGCGACCATGGAGCCTAGCTGGGGAACAACGGCGCTGAGGCCACCGTAGCGGGGGTCCAGGTGCGAGACGACGTTAAGCCAGCAGCTCTCCGGCGGACTGACCTTGCCAGCCTGCATTTCTTGGTCACGAGATGTGCGCGCGAGTGTTGGCATGGGAATGCTATGACGGGGCCTATGCAACTGTTTGCCTTGTCTCTATAGTGAATGCTTCATGCGCTAACTTTGCAAGCAATTTATCGATCTCTTCACCTAAGGTGCGGGGAGAGTAGTTACCGATCCGAGTTACCGAGTTGTTACTATAATCAACAAGCTGCTGCTTATTGGAGTTCGAGAGCGCGATCATCGAGGCAGTGAGTGCGGAAATATCAGTGGGATCGATGATGTGCCCGTTGTGTGCTCCTTCAACAAGCGTCTCCGCGCAGCCACAGCGATTCGAGACAATAATAGGAAGACCGCTGGCCATCGCCTCATTGACAACCAGGCCCCAGGGTTCGCGGGTGCTGGGCAAAATAAAGCAGCGAGCGTGGGCGTAGTACAGGGGCAATTGCCGGTAAGTCTTCATGCCCGGGAAATGGATTGCATTCGCATAAGCACCATTGTTTGCGAGTTTACGAAGTAACTCCTCGGAGGGGCCCGCACCGACGAGCACAAGCGACCACGGGCCACCTTGTTCCCGATACTTGGTAAATGCCTGAACAAGACTGTCGAGATTCTTTTCAGGTGAAAGACGGCCGACATAGAGGAAGTAGTTTGTGGGTAAGTCGGTCGGTCGTGCTTGCTGGCGTACTGCGATAGTTTCGCAGGCAAAGAACGCATTATCGACAACATCGTAGGAGAAGGCGACTCGCTCCTCAGGGAAGCCAAGCTGTTTCAAGTAGCGGAGGTGGGCAGCGCCGCCGCACACGGCCCCATCGAAGAGGGTGCGGATGAGCAGGCCTTTCAGGGCTTCCTTCCAGCCGGTGCGGAGGTGGTCGGCGGCGGTGCTCTCGGTCATCAGGATGGACCGGCGGCGGTAGAGCTTGGCCCAGAGCGCGGCGGCTAGGGCGGGCAAGGTGTAGTAGCCGGGGACGAGGACGGCTTCGGGGTCGAGGCGTGTGAGGAAGGCCCAGAGCTTGCGGGCGAGGGTAAGCTGCCCGGCGTCCTGCCAGGAGCTTTGGGGCATGAGAGTTTCGATGGGGAGATCGGCGGGAAGATCTTCGCGGAACTTGAGGCCCTGGTGGACGCCGATGCCGCCGACGAGCTCGATCCCATGGACGCGGCCGTGGAGCGAGTGATGGTCGTACATGCCGCGGAAGCGGGCGACGTGGTAGGCGTACCAGTCGATCCAGATGACGGCAAGTTTGCAGGGTTTAGCGGAGGTAGGCTCAGACATGCTCCACCTCGCGGGCGTCCAGTCGGTACGGCTCGGACTCCTGGCTCTCTTCCTCCTGGGCAGGCGCGCGCAAGGCCCATCGCCAGCTTAGCCAGCAGGGGATGGAGAGCAGAAGGGTGCGGAAGATGACGGCTTCCATGGTCTGCATGACGAGGTAGATGGAGAGGGCTGATAGGATGACGTACTGGCTGGACCAGGCTCCGCCCCGGGTGACGGCGCGCCGCCAGACGAAGCCGTAGGTCCAGCCGAGCAGGGCCATAAAGGGAACGCAGAGCCACCACATCTCAATCCAGAGGTCGGCGACGATGCCCGGGGCGGAGCCAACCGCGCCGGACCAGCCGAGGGTGTCGGCAAAGCCGGAGCCGGTGCCGCCGTTTTCGAGCAGTTCGGGAACGCCGAAGTCGGCATACTTGTTGGTCCAGATGGCGCTGGGGATGGGGCGGACGAGGATCTGGGCGAGGTAGCGGCGCATCCAAAAGTAGTGGTCGCGGCGCTGGGAGTTGAGGATGGTGCCGGAGCCATAGATGAACTCGTTGCCAGTGTCGGGCTTGTCGACGATGGAGGAGACGTCCGTTTTGACGTCGAAGTCGGAGCCGAGATAGATGCTGCCGCGGTTGGTGACGAGGAAGAGGACGAGCCAGCCAAGCGCGAGGCCAAGGCCGCCCATGGCGAGGACGGGCGGACGCTTTTTCCGGTTGATGTACCAGCCCATCAGGAGGATGATGCTGATGGCGAAGGTGGGTCCGCGGCGGGCGGTGAGTAGGGCCTGCGTGAGCCAGGGCAGGCCGAAGACGGCGGTGGCGATCAGCGTATACAGGCGCTGGCCGCCGGCAGCGAGCGAGGTAAGCGAGAGCAGAACGCCGACGAGCATCAGCAGTGACCCGTCGCGCACGTAGCCCGAGTCGTCCCAGCCCCCGGCGTAGGAGGCGGAGAAGGCGTGGACAAAGCCGCCGACGTTGACGATGGTGATGGCCCAGCAGGTGAGCCCGATGCCTCCGGCGAGGATGCCGCCGATGAGGAGGCGGCGGCAGGCGCGGGGGGAGAGCTGCTGTGAGACGCGGTCCGCACGGCGGCGCACCCGGAGGCCAGCGGCACAGCACGCCACAACAAAGGCCAAGATGCCGAGTACGTTGAGGCGCTGGACGAAGAGGAGCTGGGCGGTGTCGAAGAACTGCGCGAGGCCCCCGGCGGCGTCGATCTTCCACGGCATATAGCCGTAGAGGAAGATCATCATCGGCGCGATAAAGACGAGGGGATGGAAGACATCGCGGCTGCCGTCGAGCGCGACGATGAGACCCAGCACGGCGATCAGCACGGCGGCGGCGAGGAGGGCCTCAAACATGGCTGGCCTTGTTGAGGAAGGACGAAACGGATGCGGCGGCGGCGGAGCGGAAGCGTTGCCAGGTGAACTGCTCGGCTCGTTTGCGGGCGGCGAGACCCATGGCGGCGAGCTCCGCACGGTGGGTGGCGGCCCAGGCGATGCGTTCGGCCAGCAGGTCGGGGCGGCGCGGCTCGACGACCCAGCCTTGAACGCCCTCGTCGATCAGATCGGGCGCGGCGGTGCGTGTCGTCGAGAGGATGGGCACGCCGCTGGCGAGTGACTCGAGCAGGACCTGGCCGAAGCCCTCGGCGACCGAGGGAAAGACGAAGAGATCGGCGGTCTGGTAGGCCTGGACGAGCTCATCGGCGGAGACGTCGGGCCGTATGGTGACCTGGGCGGCGAAGGGCTTGAAGAGTTCGAGGCCGTCGACGACACGTCCGCAGACGGTGAGATGGATGGAAGGATCATTGAGCAGGCGGAGGGCTTCCAAAAGATATTTGACGCCTTTGCGCTGGTTGATCCGGCCCACAAAGAGCAAGCGGAGGGGAGAACCGGGCGTGGCGGGGCGTTGGGG
>CAXTUR010000111.1:0-9984 GCA_964247455.1 uncultured Acidobacteriaceae bacterium | reverse complement strand
CGGATCGAACTGCGCCAGCGCCGACGCCACCAGCTTCCCCACAAGTTCCGAGCCCGGTTCCTCAGCATGGCCCCCAAAGCTCTCATTATGCTCGATGGCCGCCATCACGCTTCCGGCCGACTCCTCCACCTCCGCCCGCTTCTGCTGGAACGCCTCGGCCATCGTAAACAACACCCGCCGCAGCCCCGGTCGACCCGCCCGATCCTCCGGCGGAAAATACGTCCCTCCAAAATACGGCAGCCCCTCCGGCGTCAAAAACGCCGTCAGCGGCCAGCCCGCCTGCCCGCTGATCGACGACACCGCCGCCTGATACCGCGCGTCCACATCCGGCCGCTCGTCCCGGTCCACCTTGATCGGCACAAAGAATTTGTTGATGACCTCCGCCATCTCAGCATTCTCATACGACTCGCGATCCATCACATGGCACCAGTGGCACCACACCGCGCCAATGTCCAGCAGGATCGGCTTGTCCTCCGCGATCGCCCGCGCAAACGCCGCCTCGCCCCATTCGTTCCACGCCACCGGCTGGTGCATGGCGGAGCGCAGATAGGCGGAAGCGGCGGAGGCAAGGGCGTTGCGAGGCTCGAAATCCATAGCTTCCAGTTTACCGAGCTAAAGAGGAAGCCGCTCTGCCTCGGCTTCTGGTTGTCCTTCCCAAATGGAATCTGCACCGAGCCGTCGCCCAGCTCAACCGCAACAACAGCGTCGACCTCGACGCCACCACCAATCAAGCACCCACCTGGAGATCACCCATAACTCTTTGGAATGTTGATCAACGCAAAAAAACACCACTCACGCTTCCCACACCTGTCACCTCGAGCACTCCCCCAACCCCTGTCATCCTGAGTGAAGTCGAAGGACCTGCGTCTCCCGCCGAGAGCCCCAAACCAACTCGCGGTCAAGCGTCACTTCGTCAGCGAAGGTGGCACATTCTCCGGCCTGGTCGCCCACGCCGAATCCGCGCCTGTACTCATCGTAAACGCCATTACATTACGCCCCGGTTTAAGCTCCGCCAACGGCAGCCAGCTGCTCGGATGCGCCTTGCCGTTCAGCCTGACCGCGCGCACATACCGTCCCGAACCCGCGCGCTCCACCTCCAGCGTCTGGCTTGCGCCAAGCCGCAGCGTCGCCTTCGGAAAGCGTGGCGTTCCCAGCACCACGCCAGCCATGCCCGGAATGGCCGGATACATCCCCAGCGCGTTCCACACATACACTCCGGATGTCGCGCCTAGATCGTCGTTCCCGGCCAAGCCTCCGGGCGTCGTGTTGAAGGTTTTGTCTTCGATGCGCGTCACCACGTCGGCCGTCTTCGCCGGCTTGCCGAGAAAGGTATACGCATACGGCGTCACAAAGTCCGGCTCATTCGCCATGTTGAAGCACGGCTCGCCCCAGCACACCAGCTTCTTGAAGAACTGGTCCAGCCGCGCCTCCACCACACTCTGGCTGCCGATCGCATGGAATAGCCCCGCGTAATCGAACGGCACCATAAACGTGTACTGGTAGGTGTTGCCCTCTTGGAAACCCCGTTGATCGGTCGGTACGGGGGTATCGCCCGCCTTCGGCAACGACTTCTCAGCGTCGAACCCCTCCAGCCATCGCCCGTCCTCATGTCGAGGCCGTATCCAGCGCGTCTCAGGGTCGAGCAGGTTCTTCCAATCGCCCGCGCGTTTCGTCATCGTCTCCGCAGCCTGCCGATCGCCAACCGCCGCCGCAAACTGCCCAATCGCGAAGTCGTCACTTGCAAGCTCCAAAGACTCCGATGCGGAATCGTCCCAGGCCGCGGGGTTGGCCGACACCGGCAGATACCCCAGCTTCATGTAGTCCGCCAGATGGGTGCGCTCCTCCGTCTTGTGCGTCCCCAACCCGGGAACCGTAGCGCCCCGCATTATAAAGCGCAGCGCCTCTACCGTCTGAAACCTTCGCGCGCCAAACGCGTGGTACTCCGCCAAGAGGACCGATGGCGAGTCACCGCCCATCACATACGACGAGTCGTTCGCGATCGCCCAACGCGGCAGCGACCCCATCTGTGCCGCGTCGTTCACCAGGCTCTGCGCCATGTCGCTGGCCACGTCCGGCAGCAGCCACGCCTGTAACGGCGATGTGTTCCGGTAGGTGTCCCAGTCGGAGAAGTTGGCATACTGCGCCTTTTGCCCCGCGCCGACCTGGTGCTCCTTTCCCGCCGAGCCGCCCTCCTCAAACCCGCGGTACGCGCCGTCCGCATCGCTGAACACGCTGGGCGCGACCAAATTGTGGTACAGCGCGGTGTAAAAGATCGTCCGCTCGGCGGGGGGTTCGCCGTCGATCTTGATGCCGTCGAGCGCCTTGGTCCACACCGCCTCCGCGGCCGCCCGCACCGCGTCGAAGTCCCATCCCGGCAGCTCCGCCCGCAGATTGGCGCGCGCCTTCTCTTCGCTCACATACGATAGCCCCACCTTCAGCAGGTGCTCTTGCCCGTCGCCCAGGTCCAACCAAGCCGACGCCCGCTTTCCCACCGCGCGGCCTCCCTCAACCTGCTTTCCGTCCTGCCAGAGCAGCACCCGTTTAGCCTGCGATTGTGTCTCGAACGCCACATACAACGTGTACTTCGTCGGCGATCCGCAGAACCCGCCCGAGGTCACCGTGCCCGCAATGCTTCCATCGGCCCGCACGGTCAGCGACTCGCCATCCTGTTCCCGCCCAACCGGCGGCAGCTTGTCGATATGCACGTTGCTGCTTGCGCTGCCCGCGTGGTTCAGCAGTAAACCCGCCCGCTTGCCCGGCGCAAACCGCAGCCGCGCGATCCCGGCCCGCTCCGTCACCGCCAGCTCTACCCGCGTCCCATCCGCCAGCGTCACCGCATAGTACCCCGGGTGCGCGCTCTCCCCTGCATGGTCGAACGACACAGCCTCATCCGGAATAGCTCGCCGGTCCGCCGTCGGCTCGTCGCTCCACGGCAGCATTGGCATATCCGCAAACACCGGACACCCCGCCCCGCTCAGATGCGTCACGCTGAAGCCGTGGATCTGCTTGTCGTCATGAAAGTACCAGCCCTGCCCGGTATCCGGGCTCCATTGGATCATGCCGAAGGGCAACGACGCCCCGGGAAAGGTGTTCCCGCCATTCGCCGTTCCAATCATGGGGTCTACGCTGGCATAAGCCCCCGTTCCAAGGCGAATTTGTGCGGCCGCGCCAAACCCACAGAGAACAACAGCGGCAGTCCCGATCGCAGCCGCAAAGTGACGCTTCCGTCCACGCCACGCGCCACACCCAGCCAGCTCAAATACCTTCATTCCGCCCGAGGCCTCCGTGCCGACACTGTAACACCATGCGGCCTAAGGCTGCACCGGCCCGGGTGTGCCCGAGATCGGCTTTGGAGCCTCCGGCGCTTTCGGTGCGGTCAGCCCCGGGATAACCGGCGTCCGGTCGATCACGCCCGTCGCCGCCGATTCGATCTTGATGCCGTACTTATCGAGCGTGCTGGCGAGCAGCTGCAACAGCGCCGCGCGGTCCTTCGCATACGCCGCCGTGTTGGAGATCAGCGTGTTCTCTGCAACCGCCAGGTTCCGTCCCTGCTGCAACACATTGGCCGTGGTCGACGCGCCCAACTTGTACTTCTTCTGCTCGGCGTCAAGACTCTGCGCCGCAAAGGTACGCCCCGCCGTGGCCGCCTCTACCTGCGCACGGTCGTTCGTCAGCGCATACTGGCCGTTGATCACCTGGATGCGTATCTGCGTGTAGAGCTGTTGCAATCGCATCTGCGACTGCCGGTACTCCATCTGCGACCGTGCCTGGTCAGCCTGCTGCTGCCGGTTCCGCAACGGGATGTTGATGTTCACGCCGACGCCCTTGTCCGGCGAGGTACTGTTGACCAGGTTCTGCAAGATGCCCGGGTAACTTGTGGATGGAAATTGCCCAGGAGGGTACGGCGCATTTGTGCCGAAGTTGATCGCGCCGGGATTTTGCGCTCCGCCCAGCGCGCTCGCGCCGTAGAACGCCACCGCGTCGATCACCGGCAGCAGACCGTTCTTCTCCGCACGGATCGTAATCTCGTTGTTCTTCATGTTCAGCACGGCCTGCTCGATCTGCGGATTGTCCGTGTACGCCTGCCGCACCAGATCGTCAACCTGCATATCCTCTTCCGGCAGCCGGTCGAGACTGACCCGGTCGGTCGGAATCACCGGCGCGGCCGTCAACTGCGGATCATTCAGGTTACGCGCGATCGCCTGCTTCATCACTAGTTGCTGGTACTCCAGATTGGTCTTCGATGCGATCAGCGCCTGCTTGTCCGTCGCCACCGACGCGTCCGAGTTCACCACGTCCAGCGGAGCCAGCGTGCCGATCTCCAGCTGCTTACGGTTGTCCGCCGTCAGCTGCGTCGATTGGCCCAGCGCGCGCTCCTTCGCCTGCTCGTCCTCATACGCGCTTACCAGCCCCCAATAGATGTTCTCCACCTGGTTGACCGTATAGAGCACCTGCTGCCGGAAGGACGAGTCCGTGATGCGCCGGTTGTTCTTCGCTTGCAGGATGAATCGTCCATTGATCCATGGCCCGAAGCCCTGAAGCAGATGCTGCGTCGCCGTCGCGCGGAAACTGGACGTAATGTCGGGGCTGAAGTTTGTGAACGGATTGTTCGTGGTCTGCCGCTGATTGTTGAACGTCACGTTCAGTTGCGTTCCGGTCAAGAAACCCTGCTGATAGCCAAAGTTGTAGGTCGCCGTATTGCTGTTGATGTTGGACAGCCCATTGGTGAAGATTGTACTGGCCTGGGGCGTCGCCGCCGCTTCATACTGCAAATTACCGGTCAGCACCGGATCGAGAAGCTCCGGCGTTGGTCCGCCTCCGCTCGTGCTCAACACCAAACCATTGGCTCCTGTACCCGCGCCACCCGACGCATTGGACGTTCCGCCCGGCCCGCCACCGCCGGTGACCGTGCCGCCCGAGTTGCCCAGCGTTCCCGTCACCAGCCCCGTGGATACGCCGCGCGGCGCATAGAAGCCGGCCTTCGTTCGCAGGATGTCCGTATCGGCGATGTCCAGATTGATCCGCGCAATGGCGATGTCGAAGTTGTTCTCAAGCGCCAGCGTGATCGCGTCCGACAAGCTCAGGTAGATCTTGCCATCGCGCAAAAGGCCATCGAGACGCGGCGTGTTTTGCAGCCGCGGAAGATCGAAGTCATTCGGCTGGTAGCGCAGCAGCGGATTCTTGAAGAAGTTCCCGCGCCCGCGTGTGTAGTCCTTGCTCGTGTCGCGCAGATACATCGGCTCCGTCATGCGCGGCGCAGGGGCCTGCGGCAAGTCTGGCTGTCCTGTCGTGTCGTTCACCACAGGCTGCGCCGGGGCGGCGGCGGTCGGATTGGTCGGGGTCTGCTGGCCATAGCTCGAAGGTGTGGCAACGCTCATCAGCAGTAAGGCCGTGCACGCCGCTGCCTGCAAATCTTGTAATCTCACGTTCTCTTCTCTCCAGCCCTGCGGTGTAGGTCCCGCCCACGTTGGTACGGGAGCCGCAATCCAATCAACACGTGGCTTCGTTTCTAACTAGACGCTTCGCTACGGGGTACGACTCTGTATTTGTTGCAACCCGCCAGCTTCTCACCGGCGCGGATGGAGGCTGATACGCGGAACGGTCGAGCTACGTTCCCGGTGTAGCATCAAAAAGATAAGAAGCTTCGTGCGAAGTATACCAACCTCCCTGCCCTTGCCAAACCCTCCATGCGGAATTGGAAGCTCATCCTTAGTTACGACGGCACCCTCTTCCACGGCTGGCAGGTACAGCCGAATCTGCCCACTGTTCAAGGCACGCTTGCCGCCGCCCTCCTCCACATCACCGGCGAGACCGTCCTCCCCCAAGGGTCCGGCCGCACGGATAGCGGCGTCCACGCGCTTGGCCAAGTCGCGAGTGTCACCCTCAACTGCCCGATACCTCCCGCCAACCTCCACCGCGCCTTGAACCGCGCCCTGCCGGAGAGCATCCGCGTCCTCGCCGCCGAACATGCCCAACCGGACTTCCACGCCCGCCACTCCGCCCGCCAAAAGACTTACGAATACCGCATCCTCCCAGCGCCACACATTTGCCTCCCAATGGAAGCACCCTATGTCTGGGCGCACCCGCAACCATTACCCCTCGCCATCGTCAAGCTTCAGGCTGCTGCCCATCATATTCATGGCACACACGACTTCACCTCGTTTGCCGCCGTAGACCCGGACCGTACCGCCCGGGACGAACAAGACGCCCCCTCCAATATCCGTACCATCGTCAGCTCATGTTGGATGCACCACGACGGTCAGCTCATCTTCCGCATAACCGGCACCGGCTTCCTCCACCACATGGTCCGCAACCTCGTAGGCACCTTTGCCGAAGTGGGCTCCGGCCGTCTTGCTCCCAACGCTATTCCGATGATCCTTGCGGCACGCAACCGCGCCGCCGCCGGTCCTACCGCGCCCGCCCGCGGCCTCTTCCTGGTTGAGGTCACCTACTGATGCTCGACCCCACCGGCCTGGCGGCTGCCCACACCCGGATCGCCCGCCTCGCGACGCTCACCCCCGTCCACCGCGCCTTCCATTGGCTGCACCTCCACCAGCCCCAGCTGCGGCAATGGCAGATGGAGATGACTGCCATCCCCGCGCCGCCATTTGGCGAACAAGCCCGCGCCGCCTGGTTCCTCGAGCGCTTCACCGCGCTCGGCCTTGCGAACGTGCATCTGGACGCCGAGGGCAACACGCTGGCGGAGATGGGTCCTCCCGATACCCCCGTCCTCCTCGTCTCCGCTCATCTCGACACCGTCTTTCCGCTCGGCACCGACTGCACCCCTACCGAATCCGAGTCGCGCCTTCTCGCCCCAGGCATCTGCGACAACGCCGCCGGGCTTACCGGTCTGCTTGCCCTTATAGCCGCTCTCCGCTTCGCCGAAATCGTCCCCCCCGACACCCACCTCTTTGCCGCCAACGTCCCGGAAGCGGGCGCAGGCGACCTCCGCGGCATGCGGCACCTCTTCCAGACTGGCCCCTACAAAGACCGCATCGCCGCCGCCATCGCCCTTGAAGGCGCAGGCACCAACGCCGTCGTCACGCGCGCCCTCGGCAGCCGTCGCTTCCGCCTTACCGTGCGCGGCCCCGGCGGCCACTCCTGGTCCGACGCCGGCGCGCCCAACCCCATCCTGACCCTTAGCCGCCTGCTCGCGACAGCCGACGCCATCCCTCTCCCCGACACGCCCCGCACCACCCTCAACGTAGGCCTCATCGCTGGCGGCACCTCCATCAACTCCATTCCCCAGTCCGCCTCCGCTCTCCTCGATCTCCGCTCCGTAGATGCCGACCAGCTCATCTCCGTCGAGGCCGCCCTCCGCCGTCTCTGCCGCGGCGACTGCACCTTCCTCGAAGCCGTCGGCGAACGCCCAGCCGCCGCCCTTCCCGACGACGCCCCGCTGCTTCAAACCCTTCGCGCCGTCGACCGCCACCTCAACCTCCGCACCGAACCGCGTATCGGCTCGACGGACGCCAACCTTCCCCTCGCCCTCGGCATCCCCGCCATCGCCATCGGAGCGGGCGGCAACGGCGGCGGCATCCACACCCTCGCCGAATGGTATGACCCCACCGGCCGCGAGATCGCCCTGCGTCGCATCCTCCTCACCCTGCTAGACACCGCGCAACAAACCGCCAAAACCACACCCTGATACACTCGCCGCAATGAAAGCCCTGCTTCTCTTCGTTGCCGCGACCACGCTGGCCCAGGCGCCCAACACGCTCTATGTCCATGGTCGCATCCTTACCGGCGAACATCTGGTCGACCCCGCCGCCAAGCCCACGGTCGTCGCCGCCATCGCCTTCGCGCAGGGCAAGGTCGCCGCCACGGGCACGGATGCCGAGATCCTCGCTCTGAAATCCTCCACGACCCAGGTCATCGATCTCCACGGCGCGTTCGCTATGCCCGGCTTCAATGACGCCCACACCCACATCGCCTCAGCCGGACAGCAACGCCTCGCTGTCAACCTCATTGGCGCACGTTCCCTTGCCGAGATGCAGGCCCGCGTGAAGACAGCCGCGATGGCCGCGAAGTCCGGCGCATGGCTCGGCGGCGGCGGCTGGGACCACACCCTCTGGCCCTCGAAGGCGCTCCCTACCCGCGCTGATCTTGACGCCGTCACCCTCGGACGTCCCGCCATGTTCTACCGCGTGGATGGCCACATCGTCATTGCCAACACAGCCGCCCTTCTCGCCGCCAACATCACGCCCGAGACCGAAGACCCTGAAGGCGGCAAGATCGACCGCGACGGCACCGGCCAGCCAACCGGCATCGTCCGCGAAGCTCCCGCCATCGCGCTGCTCACCCGCCGCATCCCTCCGCCCGACTCCGACACCCGTCGCCGCGCGCTTCAACTCTCGATCGATGACGCGCTCGCCCACGGCGTCACCTCCGTTCAGGACTTCTCCGACTGGGAAGACTTTCTCGCCCTCGAATCGCTTGAGCACACCGGCAAGCTCAAGCTCCGCGTCACCGAATGGCTCGACTTCAACCTGCCCCTCGCCGTCCTCCAGCAGCGCCGCGCAAGCCACCCCGTCGACGATCCCCTCCTTCACACAGGCTTCCTCAAAGCCTTCATGGACGGCTCACTCGGCTCCCGTACCGCCGCACTCGACGAGCCCTACGCCGACGACCCCTCGAACTCCGGCATCCCCCGCTACGACGAGACCAAACTCAACGCCATGGCCACGGAACGCGCCGCCGCCAGCTTCCAGTTGGGCTTCCACGCCATCGGCGACCTCGCTAACTCGATCGCGCTGAACGCCTTCGCCGCCGCCGAAGAGACCGCCCTCCCCTCCGACGCGCCGCTGCCGCCGAACAACCCCGACGCTACCATCGTCACCAGATCGACCAAAGAGACCCAGCCCGCCGATCTTCGTCTGCGCATCGAGCACGCGCAGGTCCTGCTCCCCGACGACTTCGACCGCTTCAAAGAGCTCGGCGTCATCGCCTCCATGCAACCTTCGCATCTGCTCACCGACATGGCCTGGGCCGCCGCCCGCCTCGGGCCCGAGCGCGTCAAGTACGCCTACGCCTGGCGATCCTTCCTTACCCACGGCGTTCCCCTCGCCTTCGGCACCGACTACCCGGTCGAGTCCATCGATCCCTTCCGCGGCCTCTATGCTGCTACGACCCGCCAGAACGAAGCCGGCACCCAAACCTTTGAGCCACAAGAGAAGCTCACCGTACCGGAAGCAATCCTTGCCTACACCCAGACCTCCGCCTTCGCGGAGTTCGCCGAACACCGCCTCGGCCTGCTCACTCCCGGCTTCCTCGCCGACATGGTCGTCCTCGATCGCGACCCCCTTACCGCCGTCCCGCAGGAGCTCATCCACACCCGCGTCCTCCGCACGATCGTCGGAGGCGAGACCGTCTACCAGGCCCTGGCTCCTAAGTAAGCTGCTCCCAGCGAACCATGCCGTTCATGTGTCTGAGCCAAGCAGACGAGAAGCACTCCCTTTGCTATCCTTCCCCCATGCGGCACCACGCTTTTCTCGTACTCTCCCTACTCTTCGCCGCCCCCGTACTCGCCCAAACCGCTCCCCCGCAGGGCTCCGCCATGGGCACCTCGAACACGGGCGCTCCTCATGCCGCCGTCCTCGACGACCTCCATCGCCCTATCACGGCTGGCGGCTTCGTCAAGACTGGCCCCATCGTCTTCAAGAACATCGCCGAAGCCTCCGGCCTGGCCAAGTGGCATCATCGAATGGGTCTACCCGGCAAGGAGCTGATCCTGGAGACCGTAGGCTCCGGCGTCGGCCTGCTCGACTACGACAACGATGGCTGGCTTGACATCTACCTCGTCAACGGCTCCACCTACGACGCGATGGCGGGCAAGGCGACAGCCCCCCACGCCGGCCTCTTCCACAACAATCACGACGGCACCTTCACCGATGTCGCCGCCAAAGCGGGTGTGCAAAACGATCGCTGGGGCTTTGGCGTCGCGGTCGCGGACTTCGACAACGACGGCTTCCCCGACCTCTACGT
>CAXTUR010000110.1:0-10066 GCA_964247455.1 uncultured Acidobacteriaceae bacterium | reverse complement strand
CGTCGAAAAGGCTACGCAACTCCCCGAGCCGCCACCCCCACCCACGCGGTTGCAACAGCAGATGGCACAGCAACAACAATAGCCCGCACCAATAAAAGGGGTCGGCATCGCTGCTAGCGCTATCGGTTTTGCTCCATCGATTCCTCTAAAACAGTACTTTTCCTGTGAGCTGAATGTTGCGGGTACCGCTTCCGAAAGGCGAACTCTGCATCGTTCCATAGTTCGAGGTGAAGTTCTCAAATGAAGAATAGTTTGCCTTCCCTTTTGTGGCCGGGTTGGCGTTGTTGATGTATGCGTCTGGAATGCCGTAGAACGCGCGATTCGGAAGATTGTAGACATTGATGCCGAACTTGGCCGACGCCCGTTCCGCGATCCGGATGGTCTTGGCGAGTGTCATGTCCAGATCGTTAATCGTGTTGCCGCGCGACGTGTTGCGGCCTACCCCTGGATATGGTGTCCCCCGGGCCAGAGCCTCGTATTGGTTGTTGACCAGCCACTTCACAGACGACGGATTGATGGAGTTCCCATTCGAGATGTCCAGGTATCCCACTCCCGGACCGCCGTTGATTCCGACGGTCCCGGCGGGAGCATTGCGGTTCGATAAAATCGGCCGACAGGCATCATTCCCGATGTAGGCCGAATTAAACGCGCTGTCGCAAAAGCTGTAGAGTGCCTGGCCCTGATTAGTTCCGATCGGAATCTTGCCGAGCGCCGCCGCATTAGGACTGGCGGACACAGACTGATAAGGCGTGTACGGCTGCCCACTCTGGTAGCCATAGATCATATCCATCTCGTAGCCGCCCAGCAACCGCCCCCTCAATCCCGACTGTCCGGCATACCACTTGGGAATAAACGTAGCGCCTATTGAGATTACGTTGGGAAAAGATTGCCCGCTGACGCCACGCTCCCCGTAATTCGGGTCTTGAGGATTTTGTGAAACGGCGATTGTCGTTCCACTGCCCACCGAACCGTACGCTTCGCTGGCGTTGTCCACCGTCCGGCTGAAGGTGTATCCAACCTGCGCGGTCAGCCCTTTGAAGTCTTGCGTCTTCAACGTCGTCTGCAACGAGTTGTAAATGCTGAATGCCGTGTTGGCGCGGGTTTGCTGATAGGTTAGGGCACAGTTGGGACGCCCCAGGCCCACTGCTCCCGGAGTTGTGCAGTACGACGAAGCCGGATATAGATTCGGAAACGCATGCGCCAGCGTCTGGTATCCGGCGCCCGCCGAGGCCGGGGCCGCTACATTGATCGAGGGATTGCCGTTCAACGATTGAAAGTTGTCATAGGAGTGGTTCCCTGCGTAACGGATCTCCGCTACGATAAAGCGTCCAAGCTGCTGCTGCACGCTCAGAGTGTAGCTCTCCGCCACCGGGTTCTTAAAAGGTATACCCACATTAGTTTGGGTCTTCGTTCCCGGATTGACTCCGGTTGGGTTGAACTGATCGTCCTGCGCGTGGACCAGGGCGTTGGTCGTCCCTGCGCCCGGGAGACACTGCACCGTTGTCCCGTTGCAGGAGATCACTCCCGTGTTCACAATGGGCGCGCTGGTATAGGCGTTTAGGAAAAGGTTGTAGTACTGGGGATCGTAGTTGATCGCAAAGCCGGCCCGCAGCACCGTTCCCGGAAAGGCGGACGGGTTGTAAGCAAAACCGATACGGGGCTGGAAGTTCTTATAGTTCTCTGGCACATAAGGAAACGTCGTTTGGCTGAGCGGAAGTGTCGGATCCCAGATGGGATTGGGACCGGTCTGGCGCGCGACCGACACATTGTGCAACAAGTTTACGCTCTGCTTGAAGAACTCCCAGCGTAGCCCGACGTTGATGGTCAGCGATTTCGACGCTTTCCAGTCGTCCTGAAGGTACGCCGCCACATCCGGCTCGCGGAAGGGAATACTTGGCGAACCGTTAGCGAGCGTCAGCGTTCCTGTTCCGGCCAGCGCATAGTTGAAGCCGTTGTTGAAGTTGAAGGTACCGCTGGTGTTCGGTAGAAACACATTGGGAGAGTTCTGCTCGTCGAACTCTCCGCCAAACGTAACTGCGTGGTTGCCCCACGAAAAGTTGGCATTGTCTTGCACTTGCGTCACCTTAACGACGCGGCCTTGAGGGATATTGTTAAATGGACCATATTGGGCGTAACCATTCACGCTCACGCTGGACGCGCAATTCGAGATGGAAGCGTCCACACAGGTGGGGTAACCGCCCGCGCCAAAGACCAGCGTTGATTGCTGAAAGCTGTAGCGAAGCTGGTTTACCCACCGGGCGGAAAACGTCCGCGTCCAATCCGCGCCGACCGAATGCACCTTGTCCTGCACATCGTAGAACTGGCCGGTCGGAACGGTGCCGCCAGCGTTGTTGGTGGGCGCGTTCTGATACATATACCGCAAGTAGAAGCGGTCCTTGGGTGTGGCTTGGAAGTCAATGCGACCGAGATCTTCCTGATCACTAGATGTGCTGGGCAGCAGACGCGCAATCGTACCAAACTCCACCATCGGCGAACCCGCCGGGCAGCTTTGCACCTTGGCCGCACACACCGCAACGGTGGTTTGGGATAAAGGAATCGGATTACCCGCCTTGACTGAATACGGCCCGTTGTTCACCAACGATGCGACAAATGGGTTGCTTGGAAAGGCACTCGCCAACTGCGTAAGGCCGGTCGGAGTGGGGGTGAGTGTGTTGGAAGTCGCTGGAGATGCTCCATTGGTGATCCGCCGAAAAAGGGTGCTGCCAAAGGCAAATAGCTTGTCTTTTAAGATCGGACCGCCAAGCGATCCACCAAACTCGTTGGCTGTAATGCGCGGAACGACTGGTGTAAGGCAGGTTGCGCCCGGCGCGCTCACCTGGCCAGGTGCGCAGAAACCCTGCAGAGGGCTTTTCTGCCCTTGCCGTAGCGAACTGCCCCATGAGCCGAAGTAGTTCTCAAACGCAGTCCCGTGAAACTGATTCGTGCCGCTTTTAGTTATGTAGTTGACGATCGAGCCGGCGTCGCGCCCATACTGCGCGCTCATATTGTTAGTGATGATCTGCAACTGACCCAACGCGTCTTCGTTACGAAAAAAAAATTGTGGACCGGCTATCGAGTTGTCATTATTCGATTGACCATCGATTTCAAAGTTGTTGGAGCGACCCCGCTGGCCGTTTGACGCGACGCCCACACCGTTTGTGTTCGAGAAATTGTCATTCAGCGTCCGCACCGCGCCTGGAACCAGCAACACCAGCCGGTCGAGACCGCCGCCCGTAGGCAGGTCCGCGATCGCCATCGCGGAAAAAGTCGTGGTCACCTGCGACTGGGTCGTCTCCAATAGGTTTTGCGATGTGCTGACTGTCACCGCCTCCTGCGTGTTTACTGAGAGTTTTTGCGTTCCAAGGTTGGCAATCTCGCCAGCGCGTACCTCCAGGTTGTTCACTGTCAGTAGCGAAAAGCCGCCGCCTTGTACCGTTACGGTATAAACGCCCAGAGGAACGTCCTTCAGCGAAACTTCGCCGCGCGAGTCTGTCGTGCCACTTACCTGGAGTCCGTTGGCCACGCCGACACCCTTTACAGTAGCTCCCGCGACTACGGCACCAGACGCGTCGGTGATCGTACCCGCGACTGATCCGGTTATAATCCCCTGCGCAAAAGAGTAAGTAGACAAAGAGGCGACCAGAAGAACGAGCGCGACCGGCAGACGAAGTTTGGAACGAAGCGATGCAAACGTCATGGACTCAAATCCTCGTGGAAAGAGAAGTGGGTGCGCCTGGACAGCTGTCCGCGGCAAGCTTTAGAGATGAAAAGAACATGAACAACATAGCATCTTGTATGCCAAAGCAAAACAGCGTGAAATCAGCCAGATTCAAGGCTGTTCCACGCTGTCAACAAGAACATTTACTATTCGCATTCTATCTCTATGTCAATTCATAGATTGAGCTTCTTAAACACCCGTTCTGGGATGTGGCGGATCACGAACATGATCGGATGCCACTGAAAGGGCACGTAGAGGGTGTCCTTGCGCGCGTCCACGGCCGCGACGATGCTCTTTGCCACCGCGTTGACGTCGGCGAACTTCTCCGAACCCTTCATCCCGCTCGTCATCGCCGTCTTCACCGGCCCAGGCTTAATTGTGAGCACCGTCACACCTTCGCGATCGACGCGGTTTCGCAACCCGCCAAGAAACGCCGACAGCCCCGCCTTGGACGAACCGTAGAGATAGTTGGACTTCCGCCCCCGGTCCCCCGCCACCGACGAGATCACCGCCAGAACGCCCGCATGGCGCTGCACACAGTAGTTCGCTAGCCACGTCAGCAGCGACACGGGGGCGATGAGGTTTGTGTGCAGAATCTGCGCGGCATGGGCGAAGTCCGTCTCCGCCTGGGGCTGTGTGCCAAGTACGCCGTGCGCGAGGTAGGCCACGTCCATCCCGGTCAGCGAGTTGACCGCGTGCGCCAACAGCGACGAGTGCTGCGTCGTGTCGTCGAGGTCGGCTACCGCAATATCCACAAAGCTCGCGCCGCGGGTTCGCAAGTCCGCCGCGACCGCCGCCAACTTGCTTTCGTTCCGTGCCACCAGAAAGAGCCGTGCCCCATGCGACGCCCAGATGCGGCAGGTCGCCTCGGCAATTCCGGAGGTCGCACCCAGGACAAGAATCTTCTTTGGACCAAGGGTCAGTGCGGGCGAGGTGCTCATAGCAGGGTTTTTTCTCCGGTAACGCGCTCCCAGAAGCTGGAGGTAAGCTGGGGGTCGCGATACCGCGCGAACTTCTCCCACTGCGGGTAAAACGCCTGAAACTGCTCCGCCGTCATGGCCGCGTCCTTGGCAGGGTATAACCGCCCGCCGAACTCGCGCGTCATGTCCGCCAGCCGTTCAAACAGCGGGAAGCTCTTGTCCGCCTTGATCGGAAAATCCAGCGCCAAGGTGACGCCCGGCTGGGGAAAGCTCATCATCCCTGGCGAAGGCACGTCGCCAAAGACCTTCAGCACCGCCAAAAATGACGCAAGCCCGGACTTCGCCACCTCTTGGAGAATAGCGATCGTTCCTTCCCGCGCGTCCGCCCAGGGAATCGCGTATTGAAACTGCAGCAGTCCGTTACGGCCATATAGTCGGTTCCAGTGCAGGACCTTGTCCAGTGGATAGAAAAATGGCTCGTAGTCCTGCAGTTGCGTTACACGTGGCTTCAACTGCTTATGGAAGAACGCCGTGTTGAACAGGCTTACTGTCGTGTGATTCAACGCAAATCCCGGCGCGTCGAATGGAAAGACCAGCTTTGGCTCGGGCGATGGCTTCAACTCTGCCGGTACCGAAGAGTGATCACCCTGCATAAACACGCCCCGCGCAAAGTTTTTTCCCGTCGATGCACAGTCGATCCAGCTCACGGTGTACTCAATATGCTGGCTTTGCCGCGTCAGGTCGAAAAACTCGTCCACACCGTGATATTGGATGCCCTCATAGTCGATCGCTCGGGAGACGATCGGCTTCATCCGCAGCTTCGCCCAGGTGATGACACCCGTCAGACCGAGACCGCCGATCGTCGCCGCGTACCAATCAAGGTTTTCCGTCGGCGAACAGATGCGCTTCGAACCATCCGACCGCACTAGCTCAAACTCTGTCACGTGCGAGCCGAACGTCCCCGCTACATGGTGATTCTTGCCGTGAATATCGTTGGCGATCGCTCCACCCAACGTCACATACTTCGTACCCGGCGAGACCGGCAAAAAGAAACCGCGAGGCACGGAAAAGTCCAGGATCTGCGCTAGCGTCGCGCCCGCCTCTGCGGTCAACACACCCGTTTGGTCGTCGAAGTGAAGCAACCGGTTCATGCCGGTCGTCAACAGCAGGTTGCCGTCCTTCAGCAGACACGAATCGCCATAGCTGCGGCCCATGCCCACCGGCAGCGCGCCGTTGTGCGTACCCGCAATGGCTGAGGGGAAGTCCGACTGCCAGTTTAACGGGACAAGCTTTGCCTGGTAGGTGGGGTACCGTCCCCACGACTCAAACGGAGCGTTATCGCTCACGGTCGTGGCTTCGGCTTCAATCGGAGGAGTCATAGTCGCCATGCCTCTAAGAATACGTCATCGAAGGCGTCACGCCGTGAATACAGCAAGAGCCGCAACGTTACGTCGCGGCTCTTGCTGTGTTCCTTTGGTGTTGTGCAACTAAGCGGCAACAGTTCGCGACAGGGTAGGAGGCGCGGCCTTCGCCTGGGCGATCAACGCCGCAAACCCCGCAGCATCGTTCGCCGCGATGTCTGCCAAGATCTTGCGATCTAACCCATTGCCCGCACGCTTCAAGCCATTGATGAACGTTGAGTAGCTCATCCCATGCTGGCGGCTGGCTGCGCCAATGCGGACGATCCACAACGAGCGGAACTGCCGCTTCTTCTGCTTGCGGCCCGTGTAGGCGAACATCAGACCGCGCTCGACGGCCTCTTGCGCAGCCTGGTATAGCTTGGACTTAGTGAGAAAGTAGCCGCTCGCGCGCTTCAAAATCTTTTTGCGGCGGTCGTTGCGCTTGGTACTCCGTTTGACACGGGGCATGGTGCACCTCCTTTTGCGTACATCGTTTAGCGGCTGGAGGTAAGGGTGGCCTCTTCACTCGCTCTTACAATTCAAGTCTCAGTGGGCGCTTTCGCTTCCCAGGGGCCGCAACGCGGTTTTGGCCCTTCGTCTCTTCAGACGGCTCAACTTGAAAACTCAGCCCACGCGCAAATCAGGCATAAGGCAGCATCCGCGCAACTACATGGTGGTCCGCATCCGAGATCAACGCCGACCCACCGAGCTTGCGCTTGGTCTTGGTCGCCTTTGAGGTCAGAATATGGCGCATCTTCGACTGGCCGCGCTTGAACTTGCCCGTACCTGTCTTGTGGAAGCGCTTGGCGGCGCCACTGTGTGTCTTAAGTTTTGGCATAGTGTTCCTAACGGAGAGAGACGACTCTCGCCCGATCTTCCGAGGATACCAGATCTGCAGGCATCCGTCGCGACACCATCACCCGCAGATTCGGCGGCTGCTTCCTCTCCGGTCGGTATTCAAAGAACCGCTTCAACCGGAGAAACGGCTTCTCGTAGAAGTGAAAGGAAATGACCGCCGCCGCAATCGATAGCAACAGCGTCGAGAATCCCGCTCCTGCCACCGCAAGCAGTTTGCTGTGCGTAAGGTGTTCGATCGCCGCCCGTTGCCTTCCCAGCAATACAGGCAGGAGCAGCACATGCAGGACATAGATCCCATAGCTGTACTTGCCGAAAAACCGCATGATCCGGCCTTTGAAAAACCGCTCGTACGTCGAGCCCGGCCTGAGCGCCAGCGCGATCAAGCATACCGCTCCCAATCCAACCGCAGTGTACCGTCCCCCATCGATCCAGAACCGCATGGCCAACGTATACGGCGGATATGGAAGAAACTCGCGATCGAAAAACTTGATGGACGCGCAGACCAGAACAGCCGAAGCAAGAAAGCCATAAGGGGCGAACTTCCGCATCCGCTCCCAGTTTTCCGAGCGGTACAGCAAGGCCAAAGCCCCGCCCAGCAGCAACGAATCGGCCCGCGTAATCGTGGCCATATGGATCGCCAGCCCTGGTACACCAACGCCGACCATGACCAGCCGAAGCGCCAGCGCAAATACCGACAGTCCGATGGTGGTCAGCAGCAACGTGCGCCGATCGCGCACCCAGAACACCACCGCCGGCCACACCATATAGAACTGCTCCTCAATGGCCAGCGACCAGAAATGCGACAAACTTACTCCACTTCCTGGAGTGAACCGGCTCAGTTCGGCGGGATGCAGCGTCTGCAAATACAACACAAACAGCACACCCATGCCGTGCCACCGCAGCGCCAACATGGGGGTCAGCGCGAAGAGAACGATCAGGACACCGTAGTAAAGAGGAAAGATGCGCAGTACGCGCCGGATGTAGAAGTTCTTGAAGAAGTGCGGATCGTCCAGACCGTCGACCAGTACGCCCGTAATCAGAAAGCCTGAGAGTGCAAAAAAAAGATCCACTCCGAAGTGTCCATACCCTAAAACATCGCCCACAAAGCGGGTAACACGTCCGCTCATCGCGGAGTTCGAGGCGAACAGATGCGATCCAAGCACCATCAGAATGGCAAGTCCACGTATCCCATCCAGAGCGGGGACGTGACCATTGCGCGAGACTGGGCCGGTCAGGAACGTAGAAGTCATACAGTGCTATTATTACGGACGTAACTCTAGACTTTGTCAAGAACTTCTATGAAGCAATTGCGTCCGACGCTTCCGAACTCACTGGCACACGTAAACCACCACACAAGCTTACCTGCCGGTTGTTTAACGCGGAGGCAATCTGCGTCTCCATCATCGCGCCTACTTAGCCGACAAGATTGGAGTGACCGCCCACCAGCCGCACGGTAATTTTTTGGGGATGCCAGCCAGCTCCATCTATCCGGCCCTATCCGCCGCTTTTAACCACGCGCTCGACCATCTCTCCTCGCTCGACACCGCCTCCGTCGCCGCGACCTCCTCCCTCGCCGACCTCCGTCATCGCATGGACCTGCCGCTCAACCCGACCGGCCTCGATCCAGCCCAGATCGTCTCCGAACTCGTCGCTGAAGTCGAAGGCGGCCTCCTCAGCTCAGCGGGCGGACGTTTCTTCGGCTAGGTCATCGGCGGTGCCCTCCCCGCTGCGCTCGCCGCCGACTGGCTCACCTCCGCCTGGGACCAGAACGCCGGCCTCTACGCCACCGCGCCCGCCGCCGCCGTTGTCGAAGAGATCTCCGGACGCTGGCTAAAAGAGCTTCTACATTTCCCCGCCACAGCCAGCTTTGCTCCCTCCTTCGCGCCGTCCGTCTCCTCGGCATGGGCGAACGCAGTTTTGTCGCGCTGCCGTCCGGCGAAGATGGCCGCCTCGCCCCCGAAATGCTGGAGCAAGCCCTCTCCGCATCTGACGCCTCCACCATCGTCGTCCTTCAGGCGGGCGACCTCAACCTCGGAGCCTTCGACGACTTCGCCACCCTCATTCCGCTCGCCCATCGTCACAACGCCCTGGGTCACGTCGAGGGCGCATTCGGCCTCTGGGCCGCCGCCAGCCCCGCTCACCATCACCTCATGCGCGGCTGCGACCAAGCCGACTCCTGGAGTACCGATGGCCACAAGTGGCTCAACGTCCCCTACGACTCCGGCTACGCCTTTGGGCCGACCCCGCCGCCTTTGCCCAACGCGCATCGTACCTCACCCACGACGACCATGCCCGCGACCAGATGGAGTACAACCCCGAACGATCCCACCGAGGCCCGGGGCTTCGCCACCGACGGCGTCGCGGACCTGATCGCCCGCACCTGCGACCATGCCCATGCCTCGTCACCCGCATCGGTGCCTTACCCGGCGCACTCGCCCTGAACGTCCCGCAGATCAACCAGGGCATGGTTCGCTTCTTCGACCCAAGCTCCAGCGCAACGGACGCCGGCCACGACGCCTTTACCGACCGTGCCATCGTCCAAATCAACGCCACGGGCGAAGCCTTCTTTACCGGCACCACCTGGCGCGGACGCCGGGCCATGCGCGTCAGCGTTTGCAACTGGCAGACCTCCGCAGCCGATATCGTCCGCGTTATCCAAAGCGTCGCCAAAGTCCTCCACCAAGCCGGCCATCCAACCTTAGAAACCAGCCGGGAAGCAAGCCGCGCATGATACACTGAAAGGGTCAAATCAACGGCCAGTCATCCGCTAACCTGCTCATTTTTATAGCCTTCTGAATATCGAACGCACCGAAATCAGGGAACGCGACCGGCAGCCGCACGGAGACTCATGGCCACCATCGCACCGCCTTTCGAATCCGCTCTGCTCGACCTCGCATCCGACGCACCCGTATCTATCGTCCCCGAGGGCGGCGGCTACTCCGCCGAGAACATCACCATCCTCGAAGGCCTCGCCGCCGTCCGCCTGCGCCCCGCCATGTACATCGGCTCCACCGGCGAGCAGGGCCTGCACCACCTCGTCTACGAGGTCGTCGACAACTCCGTCGATGAGGCCCTCGGCGGCCACGCCTCCCGCATCGACGTCACCATCCACGTCGACAACTCCATCACCGTCGTCGACGACGGCCGCGGCATCCCCGTCGACAACAAGA
>CAXTUR010000109.1:0-10173 GCA_964247455.1 uncultured Acidobacteriaceae bacterium | reverse complement strand
GCACGATGGCCTCTTTCGAGCCCAGCCGCATGATGGAGCCCTTGCCGAACTGCTTTTCCAACTGCGCCATCGCCGCTTCTATCGCCTTGCCCCGCTCGTCCGCCACGCTGATCTCCCTCTCGACACTCGTCAACGGATTCTAGCACCAAATCGGAAATAAGCAAATAAAAAGCGAAGCTAGGCTCCATGATGGAGGACAGCATCGTTGAAACCTGTTTCAATTGGCCTTCTGCCGGGACGTAGGATGACTAAACATGCGTACCTTCGTCCATTACCCACTCTTGATCGTGATTGTGTGCTTACCCCTCTGCTTCGCGATGGCTCCTCAATGGCGGCTTTATCGTAAGCCGATTGAAAAATGGCTGTGGCCTGCCGTTTTTATAATGTTGTTTGCAGGCATAATTGGGCCGGTATTCTCGGCCGCCGGACATATGATCTACCACGATGAACCCACCTTGATTGCCGTTGCCGCCGCGGAACTTCACGGACAACCGCTGTATCACGGTTCTAATGACGGGCAGCGGTACTCGCTGCTCTACGGTCCGGTGGCTTACTGGGTCTACCAACCCCTCATGCTCGCGGGATTTACCGATCTGCGTGTCTACCAAGTCTGGGTCATTATCCCTTTGCTGTTCGCGGGCCTAACGATGGTACGCGTCGTTCGCCGCGCGGGCGACATGGTGGGATGGGGGTTTGCGCTTCTACCATACGCTGTAACAGTGCTTATGCAGTCCGCAAATGAGTGGGCAATGAAAGGCGACGCGTGGATGTTGCTCTTTTTTACCCTAGAACTTAGTGCCGCGCTTCTTTTGCCGTCCGAAGTAGCGATATTTGTAGTTCCAATAACCGCCATGCTGCTCGTTCATATTAAAGTGACGGCTATCGTGCTGGCTTGTGTTCCGGTCACCCTGCTTAGGGTCCGCTTCGGCCTGGGAAAAGCACTCCTAAGCGGTTTATTACTCATATGTCTTCTACCTCTACCCTTCCTCGTTCCGGGTGTCCGGGCACAGAATTTTCTCTACTGGATTCGGGCCAGCACTCATCATGGCTTCGATCCACATCTCGCGTTCCGCAATGCCGTACTCGTATTATTCATGGCTTTACCAGCCATTAGCCTAATTCAATCTTACTTGCGTGGTTGGAATGAAGCATTGGCGATGTTCCGCAAATATCGCGCCTTCCTGCTTTGTTTGGTTGCCGCATCGGTCGTCGCAGTCGTTACCGGAGCAAAAGTCGGTGCGGGTCCGTGGCATTGCGCCCCTCTTGCCCCGCTATTTGCCTGGATCACCGCTACGCTATGGTCAAATCGCCGATTCGCCTTGCGTGTCGATCGCCGCTCTCGCGCTTATATAAGCGCAGTAGTGATAGCGCAGTTTATCGCGGGAGTGCTCAGTTTCGGCTCGGGTTTTATTAGCCATTGGAGAGGCAATCCCGCCACCCCTTCTCCTCCGGGCCGTCTCGTTGCTCAAGACCTCATCTCTATCCATCGTATGTATCCAGACACTCAGATTCAGATGGGCTATGGAGGCGACTCTACCTACGAGATGACTTGGCAACGACCGGTTTTGGTACTTCTTGGCAATTCTTACGAGCTCGACGCGGACCAGATGAACGAGGCCGGCTTTGCGCACCTCCCGCTGCCTAGGGCGACATTGGAAGAACTCCGCAGCTGCCGCTCTCCGCTTTACCTCATTCCTAAAGGCGATCCACCCTTCTCTATGCGGAGCCTTTACCATGCGGCCGGCTATAACGCTCCAGAAAGTCTCTTTCCCAATACTTTTCGCGAGGAGTTCCTCCACGATTACCAGAAGGCCGAGAGTAGCCAGTATTTCGATGTATGGCGTTGCGCTACTCAACTTACAGGCCCTCCATCAACGCCGCAGTAAATCCACCGGCTTCCGCACATCCTCAACCCGGAACAGGCCCGCCAGCGACGGATGCCGCCGCGCGACGGCCTGGTACATCTCCCACGCGACGCGGCGATAGCTAAAGTGGCCGCCTGCGCCTGAGCGCAGCTCCGCGATGTAGAGGGCCTCGGCGAAATCCATCTTGAACATGGCCCGGCAGCGGGTGCCCAGCGGCAGGGCATACTGGGCGGATTGGGCGGCTTCGGGGACGCCGGAGTCGCGGAGCGCGCGGAAGGCCTCCATACCTGAATCCATCGCCTCGCGGTAGACGCCGTCCAGCCCAGCCTCGACGAGCGCCGGCTGGCCAGGGCATTCCGGCGTCTCGTAGCCGTGCGCGTCCGTGTAGCCCTGGAGCAGCTGAACGCATCGGCGATGGCGGTGCATGTCGCGGAAGCCGCCGATGTCCATCAGGATGTCGAAGCGGCAGGCGTAGCCGGAGTGGAAGGGACGCAGGAGCTCGTCGTGCCGCCCGCGATTGGCCGCACCAAGGCGGACCAGCTCGGTGCGGCGGGCTTCGCTGAGGGCCATCACCTGGTTGCGGATCTGCCGGTAGGGGAAGTGGCAGTGCGGGTAGAGCAGCGAGGTAGGCAGCTCGATCTCGAGCGGCTCGTCGCCGTCTACCATATCGACCACCGGTGCGACGAGGATCGTCTGCTTTCCCATCAGCTCTGCGGCGGCCTGCGTCAGCTCAACGCGCGTGGCGGCCTCATATTCGTTGGCCGCCGCGTACTTCACCAGCGTCGGCGCGGCTTTGACCGGGCGCAGCAGCATCTCGGCGGCGCGTTCGCCCAGCTCGGGGTCGAGCGAGCCGATCTCCTCGCGCAGCACCTCCGCGTCGCCGTGATGGACGTTCCAGGCCTCGCCCGCCGCCGCCGTCCGCAGCTTCTCTCCGAGGACGCGGATCTCGGCGAACTCGCTCGTCAGCAGGCGTGAGACCTGCGTTTCGAGAGTCCGGGCGTTGACGATCTGGCCGAGCGACGTGTTTGTCGCGAGCGGCAGCAGATAGCGGGCCACGTCGAAGGCACGGGCCTTCAGGGTGCGCTCGTAGGCGTCGGGCTTCATCGTCTCCGGCCGCGGAACTGCTCCTTTAAGCGCATCGAGCATTCCGGCGCCGACGCGATCGTACCCAGCGAAGAGGGCCTCGACCGCGGACGTAAACTTCGCTGTTTGAAGGCCGAGCGCGGGCGTGAACGAGCCTGAGCGACGGAAGTCCTGATACCGCGTCGAGCGTTCCTGCCCGTCCCAGCGCTGCTCGTCCACCAGCGAGATCGCCGCCAGCAGACTCAGCTTCTCGATAGCAAACGGGATGTGCGCCAGGTCGGCGATGGAACGGTGTCCATACTGGAAGTAGAAGGTGTTGAGGAACTGCTCCGCTCGCTGTGTGCTGATCTCGCCGAGCGACTCTTTCATGCTCAACGACGAGCGGGAATACTTGGCCATCGCGTAGGCCAGCACCTCCGGGTCCGCGCCGTGGATAGCGTAGACGTCGGTCTCGCTGGCGGGTGTTTCTGGCGGCGTGGTCAAAGTCTCATACGCGGTGTCCATGTAGAAGATCAGGATATGCTCATCTGACTCTGTATGTCCGAGATTCTTTCCACCGTCGCGCACCGGCCCTACACCCTGCCTGGCGGGCGCTGGCGGATGGCGCAGCGCTGGAACGATCTGCTGTTCGCGCATTGGCCCATCCCGACGGACGATATGGCGCGGCTGCTGCCTGCTGGCATCGAGGTCGATACCTTTGACGGCTACGCGTGGGCAGGCGTGGTGCCGTTCTGGATGGACCAAGTCCGCACACGCGTTGTGTCCGAGCGCACCTTCACCGTGCCCGGCACGACCAGCTTCGCCGAGCTGAACCTCCGCACCTACGTTCGTTCGCGGTGGACCGGTCTGCCGGGGGTCTTCTTCTTCTCGCTCGATGCGGCGAGCCTGCTGGCGGTAACGGGCGCGCGGACGCTCTTCCATCTACCGTACTTCTGGGCGTCGATGCGGCGCGAAGCCGAACCGGACGGCACCATCGCCTACAGCAGCCGGCGTCTGCTCTCGCGGCAATCTGTCCGCTTCGAAGCCGACTACAAAGGCACAGGCGTTGTCGAACCCAGCTTTCCCGGCACGCTCGAACACTTCCTGACCGAGCGCTACTGCCTCTTCACGGCGCATGGAGGGCGGCTGTCCGTTGGACACATTCACCATCTGCCGTGGCCCTTGGAACGCGCCGAGGCGGAGATCCGCGTCAACGAGCTTTCCGCCGCCCATGGCATTACCTTGCCGGACCGTCCGCCAGTCCTTCACTTTGCCCGCGAACTCCACGTCTATATCTGGGGATTAGAGCGGGACCTGGCTCCACTAGCAGCCCCGTTCGTATAATCACTGTCTATGAGTTCATTGGAAGGCCGCATCGCCCTGGTGACTGGCGCCTCGCAGGGAATCGGACGCGCCTGCGCGCTGGAGCTGGCAAGACGAGGCGCGACCGTAGCCTTAGCTGCACGGAATCTGGACAAGCTCGCCGAGGTTGCCGCTGAGATTACGGCAGCGGGCGGCAAGGCGCAGGCTTTTGCGCTCGATGTCGGCAGCGAAGAGTCGATCAAGGAGTGCGCCAAGGCGGTTGTCGCGGAGTTCGGCGGTGTCGGCATACTGGTCAACAACGCCGGCATTACGCGCGACATCCTCGCCATGCGGATGAAGCGCAAGGATTGGGACGACGTGCTCTCGACCAATCTGACGGGCGCGTTCTTAATGACGCAGGCGCTGATGTCGCAGATGGTTAAGGCGCGGTGGGGGCGGGTCATCAATATCACTTCAGTCGTTGGCGAGATGGGACAGGCGGGACAGGCCAACTACGCCGCGTCGAAGGCTGGTCTGATCGGGCTGACCAAGGCGCTCGCCCGCGAACTCGCCAGCCGGACGATTACTGTAAACGGGGTCGCACCCGGCTATATCGAGACGGCCATGACGGGCGTCCTGACCGAGGAACAGCGGGCGGCGATGATGTCCGTCATTCCGCTTAGCCGCGCCGGGACCGAGCAGGACGTCGCCCATGCCGTCGCTTTTCTTGCGTCGGACGAGGCCGCCTACATCACCGGCCATACGCTCGACGTGAACGGCGGGATGTACATGAGATGAGCGGACCGTTGGTGCGTTCAGCTGAATCTGCGGAAGACATCACATTGGTCGGTCAACTCTTCCGCGCCTATGGTGACCACCTTGCCGCCGTTTCGGGTGTTCATCTTCCGGATCTAGACCGTGAGATCGCAAGCCTTCCGGGGGAGTATGTTTGTCTTTTGCTCGCCACGATGGATGGTTACCCCGCCGGCTGCGTCGGTCTCCGCACGCTTAACTGCAATGGCGAGCGGGCCTGCGAGCCGAAGCGGCTTTGGGTTTCGCCGCCCTACCGTGGGCTTGGGCTGGGTCGGCTTTTGATGGAGGCGTCGATCCGGCGTGCGGAGTCTTTGAAGGTCTCCGCGTTATATCTCGACACTATTCCGGATATTCTGACGCACTCGGTCCGTGTGTACGAAGCACTCGGCTTCACCCGGGTCGCCCGTTACAACACCAACAGGGTCGAAGGCGCGGCGTTCTTTCGTTTGGGGTTACCGGTCTCATCCGGGCCGAGAGAATCGCGCTAGGTTCGGAAATCCACCGCATCCTCTACTTTGTTCTTGCGCGTTCGGTCGCGGGTGGATAGGTTTGGCTCATGGCATCGCTTCAAACCCTTACCCCGGCCGACAGCCCCGCCGGATTTTCCTCCATGAACATCGGCTCGACCATACGCGGCTTCCGTCAGCAGAAAGGCCTGTCGCAGGGCGACATCGAGAAGAAGACCGGCCTGCTTCGCTGCTACCTTTCGCGCGTGGAGAACGGTCACACTGTACCCTCGCTCGACACGCTCAAAAAGATCGCGGGCGCGCTCGACCTCCAGCTCTCCCAATTCTTTGCCGAGGACGAGACGCCCAAAGAGATCATTGGCCTCAGCCTGAACGCCGAGGAAATTCAATTCCTTACTCAGATCCAGCGCTACTCCGCGAACCTGAATGACGCCGACCGCCGGCTGTTGCTGGCCATGGTGCGGAAGTTCGCGTCCACTTCCGTAAGCTAGCTTGGTCAGTTAGCGGAGCCGCGTCAGCCAGTAGCCGAACAGCACCATCAGGAACGCCGCCCCGGCAAACACCATCTTCTGGCGCGAAAGGTAGCGCTCCCGGCCCGCCGTCATCTGCGGGACCAGCGGAACGCCTAGTGCCAACCCGCACAAAAATCCACCGATATGGGCGGAGTTGTCGATCCGGATAATGTTGGTAAACACCGTCGCGCCGCCGATGATCAGGTTCAGCACGGCAAACTGGATCACGGACCGGCGCAGCCGCTGCAACTCCGGCCAGGGGATCGGCAGCCGCCGGTTGCTCAGCAGCACAATCAGGATGCCCGCGATGCCGAAGACCGCCCCCGACGCGCCGGCACCCACCGAATCGTCGCCCAAGACGATGTTGATCAGCATGCTTAGCAGATTGCCCGCGACGCCGGTCAGCACATAGGTCGCAGCCAGACCGTAGGCACCGAGCAGCGGTTCGCCCAGCAGGCCAAGGTTCCACAGGCACCACATATTGGTCGCGAGATGGATGAGGCCGATATGCACGAACGTCGCCGTCAGCAGCCGGAACCATTGACCGTGCAACACCTCGCTGGTCGAGTTCGCGCCAAAGTGGATTAGCTGCGTCGCCGACGGACTGCTGGCCGAGACGCCGTGCAGCACCATCCAGAGAAAGACTGCGCAGTTGACCGCCACCAGCGCGTAGGTCGCGGGGGAGGACCGGAGATTGAAGCTGCGCTTGTCGTTCTGGACCGCGGGTTGGGCCGCGCGGGGCTGGCCGTACTCCGTTGGCTGATACTCGGGAACAGGCACAGCATCACCCAGCGGGGGAAGCACTTCGCCTTGCGGTTCGGTCGAGGACATGGCTCGGGCTACGCCGCGTTCTTGTGGAAGCGGTCGCGGATCTCAGCCGGAAGCCGCTGCTGGAGCACGGAGCTGAGATAGCTCGGCAACGGCGTGGTAATCGCCACCAGCAGCCACAGCAGCGTCGAGACGATCACCCCCGCAATGGCAAAGCCCTCAAGCGAGATGAAGACGACCGAGTGGTACACGTGCAAATGGATCTGCGCCATATGCGTGATCGTCTCCACACGGTGCATCACCATGGCGGCCAGCAGAAAGGCAAAGATGGACAGCGTGCTGACCGTGATCAGCAGCACATCGACGGTGCGGTGGAGTCGCTGCTTCGACCGGCAATGGGCGCAGTCGGCGAGATGCTGCTCATAGTCGGTCCGCATCTCGGGCGAAAGCGCGGAGATGTCGTATCGCCAGCCGGAGAGGATCGCCCCAATCACCGGATCGACACACGGCGAGGCGGGCACGCGCGGCTTGTTGCGAAAGGGAGTGGCCGAAAGGCTCATAGACGTAGCATCCAGTCTATCTCGTTTGACTCCGATCCAGACACGCAAGATGCAGCGTATCGAAAACGGCACACGCTGGAGGTAACGGATCGGGCGAGCGGTTTGGCGCTTCAAAGGCAGATCGGGGCGAGCGGCACGGCCTGGTGCGCCAGCATGATCCGATTGCCCAGCAGCGTCATCCGGTCGCCGATGGCCTGCTCGGCCGCGAGCCGCGCCAGCTCCGGGGCGTTGTTCGACTCCGACAGGTGCCCCAACACGATATACGCCGCCCCGCCGTCGTAGTCCTTCTCAAGGAACTCGGCGGTCGCGAGATTGGACAAGTGGCCCACCCGCGAGAGCACCCGCTGCTTGACCGACCAGGGGTACGGGCCGTCGCGGAGCATCTCGAGATCGTGGTTCGACTCCAGCAGCAGCACATCGATGCACTTCAGCGCGGCCTTCACATTCGGCGGCATATAGCCGAGGTCAGTCGCCAGCGCCATCCGTATGCCGTCGGCCTCAAAGACGAAGCCACACGGGTCGGCCGCATCGTGCGGGATGGTAAACGGCGTCACGCAGATGTCGCCGATGGCAAAACGCGTTCCGGCCTTGAAGTACTCGACGGCGGGCAGATGCGCCGGGTTCAGCTTCTCCTTCGGCGGCAGAGCCTGCTGCGCCTCTGCGTCGCACGGCTCCTCGTCCACCTCGGCCGACAGCTCCATCTCCGCGTGGGGATCGTCCGCGCGGCTCCCTTCGGCGGCGAGCGTCGCGACCTTCGCCTCGCGTTCCTGCTGAAGATGGTCGAGCCACTTCGCATAGCTCATCGTCGTGCGCGGCGTCAGCATCCGCACCCATGCCCGATGGGTTGGCTCGGTAAAAAAGACGGGGATATTCAGTCGCCGCGCCAGCACACCAAGCCCGGCAACGTGGTCGACGTGCTCATGGGTGATCAGGATGGCGTCAAGCCATTCGGGATCTTCCCCCGCCTGGGCGATCCGCTTCAGCAGCTCGCGGCAGGAGAGCCCGGCGTCGACCAGCACGCGGGTCTTGCCGCTTGAGATCACCGTGCTATTGCCCTTCGACCCCGACGCCAGCACCGTCATCCGCATCTCACAAAGATACGCCGTTTCTTCGTGGATAAGCCGTCCGGGAAAGGTACCCGGCTGGATACCTTACGGGTCGGGAACCGGGTGCGGAGACGGGTCCGGCATGGCGAACACTGCTTCAATCTCCGACAACAATGTGGAGTGTCCGTTCCCTCCCACCGGGAGCAGGCTTCCGTCCACCGTCCGCTTCATCTCCATATAGAAGACGTCCGGTGTCTCGCCCTCGCTGAAGACAAACAACACCAGCGCCAGCACCGTCTCGCCGCCGATCTGCAACGCAACTACACGGTCGACACTTCCCTGCAGCAGCCGCAGCTCGGGATTGGTCAACCGACTACACCACGCGCCGCAGACCGCGCCGCACCAGCTCCGTCGTCGCGCCGTAGACAAGATGGGCCGCCCAGTGGTCGAGCTGTGGGCCGACTGGCTCCTGTGCCGGCGACTTGCTCAGCCCCAGCGCGGGCAGCGTCAGCTCGTCGGCACCGAGGAAGAGCGCGGAGCCGAAGACGGGGCCGACGCCCAAGGCGCTCAGGGGCGCGTACTCCGCCAGTCCTCCATAGAGCGCGCCCATCACCGTGCCGAAGAGGTAATGAACGACCGGTCCGCCCGTCTTCTTCCCTTCTGGTGTGAGCTCGTCGCCCGTAGCTTTCTTAGTCACGATGTTCGCGACGATCTGCGTGGTGTCGTCCCCGGCGGAGGCCTGCTGCTCCTGTGCCTGCGCTTTCTCCTCGGGCGTCTTCAAGGCTTCCTGCGCCTGGCTGGAAGCGGCTTGAAAGCCGTTCATCACCGCCGACGCGATCAACCCGCCCACCGCACCCGCAAGGATGCCGCGCAACAGGTGCGGTTCGGAACTCTGGTCTGACGTGCTCATGTTTCTTCTCCTCCCTCACAGGATGCGTGGTGGAGGACAGACGTTGGACGACAGGCTTTGAGCAATAAACATTGGGCAGCCGCTAAGCGTTGGCCGAGGGCCGCACCGGAGCCAGGAAGTTCACCGTCGACCGTAGGACCACCTGGTCGCGCTGGTTGTAGGCCAGCGTCCGCGTCCGCACGATGCCGAACTCCGGCTTGGACGTAGAGTGCCGCACCCCCACCACCTCGATCTCTGTACGAATCGTGTCGCCAGGCCGGACTGGCTCGGTCCAGCGCATCTCCTCGACGCCCGCGCCGATCATGCCGCCAGCCACGATCACTGACTGCACGCGCAGCCGCATGACGATGGCTGCCGTCAGCCAGCCCGACGCCGCCAGCCCTTTAAAGAACGAGCCCTCGCCCGCCGCCTCGTCCAGATGGAACGGCTGCGGATCGTACTTCTGCCCAAACTCCTTGATCTCCTCCGCGCTGACCTTCGCGGTGCCGGCGGAGTGGAAGGTTTGACCGATATAAAAATCCTCAAAGTAAAGCTCTTGCGGCATACGTGTGACCTCTTGGACGCTTGAAGGCCAGTGTAAGGCACAACACGGGCGGAGTGCTTCCTTCCTGGCAAGAGTTCCCTACACCGTTACGCAGATCATCTTGTGTCGATGAGAAGATCGTGCCATGACCTCTCCCCCCGCCGAGGCTTCGTGGCCACCCGGCAACACCATTCTCCACGGCGATAACCTCCCCCTGCTCCAATCTTTCCCCTCCGCCTCCGTCCCGCTCATTTATATCGATCCGCCCTTCAACACCGGCCGCCGTCAGGTCCGTCCGACGCTCACCACCATCCGCGACCAGGCGGGCGACCGCACCGGCTTCGG
>CAXTUR010000108.1:0-10288 GCA_964247455.1 uncultured Acidobacteriaceae bacterium | reverse complement strand
ACCAGACGTGCGCCGCCCCCCGGCTGATCGCCTCGATCCCGACCGCACCCGTACCGGCGTACAGGTCCGCAAAGCGGCAGCCCGCCAGCCGTGGCGCAAGGATGTTGAACAACGTCTCGCGCAGCCGGTCGCTGGTAGGGCGCGTTCCCGTACCCTTGGGCGCGGCCAAAAGACGGGAGCGAAACGTTCCGGCAATCACACGCACCTGCTTATCGTACCGTCACATCACCACCGCGCATACAATAGAGCCATGCGTGGATGGTCCCTCCCGATCGGCAGAGTGCTTGGCGTCCAGCTGCGCATCCACCTCTTCTTCGTCATTCTTATTGTGCTCTGCGGTCTGTACGGCGGCGACGTCGACAGCAGTGCAGCCCGCGGCGTCGGTATGGGCCTCACGCTGGTGCTCGCCGTCATTATTCGCGAAATCCCCCGTTCCTTTGCCGCCGCCTGGCTTGGTCTGCCCGTCCGCAGCCTGATGCTCCATCCCACGGGCGGCCTGATGACTTTCGCCACGGTTGAAGGAGAAGCCGCGGCCGAGCAAGCCAACTCAATCCCCATGCAGCGGAAGATGCTCTTCGTTGGCCCGGTCGCCAACCTGCTCGCCGCGTTCGTCTTTTGGGGAGCCATCGAGACTTTCACCCCGGGCATCGATCTCCGTTCCAAGGCCTGGATCGCGCCCGGCCACCTGATGCGCGCGCTCGTCTGGTCGAACGTCTTCCTCGGGCTGATGAACCTGCTCCCCGCGCCGCCACTCGACGCTGGCAGGATCTTTCGCGCGCACATCACCAAGAAGCTCGGCATCCTGAATGGGTTCAAGCGCACCATCGCGGTCGGCCAGGGCGTGGCGTTCAGCTTCATGGTCGGCGGTCTGCTCTTCAACAGCGTCTGGATGTCGCTGATGGGCTCGTTGCTGATGATCGGTACACACCTCGACGACGCGCCCGTCATCCCGCAATCCGATACCAGCGACACCGTCAAAATGCGCGACGTGATGATGATGGAGTACAGCACGCTCGCTGCGTCGGACACGCTGATCGACGCGCTGGAACGATCTGTCCATGTGTTGCAGGATGTGTTTCCTGTTGTGCGCGGCACGAGTATGGTCGGCGCGGTCTCACGGCAAAGCATCGTCGAGGCGCTGGCGGCCACCGGCAACGGCTATGTGCAGGGCGTGATGACGCGCAGCTTCCAGACCGCGCACCCTGACGATTCACTCGTCAAAACGCTGCGGCGCGTGATGTCGGGCGCGGGCGCGCAGCTGCTGCCGGTGATTGAGGGCGAGCGCATCGTCGGCATCATTACGCCCCAGAATCTTGCTCACTCCATGGGCCTGCTGAGCCACAGTCGACGGCTACGCCAAGACGCCTAGTGGAGCCAGATAAGCCGAAACTGGACAAGCCGCTCGCGCCGGGTCTGTATCTCGTCGCGACGCCCATCGGCAACCTCGAAGACATCACACTCCGCGCTCTCCGCGTGCTTCGCTCCGTCGACCGGATCGCCTGCGAAGACACACGGCAGACACAGAAGCTGCTCAACCACTTTGGCATCAGTACGCCCACCATCAGCTACCACATGCACAACGAGCTCTCGCGGGCGGAGGAGTTGATCGGCGCGCTGAAGGCCGGAGGCACGCTGGCGGTCGTCAGCGATGCGGGCACGCCCGGCATTGCCGACCCCGGTGGGCAGATCGCGGCGGCGGCGATCGTGGCGGGCATCGCGGTCTTTCCTGTTCCCGGCGCGAACGCAGCCATCTCGGCGCTGATCGCCAGCGGAATGACGACGGAGCGATTTACCTTCCACGGCTTTCTACCCGCCAAAGAGGGTGCCCGCCGCACGGCTCTCGAAGGTCTGCGGAGAGACGGCGGCACGCTTATCTTCTACGAAGCGCCGCACCGCATCCTGGACACGCTCGCCGACGTGGAGAGCGTCTTCGGGACATCGCAGCACGTAGTGGTCGCGCGCGAGCTGACCAAGCTGCATGAAGAGTTCCTGCGCGGACCGGTGAAGGAGGTGCGGGCGACCTTGGCAGCACGGGCAAGTGTTCGCGGAGAGATCGTCCTCCTCTTCACTCCGCAAGCCACTGCGACCAACCCCTCCACGAAGAACATCGCCACCGAAGTGGCTACGCTCGTGCGAGAGGGCGGCGTCACCGAAAAAGACGCGCTTAAGCAAATAGCCCGTGAGCGCGGCATCGGCAAGAGCGATGCGTACCGTGAACTACAACGCGAGCAAAGTAGGAGACGATAACCTTCCCGTGTTGTCATTCCCGAAGGGAATCTGCGTTTTGGTTCTGCTGTAACGTCAGCTAGAAGTGCACAATTAAATCCGCCGCCGCCGTAAATTGGTTCGTATGGGTTCCCGCTCCATACGACTTCCTGTCCCAGGCATGGTCAAACCGTAGCTCAGGCCTTAATTGGACCGTAGTCCCAATCCAATGCGTCCACGAAAGTGTCTCTTCCGAGTACCGCGTCTGGTAACCCGTCCGCTGCCCCTTTTTATCGTTCAGAAAATCGGTTCGCAGACTAAAGAAGTTGTGCGTGGAGTGCTCGTATTGCAGAAAGTTAACCGCCGCATACTCCGGTGCGGTGCAGCGCGTCAGCCCAGTATGGCAGGCCGCCCCGTTAGTGTTCGTCTCCGGCGCGATTGGGCCATTAACCGCCGGAACGTCTCGCTGGTACATAAAGTAGCCTTCGGTCGCCGAGTGCCACGACTTCGAAAACTTGTGGTACCAGGTGGCGTCATACTGCTGCAAATTGTTGTACGCATACTTCGCGTCGTTGATACCGTTCGCGCATACGTAGAAGTTATCGTTGACCGTCTCCGTCGTATAACTCACGCAGGCCGTGCCCGATGGTTTTGCGTCGCTTGTCCAGATCGCCACGTCGTGTCCCGCGTTCACCCCCAACTGCACCAGCCACTGGTCTGAAAGCTTCACCGTCGCCAATATCCCAGTGTCGGTGAAGGGATCGATAGAATAAAGCAGGGAATGCGAAAAAGTGTAGTTGTTCGGAGCCAACTGAGCTTCAATTCCGGGGATGGAAATAAACCGCCCAACGCGAATGTTCATCCCCTGGGCTACTTGGGGCACGTATAGGTCCACATACTCGAGAGCCGGATCGAACCCGTATGCATTATTGTGGTCCAGCAGCTGACTCGAAAAATACCCTTTACCGGTGGTGAACCGGTAGTCCGTTCCAAACAGCGAAGTCAGATGGAAGCCCCAATCTAAGTGCTCTCGTTGCACGGTGTCAGGCAGCCGCTCCAGGTAGACGACAAACTGGTTTAGTTCCAGCCGGTTCGGCGTCGCATCGTTCGCCACCGGGAAATTGGAATCGGCCGATGTGCTCCCGTTTACCGTAGGTTCGAACCATCCGTAGAGCTTCGTCCGGGAACTTGCTCCATTGATGGCCGTCATCAGTGGGTAGCTCTGCGTGTCCGGCTCTCCGATCACCGGCGATCCACCATAGGACCAGTCCGCGTTGGGGAACGGCGGCGAATCGAGCGGTGAAGGCACGCCGCGCCGCGCCGGTGCTGCTGACTGCGGAAGAGTGCCCGCCCAGTCCGCACGATAAAAATCAGCTAGCTTTCCTACAAAGCCCGGATGAACGTCCGTCGCCGCTGAATGGTCTTGCGCATCGCTCCTCGACGCACCTGCCAGCAGCATCATGCCAGCCGCGCAAAGACATAGCCTGAAGCGTCCCTCTGGTTTCATCACACAATACGCCTCAGCGCACTTGGATGCTAGAACGCGCCGAAAACACCGTGCCGCTCCCTTGCTCGGCGTATCCCCCCAAACCTTGAGCGACACGATGCACCTTGGTTTTCCTGTCTTTCGCCGCCAAGCGTAATCTTACCCACCGCTGCGCCGATGACCACTACAACCCGGAACAGTGGGAAGACACCCCAGTCTGGCTGCAACGGCTATCCAAGCGCGACGCATGGCGGGTGGGCATACCGCACACCGCCGTCTATGAAACGAGTGATCCTCCATGGAAAGCACCGTCTCCAACAATCCGCAGAAGAGCACCACAGCGAAGGCTGTCTTCGAGTCGATCTTCCGCTACAAGAATCGACTGCTGGCTACCTTCTTCTCACTGATGCTGCTGGTCTGCCTGTATGCGCTTCTGGCGCCGCGGCAATATGAGTCCGAGATGACCGTCCTCGTCCGCAACGCCCGGCCTGAGTATCAGATCACGCCCGAGCGCACCAACGTCTCCTCGCAGCAGGCGGAGGTGACCGAAGAGCGCATCAACTCCGAGATCGAAGTGCTGCATAGCCGCGATGTGCTCGATCGCGTCGTCGATCCCGCCTGGGACGCGGAGGCAGCCCGCCAGCATACTCCCGCCGAGATCAAGGCGCACGAGAAGGCCGTCCTTAAGCTCGCCAAGCACCTCAAGGTGGAGCTGCAGCGCAAGTCGAACGTGATCCACGTCGCCTACGACGCGCACAGCCCGCAGGAGGCGACCGCCACGGTCGAGCGCCTGCTCGCGGCCTTCCTGACGAAGCAGCACGAGCTCGAACGCTCCAGCGGTGCGACCACCTTCTTCGCCAGCGAACAAGGTCGCTACAAAAAAGACCTCGACGATGCCCAGGCGAAGCTGGCCGCCTTCCAGCAAACGCACGACCTCGTCTCGCTGCCCGATAAAGAAGCCGCGCTCGAACAGCAGATCGTGGACCTCGAAACGCAGCTCCGCACCACAGACGTACAGATCGGCGAACTCCGTCATCGCCTCGACACCGGCTCACGCCAGATACAGACCCTCGAGCGCCGCCAGACCACACAGCAGCGCACCGTGCCCAACATCCTAGCGATGGAGCAGCTAGGCACCATGCTCGCGAGCTACCAGAACCAGCGCACCGCTCTGCTAACCAAGTTTCCCGCGACCGACCGGCTCGTGAAAGAGGTCGACCAGCAGATCGCCAATACGACGGAAGCTCTCCATCAGGCCCGCGACGTCAACGCCTCCGAAAACGCGACCGACGTGAACCCCGCATGGCAGCAGGTCAGCACCTCCATGGCGCAGAACACCGTGGACCTGAGCGCCGCAAACGCCCGCCGCGCCAGCCTTCAGCAGCAACTCGCCGGCCTGCAACGCACCCTCTCGCAGACCGAAGACGGCACGGTCGAGTTCACCACCCTGCAGGCGCGCGTCACGGAGCTGCAGGGTAACTATCAGCTCTACTCGCAGAAGCGCACCGAGGCCCAGATGTCGAACGCCATGGATCAGGAGCACCTTGTCAACGTGGCTGTGGCCGAACGCCCCACCTTCTCGCCCACACCGTCCAGCCCGAAGATCGGCATGACCCTCGGCATGGGAGCCTTCGCCGCGCTCTTCTTCGCCGCCTGCACCATCTTCTTCGCCGAGATGGGCCGCGACACCATCGCCGCGCCCTTCGAGCTTGAAGCCTTGTCCAGCGTGCCCGTCCTTGCCACCGTCCCGTGGATAGACGCGAGCCTGCTTCCTCCCGCAAAGGACCGTTCCCCATCCACAAAGTTCAGCCGCCCGCTGGTCTCCTCCCCCATCCAGCAGGCCCAGAAAGGCGCCGCACAATGACCGTCACGGTAAAAGTGCCTCACGGCTTCTCGCAGCCGCAGCTCCCGGGCGGCGCCCTCCGCGATCCCGGCCCGGCGTACGACGGCCTGCTCTACACTGTATTCCAGCAGCTGCGCGCCGCGTCCAACCAAGGCGTCGCCGTGGCGCTCACCTCGGCCAACTCCGGCGAAGGCGTCACCCACACGCTCACCGCGCTCGTCAACAGCCTCAGCCGCGACACCAGCATGCGCACCCTCCAGATCGACTCGCGCCGCCTGCGCGACCTGAGCTGCGCGCCGTCGGAGATGCGGGAGCACTGTCAGCAGATCGACGCCAACGTCTCCGAGTTCCTTGGCGACTCCAGCGACAGCTCCCAGGACGCCTCGCAGCGTGCGTATTCGTGGGAGGGCAACTGGGAGTACCGCCGCGACTGCATCGCCGAACTGCGCGCCGCCTTCGACTACATCCTGATCGACTGCCCCGCGTTGAAAGAAGGCCGCGACGTCTTCTCGCTGGCCCCGCTGGTCGACGGCATCATCCTCATCGTAGAGGCCGGCAAGACGCGGACCGAACAGATCTGCCACGCCGAACGCTCGATCGACTTCGCTCGCGGCAAGCTGATCGGGCACATCCTCAACAAACGCACCTTCACCGTCCCCAACTGGCTCTACAAGCGGCTGTAAGACCGCACGCGCACGAGCGCCAACGCAGCACCGAGGAACTTCCCGTGAAACTCTTCCGTCTCTTCATCGCTCCCCTTCTTCTCGCTTCCGTCGCTGACCGGGACGGCCTCTGCGCCGGGCCCCTCGCGGACGACCAGCTGCACACGCATCCGCGCTACACGCTTCAGTACGGCGACTCGCTCTCGCTGGAGTACCGCTTCACCCCCGAGTTCAACCAGACCGTCGTCATCCAGCCCGATGGCTTCGTCAATCTCACCCTCATCGGCGATCTCAGGGTCTCCGGCCTCACCGTCGAGCAGGTCCACGATCTCGTCCTCGCGCGTGTCGCCGGCAAGCTCAACCATGCCGAGCTCAACCTTGTGCTGAAAGAGTTCGAGCGCCCCTACATCGCCGTCTCGGGCGAGGTCGATAAGCCCGGCCGCATCGAGTTCCGCGAGCGCACCTCCGCCCTCCAGGCCGTCATGCTCTCCGGCGGCTTCAAAGAGACCGCCCAGCAGTCCCAGGTGCTCGTCTTCCGCCGCGTCAACGGCGACATGAGCAGGATCATCGAGCTCAACCTCCATAGCATTCACAAGACGGCGAACCTCGAGCACGATCTCATCCTCGAACCCGGCGACGTCGTCCTTGTGCCCCGCAACAAGCTCAGCAATGTGGCCCGCTTTGTCAAAGCCACCAACCTCGGTCTGTACCTCGATCCCCTCACCTACGTTACGAAATAATGGCCACCATTCCCACGCTCGCTCCCCCGGACGCCCAAGAGAAAGAGACCTCCATGCAACGCGCCGCCTCCACGCTCTCCGACATCCCCGCCGCCGTCAAATCCTGGGAGCCGCGCAGCCTTCGCGGCATCACGGGCTGGGCATGCCGCTGGCTCGATCTCCTGATCCTCCAGGCCGGCTTTGTGGGCACCGCGGTCTGGCACTACTGGACGCAGAGCGAACTGCAGTTCTCGCAGTTCTTCCAGATGCGCATCTCGCTGCGCAACCTCTTTATCGTGGTCGCCTGCTTCACCATCTGGCGCACTATCCTGCGCGGCTCCGGTCTGTACTCGCTGGACCGCATCACTAGCCTCAGAAGCTATGCCGTGCGCCTCCTGGCCGCAACCGCATGCTCATCGCTGCTCGTCGGTTTGTTTGAGCACGCCTTCCGGCCGGACGCCCTGGCCAAGAAGATCACGTTCATCTTCTGGATCGTCAGCCTTGCCGCAATGACCGCTTCGCGCACCGTGCTGCTGTACTTCGATCGCTCCATCCGCCCGCACCTGCGCGCCAAACGCAACCTCGTCATCGTCGGCTCCGGCAGCCGCGCCGTCGATGTCTATAACGAGATGAAGAGCAACCGCGACCTCGACTACAACCTGGTCGGTTACGTGGACTCCGATCCCGTCGACGGCTACGTCACGGCCGACCAGATCATCGGGCCGATCAATCAGCTGGAAGACATCCTGATGCACCAGGAGATCGATGAGGTGGTCATCGCGCTGCCCATGAAGTCCCAGTACCAGACCATCGCCGACACCATCGCCACCTGCGAGCGTGTTGGCGTCCAGTCGCAATACTTCACCCACCATTTCGGCGGAGCCGTCACCAAGAAACGCCGCGCCGAGGGCCGCAAGTCCGGCCGCATGGTGCTGGAAACCGTCCATCTCGACAGCCGCCGTTTCATCAAGCGCTTCGTCGACTTCTTCGGCGCGCTCTTCGGCATCATCCTGCTCTCGCCCCTGCTGATCGCCACCGCCCTCGCCGTCAAGCTCACCAGCCCCGGGCCCATCATTTTCCGCCAGCAGCGCTACGGCTTCGGCAAGCGCAAGTTCTCCATGCTCAAGTTCCGCTCCATGGTGATCGACGCCGAAGCGCGCCAAAAGGAACTCGAACACCTGAACGAGCTCGCCGGCCCGGCCTTCAAGATTGCCAACGACCCCCGCGTCACCCCCATCGGCAACTTCATCCGCAAGATGTCCATCGACGAGCTTCCGCAGCTCTTCAATGTCCTGCTTGGCGATATGTCGCTCGTCGGTCCGCGCCCCATGCCCCTGCGCGACGTCAGCCGCTTCTCCGAGGCCTGGCTCATGCGCCGCTTCTCCGTCAAGCCCGGCCTCACCTGCCTCTGGCAAGCCTCTGGCCGCAGCAACCTCGACTTCGACCGCTGGATTGAGCTTGACCTCGAGTACATCGACAACTGGTCCATGGCGCTCGACTTCGAGATCCTCTTCCGCACCGTCCCCGCCGTCCTCAAAGGCCGAGGTGCGTCATGAGCCGGCTCCGCGTCCTCTTCTGCAATCACACCGGGAAATGCAGCGGAGCCGAGCGCGTCCTGCTCGACACCCTCAACGCCCTACAGCAGTCTGGCGACGGGTACAAGCTATCTGTCGCCTGCCCGACAGATGCCGACCTGGCCTCGCTCATCGAAGCGCAGGGCGTCACCGTCCACCCTGTGCCAGCCCTGAAAGCGCGCTTCACCTCGAACCCGCGTGTCTTGCTCGGCTACATACAGTCGTTCGCGCGCAACATCCTCGACTTCCGCAAACTCGTCCGCACCGTCGCGCCTGACCTCCTCTACGCCAACACCGTGCGCGCCGGCATCGTCACCACGCTCGCCACCATCGGCACGGGTATTCCGGTCGTCTGGCACGTCCACGACGATCTTCCCGCGCATCCGCTCAGCCTCGTGATCCGGCTTACCGCGTATCTCTCCAGACGTACCCGGCTACTTGCGGTCTCGAAGGCCACGGCGTACACCTTCGCGGGCGGCCTTCTGTTTGGCGAACGTCTCGGCGTCCTCTACAACGGCATCGATCTCGATCGCTTCCCTTGCAAGAACGACGCGACGGATCGCCCCACCGCCCTCCGCGACGAGCTTGGCCTCACCGAAGACGACCTCCTCCTTTCCGCCGTGGGCATGATCAATCCGCGCAAAGGGCTGGCCGGTCTGCTGGACGCCTTTCGCCTTGTCGCCAACCGCAGTCCCCGTGTGCACCTCGCCATCGTCGGCGCACCCATCTTCAATCGCGACGATCTCTACCTCGCCCAATTGCAGGAGCAGACCGCTCGCCTTGGCCTCACCGGCCGCGTCCACTTCACCGGGCCGCGCAAAGACATTCCCGCCGTTCTGCGCTCCTCCGATCTCGTCGTCCTCAACGCGCTGGTCGAACCCTTCGGCCTGGTCGTGGTCGAGACCATGTGCTCCGGCACGCCGATCCTTGCCACCCGCGTTGGGGGCATCCCCGAGATCGTCACCGATAACGAGACCGGCTTCCTCGTTGAGCCCAATCAGACGGAGGCCTTGGCCGAGCGATTGATCGCCGTCCTGGACGATCCCGCGGCCCGCGCCCGCGTCGCCGCCGCCGCCATCCTCCACGTGACGCCGCGCTTCTCCCGGGAACGCTATGCCCGCGATGTCGTCGCCTTCTTCCGCACTCTTCAAAAAACTGTCATCCTGAGCGAAGACGCTCACAGCAACACCGTGAGCGCCGCCGTCGAAGAACCTGCGGTTCCCTCCGCCAAACCCTTCCGCGCCGCCGTCTTCCACGATAACTTCGCCCAGAATGGCGGGGCCGAGCGCGTCGCCGAAGTCCTGCACCGCACCCTTGCGACCGCTTATCCGGACACCCATCTTCACTCCACCCTCTCCGCCGAAGAGCGCCTCTCGCCATACCTGCAGCAGGCCAAGATCCGCAACACCTGGATGCAGTGGCTGCCCGCCCGCGCCAAGCTCTTCCGCGCCTACTTCCTCTTCTATCCGCTCGCCGTCGAGACCCCCGACCTCTACAACTACGACCTCATCCTATCGAGATGCTTCCGCTATGCCAAGGGCAACCATCGCCGCTTCGGCGCGCTCCACATCTGCTACTGCCACACGCCGATGCGCTGGGTCTGGCGTACGGAAGATTACCTCTCCCGCGAACGCAATAGCCGCGTCAAGAACGCGCTGCTCGCGCTTCCGCTCCGCTGGCTAAAGGACTGGGAGCTACGCGCCGCCACCCGCCCCGACCTCTACATCGCCCCCTCGCAGGTCGTCGCCGACCGCCTCCACCGCGCCTTTGCCGTCCACGCCGCCGTCATCCCGCCGCCC
>CAXTUR010000107.1:1299-10424 GCA_964247455.1 uncultured Acidobacteriaceae bacterium | reverse complement strand
GCCCGCACCTTGTGCGCGAAGACGCCCTGCACGGGCTTGGTCGCGCCGCTCACCTCGGCGACGACCGAGTTGTGGTCGCCCGAATAGAGCCAGCCCACATCGCCCACCTGCCCGCCCGAGTCCGCATAGAAGCTTGTCGCATCGAGCACCACCTCGCCCGCCTCGCCCGGACGCAACTCCGGCACACCGACGCCGTCCTTCACCAGCGCCAACACCCGCGCCCCATCCACCCGGAGGGCGGAATAGCCCTCGAACTCCGTCTTCTGCAGCTCCCGGTAGACCGGCGCGGCGGATTTCTGGGAGCCGCCCTTCCAGGAGGCGCGGGCGCGCTGCTGCTCTTCTTGTTTAGCCCGCTCATAACCCTCATCATCAAAGCCAATCTCATGATCGCGCACGACGTCATGGATGAAGTCCGCAGGAAGCCCGAATGTCTCATAAAGATAGAACGCACGTTTTCCGGGGAATACTAGTGGGCCAAGAGCGTGTAATTTAGCAGCAAAGTTTTCTAAGATGCCATCTGAAACGGACGCTATTTCGTGACAAATAATTCTGACAGTCGCGGCATTCCACGCAAGTTGGACACCTCCTGGAAGATAGTTGCCCAGATGACCTGTTCTAGACCATCGCCAAAGGAGCCTTCTCATCCCAGCGGCTTCACGGGACAGATTAGCCAATTGCTCTCTGGTCAAACCTTGGAAATTGCCCAACAGACTATAAACTTCCGCTTCCTGAAATTCCCTGACCTCCTCTTCTAAGCGATATAACCCCTCAGAAATGACCCGAGCGAACTGCTGTTCTTCGGCAAATACAGTTTTGCTGATGCGCTCGACGGCTTCAGTGAGTTCCGGATACGCGACTGCCATCTCATCCCGCACCGCAAACACCATCTCGTGCAGAAAGGGCTTCTCCTGCCCAAGCAGCCGCCCATGCCGGATGCCGCGCCGCAGAATCTTCCGGAGCACATAGCCGCGCCCTTCGTTTGCCGGAAGCACGCCGTCCGCGATCAGGAACGTAGCCGCCCGCGCGTGGTCCGCGATGATCCGCAGCGAGGCGTTCTCCACCAACGCCGCCTCGCTCGCACCGGCGTCCGCGATCTTCTCCTCAACGGACATCGGCGGCGGCACCGGATCGTCTGGCCCGGTCACGCACTCGACGTTCGCGGCCGCCTTGCCCGAAACCCCCGTCAGCTCCGCCGCCCTTTGGATCAGCGGCACAAACAAGTCCGTCTCGAAGTTCGACAGCACCCCTTGCAGCACTGCCGCCACACGCTCCAAGCCCATGCCCGTATCGATCGAAGGCTTCGGGAGCGACGTTAGCGTGCCGTCGGAGCTGCGGTCGAATTGCATAAAGACCAGGTTCCAAATCTCCACATATCGCTGCTCATCTTCGGGAAAGGGCCTGTCCTCTCCCGTCTCGCTCGCGCTTAGCCCCAGATCGTAATAAATCTCCGAGCAAGGCCCGCACGGACCCGTATCCCCCATCTGCCAGAAGTTGTCCTTGGCCGACATTCCAAAGATGCGCTCGGCCGGGACGCCAACCTCCCGCCAATACGCCTCCGCTTCGTCGTCGCGGGGCACCTTTGCGTCGCCTTCAAAGATCGTGACGTACAATTTGCCGGGGTCGATTCCAAACCACTCGGTACTCGTCAGCAGCTCCCACGCGTGTGCAATGGCGTCGCGCTTGAAGTAGTCGCCAAAGGAGAAGTTCCCCAGCATCTCGAAGAAGGTATGGTGCCGCCGCGTAAAACCGACGTTCTCCAGATCATTGTGCTTGCCCCCGGCGCGGACGCATTTCTGCGAGCTGACCCCGCGACTATACGGCCGCTGCTCCGCGCCCAGGAAGACATCCTTGAACTGATTCATTCCCGCGTTGGTAAATAGCAGCGTCGGATCGTTCGCCGGGACGAGCGACGACGAATGCACCCGGCGGTGCGCTTTTCCTTCAAAAAATCTTAAGAAATCCTCACGGATCTGACTGCCCGAGCGATGCACCATAGACAACGAGTTTACCAGCGCACCGTGCTCGCGGTCGTGGCAGTCCACGTGCCTCATGAAGTGGCTTCGCCAGTTGCCGATAGTGTCTGAAGGTGGATTCAGTTGACGACCGATGTACCCAACTCGTGGCCATCGGTCGTCGTAGTGGCTGCCCGAGGCGAAGCAACGCATCCACCTTTCCGTTGCCCGGTTCGCCATACCTTCCAACTGGTTGCAAGCGTGCGCTTAAGGAAGTGGGCGCGCGGTCTGCTGGCCGTGCTGCTCCTCTGCGTCTTCATGGCCGGGAACGCGTCAGCCGTCCCTTTGTCGCCAAAGAGGCAGCTCACCACGGTGCGGCAAGTCCATGCGCTAAGCGCCGAGGAGGCGGCGAAACACCCGTCGATCCATATGCGGGGTGTGGTGACCTCCAATTCAGTTTGGCCCAAGACGTTCTTCTTTCAGGATGAGACTGGCGGTATCGCCGTCGGAAATCAAACTCTGACCAATACAGTAAGTGGGCAGCGAGTGGAGATGGCGGGCGAGGCCGCGCCCGGTCTGTTTGCGCCCGTCATCCACGCGCACACAATTCGCGTGCTCGGAACCGCGGCCATGCCGCGAAGTCGGCTATTCACCTCGCAAGAGCTGCTCGGTGGCGGACAGGATGGCAGGTGGATAGCCATTCAGGGCGTGGTGCAGTCGGCCCGTGTGACGACGGTCCACGGTACCTCTGTGCTATCGATGACGGTCGAGGTCAATGGCAACAAGATCGAGGCGTACTTCCTGCGGTACAACGTATCAGACGCCGCGCAGTGGATCGATGCGACCGTGCGGCTGACCGGAGTTTGCACGACATCGTTCAACGACAAGCAGCAATTCACAGGAATCAGCCTGCAAGTCCCTTTTCTGGCCGATGTACGCATCGAAAAGGCCGGTCCAACGGACCCATACGCGCTTCCGACGGTACCGGTGCGGAGCCTTCTGCAATACAGGCCCGGGTTCCGGTTTGAGCACCGCTTGCAGATCGTCGGCACCGTGACCTACCAGGACCTCGGCCACTCGCTTTATCTGCAGGACGGGAAGGACGGTGTGCTCCTCGCCACCGAACAGCGGACGGCAGTGGCCCTGGGCACGAAGATTGCCGCCGTTGGATTTGCGTCTCCGGGCGACTACTCCCCCGTTCTACGGGAAGGGAGCTTCCGGGTGATCGGTGTGGGAACGGCGATCGCTCCCATACCCATTCGCGGACAAGACATGCTGCGGAAGGACTACTTTGTAACCGCGCCGTACGATGCGCAACTGGTGCAACTGACTGGGCGGCTGGTCGAGACACGATCCCGCTTAAACGACGTTTTGTGGATCTTCCGCGATGGAGATAGCCAGTTCACGGCTGTTCTGCAGCGGACGCCGGGGTCTCCTGATCCTGCCGCCGTCGAAATCGGGAGCGTCGTTGCGGTAACCGGCGTGTTTACCACGCAGCTGGATGAGAATTATCGTCCGAACTCGTTTAGCGTTCTTCTGCGAAACGCCGGCGACCTCATCGTGATCAAGCGTGCGCCTTGGTGGAACATGGGGCATACGATGGATTTGTTGTTGATGGTGCTCGTCGTTGCGTTCGCCACGACGCTCTGGGGAGCGACCTTGCGCCGTACTGTTCGCCAGCAGACGCAGATGCTGCGCGAGAGCGAAGAGCGCTTCCGCAATCAGGCTCAGCATGATGCGCTTACCGGGCTCGTCAGCCGGTCGTTCCTCCATGAGCAGCTGCAGGAGACGATTCGCGCCGCGCGCTTCTCCGGCGAGAAGTTTGGCCTCCTCATGGTCGATCTCGACTTCTTCAAGCAAGTGAACGATACGCTGGGGCATCACGCCGGCGATGAGTTGCTCTGCCTAGTTGCCAACCGCCTACGAGCTGCCGTCCGTAAGACTGACACCGTCGCGCGCATGGGAGGCGATGAGTTTGTTGTTCTGCTGAGCAACCTGAGCGGCATGGACGAAGCGGAAGAGATCGGCGCAAAGGTGGTCGCCAGCATCTCCGCGCCGGCCGAGATCGCCGGGCGTCCCATGCTGATCTCCGCCAGCGTGGGCGTCTGCCTCTATCCCGATGGCGGCAAGGACGCCGAGACCCTGTTCCAGAATGTAGACACCGCCATGTACAAAGCGAAAACGGGTGGGCGCAACAGCTTCAGCATTCATTTGGCGGAACGTACGGAGCGCATGGCGGTTGGCCTACCAATCCTCAGCCATACGCACTCGTAAAGTAGTCACCAAGGGATGGGTCACTGCGTTTCACTGGCACACGGCGACTATATCTGCTCCTCAGCAGCCATCACTCCGGGACGCCACGTAATCCCTTCCAGCCGCAGGACCTCATCTTCCGTCCTCCGCAAACTGGCAAACTCTTTACGCCAACGCACCATCTCCATGGCGCACACTAGCGCATCGAAGGCGTCTTCGCTCCCCAGTGCCTTTGCCAGCACACCACGCGAGAGGGCCGCGTACTCGGACTCGGCCTCGCGCCGTGCCGCCAGATACGCTTTTCGAGCTCCCGGGTTGCTCTTCGCGACGGGCCCGGTCAGCAGCCGCGTATACATTTCGACTACCAGCGGCTTGTCCACGTCGGCGTCTTCAAACGGCCACACCTGAAAGCCAGCCTCACGCATCTGTAGCAGGAACGGCATGGCCCGCAGCGACCCCGTCCCCACGCTGCCCGAGCCGCCAACCTGGAAGGGCGACTTCGGCGTGATCCCCTTCATCTTCGCCGCGCGCTCCGCATCTCCACCCTCCAGCCGAGGCGTGATCTTGTTGTCCATGTCCGTGAAGCGCATCATCCGGCGCAGACCTGGGCCTGAAAACTCCTTCGGCCGTGCGTGCGGCTTACCCCAGAAGCGGTGGTCGCGCGCGACGCCGGCGATCTCTCGCGCCAGCCAGCGCTCGCCCTCGCCCGCAGCCACCTTGCGCCAGAACTCGAAGACCGTCGCGCACGCGTGCTCGGCCAGGAACCAGGCCGGGTAGCTGAAGCAGCAGTCGATTCCGACCACCATCCGAGGCGTCTCGCGGCTCATTGCGATCAGCCACGCGATCAGCTCCTCTCGCGTCCGCCCCCCTTCGAGCGCCACCTTTCCACCCTTCGCCGAGCGAGTCCATACCCCCGCCCAGATATGCCGTCGCTGCCCAGCCGCATCGATCCGGCCGGACCAATCGATCGCCACCACACGCTCCGGTCCCTGCTCCATACTTACGACTTCCTTATGCGACCCGTCTTAGAGTTTTATTGGCGCGCTTTTTCAGCCGGACGAATCGTTCGTACCGGACATCACCAGATCGCCAGAAAGCAATTATGCACTCCGCTGCTAGTGTTCGCGTTCTTTACGCCTCTCTCATCGCCCTGCTCGCTACGGCTCTATCTTCTTCCGCCCAGCAACTGATCTCCTCCAGCACAGGGCCCGCCGCGTCCGCGAACGACATTGTGGCCGCATACAACCAGCCTCTCTACTACACCTCCCCCATCAGCTCATCGTCACTTGACGCCAGCCTCGATCCGTTCCAGGCGAAGCCCGACAAGCCCTTGCCCGAACCCTCCGCTACGAAGGCCACGCAACGCGGGTTTCTTACTCGGCTCGGTCACGCTTACCTTGACGATTGGACCGTCGATTCGAACGGTCTTCCTCCCGCGCCCGAGGCCAAACGCCGCGGCTTTCCGGCTCCGCTCAGCTCGCCTCCCTTTCCCTCGGCCGACTGGCCGATCGGTGGCACCGTCGTTATCGGCGCGCCCGATTACCAGACCTATCCTGTGATGCAGGCCGCGAACGAGAACAAAACGCGCGTCAAAGTGTATGGCTGGTTTGATGTCGGCGGCAATGCCAGCACCTCGAACAAAGGTAAGTACGCCAATAATCAGACGGCCTACGATGTGATTCCAAACTCCATTCAACTGGATCAAGCAGCTCTCTACTTCGAGCGCCTACCCGATACCGTGCAGACCGATCACGTCGATTGGGGTTTTCGGTTGACTAATCTTTACGGACTCGACTACCGCTACACGACCGCAAAAGGTGTCTTTTCGCAACAGCTCCTCTCCCATGCCAGTGGCCAAACTTATGGCTACGATCCTGTCATGTATTACCTCGACCTGTACTTGCCCAAAATCGGCAAAGGAACTGATATTCGCCTCGGTCGTTACATTTCGCTGCCTGACATCGAGGCCCAGCTCGCGCCGAACAACTACACCTATTCGCACTCCATTCTGTACACGTACGACTGCTACACCCAGCACGGCCTGAATGTCACCACCAAGCTCAGCAACGCGTGGACCGTTCAAGCAGGCGTCTCGGCAGGCTGCGAAACCGCACCATGGACAAATGGCGCTAAGCTGACTGGCAACTTCTGCGCCGATTATCAGTTCCACCACGGCGGGGATAATTTCTACTTCTGCGCCAACTCGGTGAACTCGGCCAAGTACAGCTACAACAATGTCTCAGGTTATTACCTGACGTACTACCACAAGATTAACGAGACTTGGCACACCGATACCGAAGTCTGGTACCAATATGAGCGAAACGTACCTAACTTATGTTTTGGGGTAAGTCCTTGCATCAGCTACGGTTCGGGAGCGAATACAGGCACAAACTATGGCAATATTGTCTCTCCCGCGCCCATCACGGGGGCCAATGGAGCCCAATGTAATCCCGCCGCCGCGCACTGCTACGCGCCCGACTACGCCATCGTTAATTATGTCGAGCACGAGTTCAATCACCACCACAGTTCGTTGACCATTCGCAACGAGTTCGTCGACGATTTGAAGGGACAACGCACCGGTTCCAGGACGAAATATTCCGAGCACCTCGTCGGAATCAATTATTGGCTGGGCAGCACGGTCACCTTTCGCCCGGAAATACGCTACGAACACTCTTATGACGTGCCCGCCTACGATAGCCCTTATCTCGGCGCACCGACCAAGAAAGACCAGCTCACCATGGCGGGCGACCTGATCTATCACTTCTAACCCCAACCAAGAGGGGTAAGGCCTTTACCCCTCTTCGACCTCTTCCACATCCCCCTCCTCCACCGCGACGCCCCAAGCCCGCAGCACCTTAAAGATCGCGTTCGCCGAAAAACCCGCACGCATCAGCCGGTTCATCGTCCGTGCCGTCTCCTTCTGCACTTCCGCGCCGCTCGGCTGCTTCATCCGCTTGCGGGCGATATATTGCCGCGCTAGCGCTACCTCATCCACATCCTCATACGCCTTGGCCAGCGTCTCCGTTACCAGCTCTTTCCCGACGCCCTTCATCGCCAGGTCCTGCTGCACGCGCCGCTTGCCGAACTTCTCGTTGTCCTTCCGCAGCCGCGTGTAGTCAGCCGCAAACCGCTCATCGGACAAGTAGTTCAACTCGACCAGTCGCGCCACCACAGCGTCCATCGCGCGGTCGCCGTCTTCCCCCGGCTCCGCCCGCAACCGCATCAGCCGCCGAAGATCGCGCACCGTCCGCATCCGCCGCGCCAGCGCACCTACCGCGTACTCAAACAGCGCCGCTTCAGGCAGCGGTTCGCGCGGCTTCTTCGGGCGAAAGCTCATCAGCTTGCCAGCGGCTCAAACTCTTCAACAGCCACGCGCATCTCCATCGTGTGGGTCTGCCGCGGCGCAAGCGTCACCGGCGACTCCGACGCGTTTGCCGTCTCAACGCACAACATCTTCGGCCACTCCGACTCGGGGAGATCGGGCATCGCCTTGCGCGGGTTGAACACGACCGTCGTCGCCGAGTTCGTCTTCTCCACCACAATCTTCCGTCCCGCGACAGGATCATGCAGCACACACGTCGCCCCGGTGTGGTTGTAGATGCGGTCGGTAAACCCGCCGAAGTCGAGTGGCTTCTCCTCCGCCGGCCCGGCGGCAAAGTTCGCCGTCTTATCGACAAAGCCGGCCGGCTCCAACCCCGTGACCGTCACCCGCCGCACATCGGACACGGCAAAATAACTGTGGAACGCCTCCTCAAACGCCAGCGGCTCCTCCGCCTCGTTGCCTACCGTCATCCGCAGCGTCAGGGCGCGCCCGATCGTCATCTGCAACACCACGCGAAAGCGGTCAAAGCCCAGCTTCCGGCTGATCTGCATTGGTCCAAGCGTCCACGTCAACGAAACGTCTTCGCCCACCAATGCCGCAAACGCGAGCGTCCACACCTGTGTGCGCGCAAATCCGTGCGACGGTCCGGGTTTGCCGTCGATCCGGTCCTGTTTGCTGTCGTTGGCGAACCACGGGAAGACGATCGGCACGCCGCCGCGGATCGCTTTTCCTGGAGCGAACTCACTCTGCGAGCTGAGAAACAGCACAGGCTCCGCCCCTGCGGGCTGCCAATGTGTCAGGTGCGCTCCCTGCAGAAACACCGCCGCCGTCGCCGTGTGCGTGGTGATCGACGCATACACCAGACCCGACGCCGTCTCTTCAAACGCCAGCACGCCCGGAATGGCAAACTCCGCCAGTTGCTGCCGCGTCTCCGCCACGCTCATTGCGTCTCCCCGTAAACACCAGAATCATAGCCTACGCTCTCCTGCGCAGGGCGAGGCGAAGAGCGACACGCGACCCGCTTTGCTCTATCCTCCGTTCATGCGATTCCCTTTTTCGCTTCCCGCAGCGCTGCTCTTTGCCAGTCTCGCTCCCGCCCAAGCGCCCGAGATCGTCAAGACCGACATCGGCACCGTCGAGGTCGGCACGCTCGATCACGCCGCCTACCGCATCGACGTGCCCGCCAAATGGAACCATAGCCTCGTCGTCTACTATCACGGCTACTCCGAGACGCCCTTTACCTACCGCGCCGCCCAGCCACTGAACGAGCAGACCAGGCCCCTCTTCGACCGCGGCTATGCCATCGTCGAGAGCGGCTACTCCGACACCGGCTGGGCGCTCGACGCCGCCATCGCCGAGACCGAAGTCCTCCGCAAATACTTCCTCAAAAAGTACGGCCAGCCCACCGAAACCATCGTGGCGGGTGGCTCCATGGGCGGCCTGCTCACCGACATCACCCTCGAACGCAATCCAAAGCCCTACGCCGGTGGCCTCGACCTGTGCGGCGCAGTCGGGCCCACGTACGAGTCCTTTACCCGCCGCTTCGCCGCCCGCGCCGCCTTCGACAGCTACTTTCCCGGCTTCCTCCCGCCGCTCGT
>CAXTUR010000107.1:0-1199 GCA_964247455.1 uncultured Acidobacteriaceae bacterium | reverse complement strand
ACCAAACCGATGCTCGCGCTCCACACGACCTACGACCCGCTCATCCCCGGCACCACGCTCGCTCTCTACGGGCATATCGTTGAGCAGGCTGGCTTCGGCGATTACATCGTCCAGCAATACGTCCACCACGACGGCCACTGCAACTTCACCGCCGCCGAGGTGGGCACCGCCTTCGACGAGCTCCTAGCCTGGCTCCACGCCGGTAAAGCGCCAAAATCCGGCCTTCTGCCCTGAGCGCTTGTAGTTGTCCTTGCCTTTTTGGTTGTCATTCCCGAGGGGAATCTGCTTTGCCGCGCGGTCTACAGTGCCACGCCCTTCAGCCACTCCCGGAACGCCGGCCCCAGGTCATCCCGCTTCAATGCCAGCTCCACCGTAGCTCGTAGAAATCCCTGTTTATCCCCCGCGTCGTGCCGCTTGCCTTCGTATATAAACCCGTACACCTTCTCGTATTGAAGCAGCGCCTTGATCGCGTCCGTCAGCTGCAACTCCCCACCCGCTCCTGGCTTAAGCGCCTCAATCAGGCCAAAGATACGTGGCGTCAGAATGTATCGCCCGATGATCGCGTTCTTGGACGGCGCTTCCTCGAACTTCGGCTTCTCCACCATGTCGCGCACGGCCAGCAAACGCGGCTTCCCTTCAACCGGGGAGCAATCCAGGCAGCCATAGGACGAGATCGCCGGTCCTTCCACCACCTCCGACCCCAGGATCGTGGCCTGCGTCTCCTCAAACGCCTCCACCATCTGCTTCATGCACGGCGTGGCCGCGTCCACGATGTCGTCCGGCAACAGCACGGCGAACGGTTCATCGCCGACAATCTCTTTCGCCATCAGCACCGCATGGCCCAGGCCGAGCGCCTCCGGCTGCCGCACATACACGATCTTGGCCAGCTTCGACACCGACCGCGCCACCTCCAGCAGCGCCGTCTTGTTCTTCGCCGCGAGCGACGCCTCCAATTCAGGCGAGCTGTCGAAGTGGTCCTCCATCGTCGACTTGCCACGGCCCGTGACGATGACGATCTCCGTACAGCCGGCCGCGACCGCCTCCTCCACCCCGTACTGGATCAGCGGCTTGTCCACCAGGCACAACATCTCCTTGGGCGTGGCCTTGGTGGCGGGCAGAAATCGCGTCCCCATACCGGCGGCGGGAAAAACGGCTTTGCGTATCTTCATTCGGTCCATACCCGTCAGATTCTATCGCGC